>UQPY01000019.1 GCA_900542965.1 uncultured Collinsella sp.
CGTTTGTCTCCACCCGCGTAGCGGGTGGTTTAAAGCTGGCCGCTGCGCGGCCAGCAGACTAAAGTCTTGAATCGAAATATGCCCCGCCGAGCACTTTAGCTTGGCGGGGCATTTCAATACGTAGGCGGATTTTGATACCTTGAGGGCCCGCATGCCCCCCACTAGGCAACCAGCTTCGCTGCTCAAATTGCTCGAACTGCAACTTGAGCAATCAGCGGGCAGCATCTCTTTTACGCTGCGCTGGTTTCTTTATATTCGAAGACAGGCTCTAGGAGATCTTCGATGTTGCAATGTAGGGCTTTTGCTATATCCCTTACGGTTGTTACCGAGGCTTCGTTGATGTTTCTCTGGCGCTGTTCGTACATTTGGATTGAGCGGAGCGATACACCTGATTCGTATGCCAGGTCTTGCTGGGTTTTCTTAAGTCTCTTCCTTGCTAGCGCCAGCTTGGTTTGACGAGGTGTTTTCTTCGCTATATCGCAAACAAGACTCGCCACGCGTTCCTCCGAGGCTTCGTGCCAGGGATAGTACAGGCTGCGCAGCACATCAAATGGAACGACATGCAGCAAATCTTCGAAAGGCTCTCCTAGGCGCCACTGAAGATATGCCAGCATCCAGCCTGTCCAATATTCCGGTGTCTTTTCGAATCGGTAGGTTCGATTTGGCATCGGCCTCGATTGATAGCCCGACCTTTCGGCGATAAGCGCGAACAGCTCAACGCCCGATTTTCCCGATACGACCCATGCGTTGCCACGCTCAAACTCACGGGCTACGCCGCTCAGACAAAAGAGTTCAGCAACTTCCGATCCTTCTGCTCCATAATCGTTAACGGCATAGTCAAAGCAGTCGCCGAGGTTGTTCATTGCATCCTCAAGGTAGTAGACGGGATATGTCCTACTCGGCCCACAATCCGTTAACTCTTGGATCATTTAAATCAACCCTCCCTGCCATTAAATCCCTAATGTCGATACCTTCGGAATCGAACCCGTTAACCGTATCCAAGTATTTGCGTCGAGCATTCTGCTCTCGCTCAAAACGCTTGGGATAAAACTCAGACCCCAAAGCCTGCTTCCAATCGCAGAATCTAATCGCCGAAAATGCGCACTCGCTCATAAGAGCATATTGGATACCCAAATCACCCAAGCGCATGATACGTTGCAGCTGCCTGAGCGAGATCATGCCGCTGACAAACTGTCTTGCAAACGAAAAATAGGAGTCGTCGGCGCGATAACCTCGAATTACGTCATAGGGAGAAATATCAATCAGGCAGTTATCCAGCAGATAGCGAAGTCCTTCGCGCGCCAGCGGTGTCGAAACATTGAACTCCCTATTGTTAGCCAAAATCGCAAGCCAATTGAGAATTGAAAACTCCCCGGACTCCAAATCCAAGACTGCGAGACCATCCATATCGAGCTCATATCGATTTGCAATGCCATCAGACTCAGTCCGACATGCCCACTCCATTGCCATTTCCTCATGTGGCGTGCAATAAAACCCACACCCATAGTCATTGAATTGTCTGCATTTATCCAACGACGGATGCTCGACAACAACCTCCGACCCGTGCCAAAGCTCCATATCGACCTCCAAACAAAAATATCACCCCAGTGATAGTTTACCAATAACTATCACTGGGGTGATACAGATAGGGGCTTTTGAAAGGTTAGGCCTGATTAGAGGCAAGCCTCGGCGATGCGCTTTTTGAGTTCGTCGATGCCGATGCCGGTTTGGGAGCTTGTGATGATTACGTTCTCGGCCGGAACGTTGAGCTGCTTTTTGATGGCTGCTGCCTGGCGAGCCTGCTGGGTGCGGCTGAGCTTGTCGGCCTTGGTGAGGCAGACGATAAAGTTGAACTCGTTGCCCTGCAGGTAGTCGATCATGTCATGATCGAGCTTGCTCGGGTCGTGACGAATATCCACCAGCGACACGACCAGGTTAAAGCTGCGCTCCGAGTCGAAGAAGTCGCCGATAAGTTCTGCCCAGCGGTCACGCTCGGCCTTGGAACGACGGGCGAAGCCATAGCCCGGCAGGTCGACGAAGTGCACGTCGTCAGCCTCAAAGAAGTTGATGTTGCTCGTCTTGCCCGGCGTGCTCGAAACCTTGACGAGGTTCTTGCGGCCAAAGAGTTTGTTCATGATCGACGACTTGCCCACGTTGGAGCGGCCGACGAAGCTCACCTCGGGGCAGGTGGACTCGGGAATCTGCGAAACCTTGCCATAGCTGGCGACGAACTTGGCAAGCTGGTAGTTAATGGAATCGGCCATGGACACTCCTTGGTCGTAGGTTCTTACAAAAGAGCGCGCTAATAGATAGCAGCGATACGGCGAACGATATCGAGCGTAATGCCACTCGCGGTACGGGCATACTCGAACAGGTCGAACTCGCGGTCGCAAATCGCATCGTACGCCTCGTCACAATTATCGCTGATAGCGCGCAGCACCAGGCAATCGACACCATTTTTAGTTGCGACATGGGCAATTGCCGCGCCCTCCATGCCGACACAATCGGCATGCGTCGCTTCGATAGCGTCGTTGCGCATGGCGGCGCCCGTCACAAAGCGGTTACCTGTGGCAATCGTACCGACCAGAAACTGCTTTGCGCCCTCGTTCGAAGCGGTCGCATTTGTCGAAGCATCAACAAACCCACGCTCAGCAAGCACATCGGCGGCAATATCGACCAGCGCAGGCGTCGAGACAAACTCCTCGAGCCCCGGTGCAGACTCGGCGATAAGCGCGGTATCGGTATCCAGATAGCGCAGGCGTTTGCCAATGACGATATCGTCAATATGGAGCTTGGGATTCAGGCCACCTGCGATACCCGAAAGCACAACTGCCTGTGGAGCATACTTGCTAATGAGGTGCTGCGTCGCAGCAGCGGCATTCACCGTGCCCATGCCCGCAGTTGTGGCGACAAGCGTCAGGCCGTCGAACTCACCGCTCACAACGGTCAAGCCCGCCTCCTGTGCCTCACAAACGTCGCTCAGCTCTTCCTTAATCTGCATGATCTCTTTTTCGAGTGCACCGATAATCGCGATGGTAGCCATGCCATTCCCCAAACCTATACGTAATTCTCAACCACGGTATGGTACCAGCATTTTGTTTGACCTCGTCAAACGAACACGCTAGGCCAGCGCAGCTCGCGTATCAAACAGAGCCTTTGCAATCGCAGCCGTGACCTCGCTCGAGCGGTCGCTCCACGGCATCGATGTCATGATGCTCATGACATAGGTACGGCCATCGATGTCGATAAGGCCCGCATCGCATGTCGAATAGCAACCATCCTCGCTAATCCAGCCTGCCTTGTTGCGCACCAAGGCTTGGTCGTCCGCAATACCGTCACGGATAAACGATCGGGCCGTAGAGGCCAGAAGGCCCGACAGCCATTGCGATGTCTCGGTATCATGGCTCAGATACTCGCTCATCTCGCGCCACAACTTGGCCGAGGTGCGCGGGCAATAGGTGGGAAAATCACTCATTGGATCGAGTGCGGTATCGTAATCGATGCCAAGACTGACAATCCAATCCTCGTAACCGACACGGTCAAACGCCGCACGCAACGCGATAAACGAATCGTTGTCCGAATTAACGACCGCAGCCTCGATCAGGTCGCGCACCGTCTGCCAGCCCATGTTGTAGCCGCCATAGGTGCCAAGGGAATCATCGAGTGAGACCTGGCCCGTCTCGACCAGAGATTCGCAGACGTAGAGCACATAGAGCGCCTTATAACTGCTCGCACCGTACACCTCGACATCGGCGTTATACGTCACGCCCTTGCCACTTGACAGGTCGTAGAACACCACGCCCACATCGCCCAATTCCTTGGCCTGGTCAAGGGCATCTTGGAGCGCGCCGAGGCTCTCATCCTCCAGGGCGGGGATCTGGTCATCAACCAGCGAGAAGGTCTGCACGGTATCGCCTGAGGGAATATCGTTAAAGTCCGCCTTCGAAAGCCTCGTCTTGAGGCTCGCTGTCGACAGGGTTTGACTTGCGGTGGCTTTAGATTCAGAGACCTTTTTGTTTTGCGTCTGTACCGTTGACGCATCTGAGTGTGCCATTCGCTCCGACGCGTAGGTTTTGGCGGTAATTCCGAGGATAATAACCGCCAACGTTAGCATCCCAATGGCGGCAATCTTCGTCACGCGGATGCGAGCGTCAGCGAGGCCACGCGAAGGCGTGCCCTTCGTCCCATATCTGCTGCCATGCTGCGGCACATACTCGTCCCGCGATGCGTTGTTTCGCACGTGGTCTCCTGACTGCTACCGTTCATATATGAGCAGCATAATACCGAGCAGGCATTTCTTTCCAAAGATATTCAGCAGCGTTTAAGGTGTCTTTAAAGAAACCACAAGCGTATTTATCCAAATGGCACGATTCTGTTGCGCATCTCCGCCCAAAACGCAGTTGCGGTGGAATAGTTCCTGTTTGGGCGGCATAAGCCGAAAAATAAGAACTATTCCACCGCAACTTGACGGGGCTCTTTGGCAATCAACTTGGTGCCCGGGGGCACTCATTTAAGTCTGTCCCAAATGAGTGCCCTTGGGGGCGAAAATGGCTCGCTAGCCGATGGCGTTTTTGAGTTCCGAGCGGCGCTTTTTCATGCCGGTCATGACGGCGTTGCGCAGCTCGGGCATGCGCGTGGTATCCATCTGTGGAACGCCCTCGAGCTTATAGGGAATGCCCAATTGCTCGTACTTGACGACACCCATCGTGTGATACGGCAGCATTTCCAGGCCCACCACGTTATGCCACGGGGCAATCAGACGACCGAGTGCCTCGCACTCCTCAACCGTATCGGTAATGCCGGGCACCACCACGTGGCGGATAACGACCTTAATCTTGCGACGGGCAAGCTCATCACCAAACGCCAGGATGCGTGCGGGATCGCAACCGGTCAGCTTTTTATGCTCGACGGGATCGGCATGCTTAATGTCGAGCAGCACCATATCGGTTTCGTTGAGTACGGCATCGAACTTCTCGGGATGCGCGGGATCGAACGCATAGCCGCAGCTATCCAAGCAGGTATGCACGCGACCATCGGGGTTATTGTGCATGGCGCGGAACAGGTCGGCTAAAAACGCGGGCTGCAGGAGCGGCTCGCCGCCGGACACCGTAATACCGCCGCTGCGGTAAAACTCATGGTTGCTCTGGAACTCGTCCATGAGGTGCTCGACGGTCACCATCGTGCCGCCGTTAACAGACCAGGTATCGGGATTGTGGCAATACGCACAGCGCATGGGGCAGCCCTGAACAAACACCACAAAGCGGATGCCGGGTCCGTCGACCGTACCCATCGTCTCAATCGAATGTACGCGGCCCAGGGCAAACGCAGAGTCCTCGGGACGAGCGTCCACACCCTCGAGCGTCATCTCAGCCATTCCCGCTACCTTGCCTCTCTTTGGTTTTAGCTACATAAATGCCAGAGACATTCTAGCCCATACGCATGATGGCAAAACGGTTTAGGTGTCAATTAGGTCGTCCTATTTTACTTCACGCAAAAGCGGCGGGAAGGTTGTCACAACCCGCCCGCCGCCGAGGCAATAGAAATCGATAGACGCCAGGCCTTACGCCTTAAGCGTGAGCACCGCACCGAAGGCGGTCGGGCCGCAATGGCTCGAGATGACACCGCCAACCTGAGTCCAAGTAATATCCTTAAAGCCCAGGTCATGCGCATAGACCTCCATGTCGTCGCGCAGCTCCTGGGAAAGGCCCACCGAATACGCCAGGCCAATGTGCGAGTAGTCGATCTCGCCCTTGGCAACCATGTGGTCAATAAAGGCGCGGGCGCACTTGAGCATAGAGCCGCGGAACTTCTTAGTCGCCACGAACTTGCCGCCCGTCACCTCAATGCAGGGCTTAATCTTGAGCAGATGGGCGCCTAGGAACGCGACGTTGGACAAGCGACCGCCCGCCTTAAGGAAGGCAAGGTCCGTAGGAACAAAGCCCAACAGCACGCGGTCCATGACGGAGTTCGTAAATGCAAAGATCTCGTCGACGGTGGCATCGGGGTGAGCCTCGATGTATTTGGCGGTCTCGACGACAACGAGCGACTGGCCCACCGAGACAAAGCGCGTGTCCATGGAGAACACGTAGTCACGCCCCTGGGCCGCAATCTTTGAGGACTGATGCGAGCAGGTCGTGGCCTCGGAATACGCGAGATGCAGAATAGTCGCGTCGGGCTGCTCGGCGTGAATGCGGTCGTACACGCGGGAGAAATCTGCCGGTGCGCAGCCACTGGTCTTGGGCATCACGCCGAACTCGTTGCAGCGCGAATAAATCTCGAGCGGATCGATCGAGCCGTCCTCGACGGTCTCGTCACCAATCGTGACATGCATGGGCACGCGCACGATGCCGTAGCGTTTGCAGAGCTCTGGCGTCACATCCGAACCAGATTCAACCACGATTACGTACTTGCCCATTCTTATCACGACCCATCTCGACGTTGGCTTTTTAATATGCGACGCTCGTCCACCGTCCTGCTGCAGAACGGCCTCCAAGCGCCAAAGAGACGCCGTCCCTTGCACACAACAAAGGACAGCGTCTCCCTGGAAAACTCCGTGCTTATCTAGGATTCTACACGGTTTACAACAATGTGTTACTTACTCCGCAAACGGTAGCTATATGCGATAAGCGGTAGCTACCAACAAAGTGCCCAATGCGCCCAACCCATCAGGAGAGTTCCGCCTAAAGGGTGACTACACAGGACCCCCGCCGGGCCGCTTTGGGTTACTTTCCAAAACATTTCCGCAGGACGCAAAGGGCTCCGCCGCGCGAAGCGCGCAGCGGAGCCCTTTGCATGTCCGAGGACGTTTTGGAAAGTAACCCAAAGCGGCCCGGCGATCCTGCGGGAGTTAAATCCCTTTAGAACTTGTCGTGGAAGGTACGCGAAATGACCTCGTCCTGCTGCTCCTTGGTGAGCGTGTGGAAGTTCACGGCATAGCCGGAAACGCGGATGGTCAGCTGCGGATACTTCTCGGGGTGAGCCTGAGCATCGAGCAACGTCTCACGGTTGAAGACGTTGATGTTCAGGTGGTGGCCACCCTTCTCGGCGTAAGCGTCGAGCATGTGGACCAGGTTATCGGCCTGAGTCTCGGAAACTTCAGAAACCTTCATAATGTGTCTCCTTCGATCGATAGGCGCCGGCCGAAACCGGCGCGCTAATCAGTAATCGTTATTGTTAGTATAGCACTAACAATAGTTACTCGCCCAGCTGATCAAGGTCGATATCGCCAAAGAACACCTGGTCCTCCTTGCCGAGCGCACCCGGGATGATGGAGAAGGTGTTGGAGATGCCGTCCTGAGCATCGCGGAACGGGAGCTTGGAAACCGAAGACAGCGAAGCGATGGCGCCGTGGCTATCACGCTTGTGCATGGGGTTAGCACCCGGGGCGAACGGCTGGCCAGCCTTGCGGCCGTCGGGCGTGGAGCCGGTCTTCTTACCGTACACGACGTTGGAGGTAATGGTCAGAACCGAGGTCGTGGGCACGGAGTTGCGGTAGGTGTCGTTCATGCGGATGTACTCCATGAACTGGTGCACAACGTCGTGAGCGATCTGGTCGACGCGGTCGTCGTCGTTACCGTACTTGGGGAACTCGCCCTCGGTCTCGAAGTCGACGATGATGCCGTTCTCATCACGGACGGGGTGGACCTTAGCGTACTTGATGGCGGACAGGGAGTCAGCCACGACGGAAAGGCCAGCGATGCCCGTAGCGAACCAGCGGTGCACGTGCTTGTCGTGCAGAGCCATCTGGATGCGCTCGTAGCAATACTTGTCGTGCATGTAGTGAATGATGTTCAGCGAGTTGACGTACACGCCAGCGAGCCACTTCATCATGTCGTTGTACTTGGCCACAACGTCGTCGTAATCGAGCGTATCGCCCTCGACGGCGCGGTACTTGGGGCCGACCTGCTTCTTGGAGACCTCGTCAACACCGCCGTTGAGTGCGTACAGCAGGCACTTGGCCAGGTTGGCACGGGCGCCGAAGAACTGCATCTCCTTGCCAATGCGCATGGAGGACACGCAGCAGGCGATGCCGTAGTCGTCGCCGTGGTAAACGCGCATGAGGTCGTCGTTCTCGTACTGGATCGAGGAGCTGGCGACAGAAGTCTTGGCGCAGAACTTCTTGAAGTTCTCGGGCAGACGGGTCGACCACAGAACGGTCATGTTGGGCTCGGGGCTGGTGCCCATGTTCTCGAGCGTGTGCAGGTAGCGGTAGCTCATCTTGGTAACGAGCGTACGGCCGTCAACACCCATGCCGCCGATGGACTCGGTGACCCACTGCGGGTCGCCGGTGAACAGGGCCTGGTACTCGGGGGTACGGGCAAACTTGACCATGCGGAGCTTCATGATGAAGTGATCCACGAACTCCTGGATCTGCTCCTCGGTGAAGGTGCCGTTGGCAAGGTCGCGCTCAGCGTAGATGTCAATGAACGTGGAGGTACGGCCGATGGACATAGCGGCGCCGTTCTGCTCCTTGACGGCAGCGAGGTAGGCGAAGTACATCCACTGGATGGCCTCCTGCGTGTTGGTAGCAGGATTGGAAATATCGAAACCATAGGTCTCGGCCATCATCTTGAGCTCGCCGAGGGCGCGGATCTGCTCCTGCAGCTCCTCACGATCGCGGATGTTGTCGGCGGTCATGACCGTCGGGGTGGAAGCCTTCTGGGCCTCCTTGTCCTTGATCAGGTAGTCGACGCCGTACAGGGCAACACGACGGTAGTCGCCGATGATGCGGCCGCGGCCATAGCCATCGGGCAGACCGGTGATGATGTGAGCCGAGCGGCAAGCGCGCATCTCGGGG
Organism: uncultured Collinsella sp.; assembly: GCA_900542965.1. Classification (GTDB taxonomy): domain Bacteria; phylum Actinomycetota; class Coriobacteriia; order Coriobacteriales; family Coriobacteriaceae; genus Collinsella. Next base: position 8,798 of record UQPY01000019.1, read on the forward strand.
GTGTAAACATCGAAGACGCCGGCGTTGTGGGTCTTGCGCTCGAAGGTGTAGCGCTCGACAACGTTCTCGTCGACCTTGTAGCCGTGCTGGCTGGCAGCCTGGCAAGCGATGCGGATGCCGCCGTTGACGTGCAGCGCGCGCTTGAGCGGCTTGTCGGTCTGGAGGCCAACGATGGTCTCCTTCTCGCGGTGGGCGTTATCGATGTAGCCAGCGGGGTGGCTCACGATGCCCGTGACGGTCTTGGTGTCCATATCGAGGACGCCGCCCTGCTCACGCTCCTTGAGCAGCAGGTCGAGAACTTCGCCCCACAGCTCCTTGGTACGCTCGGTCGGACCGGCGAGGAACGACTCGTCGCCCTCGTAGGGGGTGTAGTTCTTCTGGATGAAGTCTCGGACGTCAACCTCTCCCGTCCAGATGCCTTCCTTGAAGCCTTCCCATGCCTCCTGCATTGTGTAACCACGCTCCTAGTTACGTGTAATGCGGCGCTCTCTCACACCGCTGCTTATTGAATTCTTGAATTTTCGGCTTGCACTACCGGCTTCTTCCGTTCTTCACCACACGTTGGTGCAGGGAAAAACGTTTGTCCACCTTGGAACTGCAACCCAAACCCAAGATTTCACCCGTTTGAGAAGGATAACATAGCCACCCCCTTCATCAGGGCTGTTATATGTTTCTTTTTTTATACCATTAGGGCGTTTTTAACAAATCCGCAGGAAATGCGAGCACAAACAACTACCGTTCACCGATTTGTTTAGTTTTTTTCCTTGCCTTTGTACGACGTTCACTCTAGCTGTTATGCCAGCTTTAGCAGGGTAAAGTACCTCTGAGTAGGCTTAGGACATGCCCAACGATCTGCCCCTAACTTTGTTGGTACCGACGGTGTACGGAGATCGCCTAAAGGTAGTTTTCTAGGCATGACCCAAAAATCCACCGTATAGGGCGCGCGTGCAAGGGTATCATCTTTCACCGAAAATAGTTTCTAGTGTTAGGGGTTTTCGGTGGAAGATACCGATTTCCGTGAACTTGGACGTCAGCTCCTTACCGAGTTTGGCAGCATGCATCAGCGCATTTCGCGCTTTGCGGACAAAGCCCTCGGTGGCGAGATGGCCGTCATGCGCGCCCTCATACTCGCTGGCGGTTCGCTCACGCCGAGCGAACTCGCTAATCGCGCCTGGGTCTCGAGCGCCCGCATCGCCAATATTCTGCGCGCCCTCGAGGCCAAGGGCTGGGTTGAGCGCGAGCACTCAAAAACCGACCGTCGTCGCGTACACGTCACAGTGACCGACAAGGGATTCCAGGACCTCGAAATCAAACGTCGGGAATTCGAGGACCGCACCACGGCTTTCCTCGAGCAGCTCGGCGAAACAGATACCCAAGAGATGGTGCGTCTTCTAAGGCGTGCCAACGAAATTATCGACCGCAATCAAGAAAGGAGAGATGCCGAGTGAGGATTCTCAAGCTCTTTAAAAAACATGTCCTGGCACTGTTCGCAGCTATCGTGCTTATCGTAATCAGCTGCAACGCCGATCTGGCGCTGCCTACCTATATGAGCGACATCGTCGACGTGGGCGTGCAGCAAGGCGGCATCGCCTCGCCCGTACCCGACACCATCCGCGCCGAATCGCTCGACGACCTTGAACTCTTTATGAGCACCAAGGACGCCAAAGCTGTGGAGGCCGTGTTTAGCAAGGCTGACAAAAATGGCATTCGAACGTATAAGGGTACCGAGGAAGAGCGTGCCGATGGAGGCAAGATTGCCGACATTATGAGCCTGCCCGAGACTGTCGTTCTTTCGCTCAACCAGGGCATTGACGCCAACTCTATGGGCGACATGATGGGTTCGTCCACCGAGGCAAGCGATGGCGGCGCCGCTCAGGCCATGCCCACCCCCGAGCAGATGGCGGCGATGACGCCCGAGCAGCTCGCCGAGATGCAGCAGAAGGCCGCAGCCGCGCAGAGCATGCAAAAGCAGATCGACGCCGACGGCGGCAAGATCACCATGAAGAGCCTGCGCCTAGGCGTTGAAGGCGGTCTTATCGATCAGGGCAAGCTCGTCGAGGGCGCCAACCAAATGGCGGACAAAATGGGCTCCATGTCGGGCTCCATCGTCACCCAGCGCGCCGTGAGCTATGTACAGGACGAGTACAAGGCACAGGGCATCGATCCCGCCGACGTGCAGAACGCCTACCTGAGCCACATGGCGACCACGATGTTTGGGCTGTGCCTGGTGTCGCTCGTCGCCACCATTCTGACCGGTGCCGTGGCGTCGCGCACCGCCTGCTCCATCGCCCGCGACCTGCGCCGCGAGACCTTCAACAAGGTTATGCACTTCTCGCCGGCCGAGGTGGGCAAGTTTAGCCAGGCCTCGCTCATCACCCGCTGCACCAACGATATTCAGCAGATCCAGATGGCCGCAACCCTGTTTATCCGCATGTGCCTGATGGCTCCCGTCATGGGCATCGTCGCCGTCATGCGCGTCCTGGCCAACCACACCGGCCTGGAGTGGACCATCGCCGTGGCCATCATCGCGGTCTCGGCCGTCGTCGGCGTGCTCATGGGCCTCACCATGCCCAAGTTCAAGAAGATGCAGAGCTTCGTGGACCGCGTGAACCTTACCGCCCGCGAGCTACTCGACGGCCTTATGCCCATCCGCTCGTTCAACCGCGAGGAGCATGAGCTCGAGCGTTTTGACAAGGCGTCGCTCGACCTGATGACCACGCAGCTCTACACCAACCGCGCCATGAGCTTTATGATGCCGCTCATGATGCTCGTCATGAACTGCATCACCGTGCTTATCGTCTGGTTTGGCGCGCAGGGCGTGTCCGACGGCGTGATGCAGGTCGGCAACATGATGGCGTTTATCTCCTACACCATGCAGATCGTCATGGCGTTTATGATCCTCACCATGGTTTCGGTCATCCTGCCCCGTGCCGAGGTCGCGGCCGAGCGCGTGGAAGAGGTCATCACCTGCCCCACCAGCATCAACGACCCCGCCTCGCCCAAACTGCCTGCCGCCAGCGCGCCGCGCGGTGAGCTCACTTTCCGCGACGTAAGCTTCCAGTATCCCGATGCCCGCGCCGACGTCATCAGCGGCGTGAACTTCACCACGCATGCCGGTCAGATGCTCGGCATCATTGGCTCCACGGGCTCGGGCAAGTCCACGCTCGTGCAGCTGATTCCGCGCCTGTACGACATCACGGGCGGCAGCATTTCGCTCGACGGCATCGATGTGCGCGACATGACCCTTTCCGAGCTGCGCCGCCGCATTGGTTACATCCCGCAGCAGGGGCGCCTATTCTCGGGTACCGTCGAGAGCAACCTCAAGTTTGCCGGCGACATGGTAAGCGATGATGACATGCGCCAGGCCGCGCGCATCGCCCAAGCCGAGGACTTTATCGCCGAGCGCGAGGGCGGTTACGACTCCCCCATCAGCCAGGGTGGCTCCAATGTTTCGGGCGGTCAGCGCCAGCGTCTGGCCATCGCCCGCGCCCTGGCCAAGAAGCCCGAGGTCGTGGTGTTCGATGACTCGTTTAGCGCGCTTGACTACAAGACCGACGCGCGCCTGCGCGAGGAGCTCGCCAAAAATGTCACCGACGCCGCGCTCGTGGTCGTGGCCCAGCGCATCGCGACCATCATGCACGCCGACCAAATCATCGTGCTCGACGACGGCCACGTGGTGGGCACCGGTACGCACGAGGAGCTGCTGCGCAGCTGCCCGGCGTACCTGGAAATCGCACAGTCGCAGCTTTCCGCCAAGGAGCTGGGACTTACCCAAGAAGAGATTGCAGCCGTCATGGAAGGAGGCGAGCGCTAATGGCAGACGAGACCAAGACCCAAATTCCCAAGCCCACCCGTCAGCGTGGACCCATGGGCCGCATGGGCGGCATGCGTCGCGGCGAAAAGGCCAAGGACTTTAAGGGCACCATGAGGCAGCTGCTCGGCTATATCGGCCAGCACAAGGTTGCCGTGTTTGTCGCCGTCGCCTTTGCCGTATGCTCGGTCATCTTTAACATTGTGGGACCCAAGGTACTCGGCCAGGTTACGACCAAGCTGTTCGAAGGCCTGGTCGCCAAGGTCAACGGCACCGGCGACGTTGACTTTGACTGGATCGCCAAGACGCTCGGCTTTTTGCTCTGCCTGTATCTGGCGAGCTCTGTCTGCAGCCTCATCCAAGGCTGGCTCATGACCGGTGTCACGCAAAAGATTTGCTACCGCATGCGCAAGGAGATCGCCGCCAAGATTGCCGTCGTGCCGATGAGCTACTTCAACGGTCACAGCAAGGGCGATGTGCTCAGCCGCATCACCAACGACGTCGATACGCTCGGCCAGTCGCTCAACCAGAGCGTGACGCAGCTTATTACGTCCGTCACGCAGATTATCGGCGTGCTCGTCATGATGTTGTCGATCAGCCTGCCGCTCACCGGCGTCACCGTGCTCACGCTGCCGGCCGCCGCGATTATCTTGATGGTGATGATTCACTTCTCGCAGCCGTACTTCCGCGAGCAGCAGCAGGTCCTGGGCGCCGTCAACGGCATTATCGAGGAGGACTTTGCCGGCCAGAACGTCATTCAGGTGTTCGACCGCGCCGAGGCCTCGATCGAAGAGTTCGACCGTCAAAACGACCGTCTCTTTATTAGTGGCTGGCGCTCGCAGTTCCTGTCGGGCCTGATGATGCCGCTTATGAGCTTGGTGGGTAACATGGGCTACGTGGGCGTCGTCGTCGTGGGTGCGCAGCTCGCGCTGACCGGCAATGCCACGCCCGGCGACATTCAGAGCTTTATCCAGTACGTTCGCAACTTTACGCAGCCCGTGCAGCAGCTGGGCAACGTGAGCAACACGATGCAGTCGATGGCCGCTGCCACCGAGCGCGTCTTTGAGTTCCTGGCCGCGCCCGAGGAGGAGCAGAAGGCCGACGCGCAGATTCCCGAGAAGCGCCCCGGCCACGTGGAGTTTGACCATGTCAAGTTTGGCTACACGCCCGACAAGACCATCATCCACGACTTTAGCTGCGAGGCGCAGCCCGGCCAGACCATCGCCATCGTCGGCCCCACCGGCGCCGGCAAGACCACGCTCATTAAGCTGCTGCAGCGCTTTTACGACGTGGACGGCGGTTCGCTGCGCGTCGAGGGTGTCGACGTGCGAGACTGGGATCGCGCGGCGCTGCGCGGCGAGTTTGCTATGGTGCTGCAGGATACCTGGCTGTTTAACGGCACCATCCGCGAGAACATCCGCTACGGACGCCCCGATGCAAGCGATGCCGAGGTCGAAGCCGCTGCACGCGCCGCACGCTGCGATCACTTTATCCATACGCTCGCCGGCGGCTACGACTTTATGATTAACGAGGAGGGCACCAACCTGTCGCAGGGTCAGCGCCAGCTCGTGACCATCGCTCGTGCCATTTTGGCCGACCGCCCGGCGCTGATTCTGGACGAGGCGACCTCCAACGTGGACACCCGCACCGAGGAGCTCATTCAGCGCGCCATGGATGCACTGATGCAGGGCCGCACCAGCTTTGTCATCGCACATCGCCTGTCCACGATCCGAAACGCCGACGTGATCTTGGTAATTCGTGACGGCGACATCGTCGAGAAGGGCACGCACGACGAGCTGCTCGCCCAAGGCGGCTTCTACGCCGACCTGTACAACTCGCAGTTCGACGAGGCGGCGTAAAACCGGCGGCAAACAACCGCAATACCCAAAAACGGGGGCGCAGAATGAACTGTGCCCCCGTTTTTGTTCTGCGGCCCTCGAACCGCCTCCCCCGGGACCTGATTAACGGCCTCCCTCAAGGCCCCGTGGACAAAAAATGGCAAATATGAGTACTGTCACCTTTTTAGTAACAGCCAAAACTGCCCCAAACGACCTCTTTGCGGCCTAGATATGCCTTCAAATTGATCAAAATGCCCGGTGCATGCTTCTGTGTGCCAACGTTAATGAACATATTTACTGTTGTGTCTATTATCTTGTAAGATCAATATGATACTACGCTAGCAACAGTACTCATATTTGCCATTTTTTGTCCACAGGGTATGCCGCAGAAGATCCAACTTGCTCCAGCGTGCCGTACGCTGGCCCTCCCCTTCCGGCAAGCGCCGACATTTCCCCAGATAAAACCGACCAAAATAAACCTGTCCCTTTTCGGCAGGTTTCACTTGCACTTTAGCGTGCGACAGCGGATAATGCCGAGCATTCGAGAATTCGCCAATTGTTGCCGTTAATTGATAAAGGAGGCCCCATATGGCCATGGAATTCAAGCGCAGGTTGCCGATCCCCATGGAGATCCGCGAGGAAATGCCGCTTTCCGCCGAGCTTACCGCCAAAAAGCAGGCATTCGACGCCGAGGTCGCCAAGGTCTTTACCGGCGAGGACGCACGCAAAGCGCTCATCATCGGCCCGTGCTCTGCCGACCGCGAGGACTCGGTGCTTGAGTACATGAACCGACTGGCCAAGGTCGCCGAAGAGGTCAAGGACAAGCTCATCATCATTCCGCGTGTCTACACCAACAAGCCGCGCACCAAGGGCACCGGCTACAAGGGTCTGCTGCACAACCCCGACCCCGAGGCGCCCGATGACCTGCTCGAAGGCGTCAAGGCCATCCGCCACATGCACCTGCGCGTCATCGAGGAGACCGGTTTCTTTACCGCCGACGAGATGCTCTACCCGTCCAACTACCAGTACCTCGTCGACCTGCTGAGCTACGTTGCCGTGGGCGCGCGCTCGGTCGAGAATCAGGAGCATCGCCTGGTGTCGAGCGGCATTTCGGTGCCCGTCGGCATGAAAAACCCCACCGCCGGTTCCACCACCGTCATGCTCAACTCCATCTACGCCGCCCAGGCACATCAGAGCTTCATCTTCCGCAACTGGGAGGTTGAGTGCGACGGTAACCCGCTCGCGCACGCCGTCATGCGTGGCTACATCGGTCTCGACGGTCGCACCTACCCCAATTACCACTACGAGCACCTGGAGCGCCTGGCCGAGCGCTACACCGAGCACGCCGGCTACGCCAACCCGGCAGCGGTCATCGACTGCAACCACGACAACTCGGGCAAGCGCCCGCTGGAGCAGTACCGCATTTGCAAGGAGGTGCTCGACAGCTGCCGCCGCAACGAGTCCATCTCCAAGCTGGTCAAGGGCTTTATGATCGAGTCCTACCTGGAGGATGGCAATCAGCCAGTCGATGGCGGCGTCTTTGGCAAGTCGATCACCGACCCGTGCCTGGGCTGGGAAAAGACCGACTACCTCATCCACGAGATCGCAGAGCGGGTTTAGAGTTACGGCGTTTTACCAAACGCCGTAACCGGCCGACGCTGCAAACCCGCCAGAGCGGCAATCTGCCTTTCAGCTTCGACGGCATGACCAAAAGGTCAATGCCGCCTCGCTTCAAGGCACCTTGCTCGCTCTGGCGGATTTTCGCTGACGTTTTTCTGCCAGCGTCGTTGCCAAAGCTGGCACTTGGGGACGCTCCTTTTGGGGTAGTCGTTGGAGACGCTCTTGTTTGACTAGTCTTTTAAGAACGTCCCCAATGACTACCCAATTGCCACCTCTCCGTCCCCGAGGTATCGGGGCTCGTCTGCCGAATGATTGATGCGGGCGCCCTGCGGCCATGTCACACTCAGAAGTGGCCTGACCCAACTTGGAAGGAGCCCCCATGAGCCTTGACAACGTAACTCTGCGTGCCGCCACGCTCGATGACCTAGCCGGCATCGCCGCCATCTACAACCAGCTGTGGTGCAACACGCTGCGCAACCGAGGCGACGTCGAAGCCGCCGATTTCTGCGCGCGCTTTAACATCGCCATGCAGCTGCAGCGCTCCCCCATCGCGCTCGTTGCCGAAGCTGAAGGCCGCATCATCGCCGCTTGCTGCATCGGCATCTTCGAAGACGGCAAACCACGCACCAATCCCACGTGGGAGCCCTGCTACAACGAGATGTTCGCCCAGGCAACCGAGATGGCAAAGACCGCCGATGCCAAGCTCGAAGGCTCGCTCTTTGGCGATAGCCGCGAGAAGGCAACAGCCGACCGCTTTGCCGCCACGGGCAACGAATATGCCCAGGGCCAGCTCAACCTGATCATCATCGTGCCCGAGTGGCAGGGCAAGGGGCTCGGCCGTGCGCTCATCGACCTTGCGCGCGCCGAACTCGCCACAGCCGGGTGCACCAAATTCTTCCTGATGAGCGACTGCAACTCCGATTGGCAGTTCTACGAGCACCTCAACATGAAGCGCATCCTAGAGGACCACAGCCAAGACACCGGTGACGGCTTTATCGTCTACATGTACGGCGGCACGCTCTAAGTACCCCTTCAATCAAGGCGAGCCGGGCACCCGGCCCTTGGCCTCTGCCCAGGAATAACCCAGGGGGCCGGACCGCCCGTCCCTAAACCTGTCCGACAGCGCGATATCTCGTCGCTCGAGCACGCCCCTCTTTAACGAGTGCGCCTTCCTCAAGTAAACCGTTGATAACCCGCAGCGTCACGTCGCGCCCAGTTCCCAGAGCGTCCGAAGCATCCTGGCGCGTAAAACCGCGGGGCCGCTCAAGGGCAAAGCGAATCAAGGTGCGAGCGTATCCGCCACGTCGCTCGTCCGAGAGATCCTGTAGCATCGCGGACGCCTTGCACGCAACATCAAAGCCAAGCTCCTCCACGAGCTTGGCACGCACCTCGTGGCCGCAGTCGCCATTCATCGACACGTGTCCCTCTCGCTGCGCTCGCACGGATGCAAACGCCTGCGAAACATCGGGCGGCAGCGCCCCTTCCCGCTCGAGCTGCTCATAATCGCTGTAATCCCCACGCAAGTTGGGACCGCTATTGCCACGAGGCGTCAGATAGGAATTGCGCACGGCGTTGACGTTGGGCAGCGACAACCTAAACATTGCAGGGTAGGCGCAGACCTCGGGTTCCAACCCTTCCGCCTCATAGAGCGCACGGATCCCCTTGAGGCCCGTTCCAAACGCCTCAACCATCCCCAGACGCAAAAAGAGCAGTTGCAGCTTTGGATTCCGAGCGTCCGAGCCGCCCGCAAGCGCCTCCTCGACGCTGATGTGCTGCGGCCCTCCCGCATTGGTAAATTCAAGCGCCGTACGGCTCATCTTGATAAGAGACGCCACCGAAGATTCGTAGTCGCGATGGATAAACAGGTTCAGAATTCCCTCTCGAACAGCCTCGCGGGGATAGTCGTCCTTATCTATGCGATCGAGCCTTCCCGGCACAAAGTACATACGCGTTGCGTTCGATATATTGAGGAACCGTTCGATATCCTCTATCTGCCTGAAGATCGAGCCCTCGCCATCCTGACGGTCGATAAACTCGGTATACGCATCGTCGTTGAAGAGGCCAGCGCGGACTGCAAAGGGGTTTTGGTCAGAGACCAGCAGTGCCAAATTGGTGTAAAAGCCCAGCTCATCGATAAGGCCGAGATTCTTTTGAGAGGTTTGGTCAAACGTAATCTCCGCGCGCCTAAAGACCCGCTCGGCTTCAAAAAACGTCAAGCTCTGTTCATGAGAGCGCGCGGTCTCAAAATAATCGCCGTCGGTGCGCTTGATCATCGAGCGGATCTGGGCCATCTCGATGGGCACGTTGGCAGGACCTAGGCGCCGATATACCCCGGCGGGAACAAATCCCTTCGAGCACAGGCAGTACGGCTTGTGAGGACCCGCTTCCACCTCGATTTTCACCAACGCTGCGCCATCGATGTCCAATGCGGAGACCGTCGTGATTTCAGAAACGTCGGGATACACGCCATCGGTTATTGCATTAGAGCATTGAAGCATGGTGGCATCGATATCGTCCACGCCGACGATGCTGCCAAAATCGTCGATTCCGATATACAAGGTACCGCCATTCGAATTGGCAAACGCCACCACAGCTTTGAGCAGCTTAGGGGTAAATGTGCACTTGAACTCCACGGTCTCACTTTCAACAAGCTGCATGCTACCCCCCATCATCGACTATCGACGATTCTAGACCAACTATCGACGATAAGCAAGGCCCCTGGTACCCTCGCTTAGACCCGAGTGCCCGCGTGCAACGCTGCCCGCCGCACGCAAAAGGGCCCGCCAGCGTGTGCGCCAGCGGGCCCCAGGTCATATCGACACTACCCCGTGTGCCTGCAACCGCCTCTACTTGCAGCGCGCCTTGGGCTGCTGCTGGGTGATGCAGTGAATGTTGCCGCCGCCGTAAATAACCTCGCGAGTCATGATACCGATGACTTCGCGGTCCGGATAAGCAGCCTGGATATCCTTGAGTGCCTGGGCATCGTTGGGGTCGCCAAACTGTGGCACCAGCACCGCCCCGTTGATGGGCAAGAAGTTGAGGTAGCTGGGCTCAAAGGCGTCCTCGGGAGTACGCGGCAGCACACCCTCGACCGGATCGATGGTCGATGCCTCCTCCTCGGTCATATATACCGAGGTCGCAGGCATAATCACCTTGTGGATCTTGAGCTTGCGGCCACGGGCATCCGTCGTCTCGGAAAGCGTCTTATACGCCTCTTGGCACTCCTTGTAGAACTTATGGTTGGGATCATCGGTCCACATGCAGCAGACCTCGCCGGGCGCACTAAAGCATGCGACGTCGTCCACGTGCCCGTTGGTCTCAAACGGGTCGATGCCATCCTTGATCCAAATGACCTTCTCGATGCCCAGGTACTCGGCAAGCTTCTCCTCGATCTGCTCCTTGGTGTACTGGGGGTTGCGGTCCTCATTGAGCAGGCACATCTCGGTGGTCACCACGGTGCCCTGGCCGTCGCAGTTAAACGAGCCACCCTCGAGGATATAATCCTCGGGACGATAGCGGTTAACCTGCTCGAGCTGTGCCACCTGCAGGCCAATGGAAGCGTCCTTGTCCCACGGGAAATACAGGCCGTCAATGAAACCGCCGTAAGCATTAAAGTGGAAGTGCGAGAGTGCCACGTCCCCCTTGTCGTTGACAAGAAACGCCGGGCCGGGGTCGCGAATCCAGCTGTCGTTGTACTCCATGTGGATAACGCGCACGTTCTCAACGCCGTCGAAGATCTCACACACCGCGGGGAAGTCTTCAGTGTTGACGCCCACAGTGATGGGCTGAAAACGTGCAACGGTCTTAATAATCTCGGTAAAGACCTTTTGCGCCGGCTTGGCACCACAGCGCCACACATCCGAGCGATGCGGCCACAAAATCCAGGTGCGCTCCTGCTCTTCGTACTCGCCGGGCATGTAGAATCCGTCCTTCTTTGGCGTAGACTCGCTCTCGTAAATGGTCTTCATTTCAAGCTCCTAAATCTCGGTGCTTTTGCTTGACGAGACCATGATGCGGCCGCACCGAGATGTTCTCAATGGTCCCTCGAGCCCCTTTCAGCGACCGACGGTATACCATTCGCTGACCTAAAGTTCTATTCAGGCCGAGAACATGACATACTGGGTTCCACAATGGAAAGGATGCCCTATGCCCCCATGCAATAATCAGCAGACTATTGAGTTGGACAGTACGACCTGGACTGCTCTCAACGAGCTCGCGCTTGCAATCCACGCATCACACGGTGTCGATAAGCTGCAAAAGGAGACCCTCGAGGGAACGACAGGGCTCATGCCCCATCGGATCGCCATGTTCGACCTGATCGAGGCAGCGGGCAGTGATGCCCCACGCTACGTCCACCCCGCAAGCAGCGGAATGGACGACCGCGCACTGAGCGACTACTACAACCGCTACGCCGCGATGGACTATACAACATGGAGCTTTGACTTACATAAGGTCGGCGTCTACCGCGACCTCGACCTCGTCGACGTCGAGCGACGCGATGCCACGCCCATCTATCGCAAATGGATGGAACCGCAGGGCGTCTACTTTGGCTGTACGGCCACGCTCGCGCACAACGACAGCCCGCTAGGAAGCATCACCCTGTTTCGTGAACGCACGGCCGGAGACTTCACCGACACCGAGCTCGCAATCCTGCTCGAAGTCGCTCGGCACGCGAGCCTCGCGCTCGCCAACCTCTATCCTCGGGGCATTAAACTCACCCAGACAGAAGACACAAACCAGCTAAATGCTTTCATTACAGAACACAATATCCAACCGCGCGAAGCCGAAGTCATGCGGCTCATGCTCGACGGCAAAACGAACAAACAGATGGCAAACGAGCTATTCATAAGCGAGTCAACCGTCAAGAAGCATGTCAACGCCATCTATCGCAAGCTCGGCGTCAGCAACCGCCTGGGCCTCATGACTGCCACGCAAAACATCCCGCGATAAAAAAGGGCGCCCTCCATGCAGAGAACGCCCTTTGATTTCGCCATTTGAATTAGTGTCGGCTCTGGCTCAAAGAGTAGACAGGTTTATTTTGGCAGGTTTTATCTGGGCAAATGTCAGCCGCCGCGAGGGAGCTGCCTTCCCTCGCGGCGGTCTTCTAGCAGAAAAACCAAGTGAGTAGGCTTTTTGCAGGAGGTCAAGCACGCCCCAAAACGCCACAGCTCTGACCTGCGGTTTTATTGAGTATTTGTTGCGATGTGCTCGGCATATCCAAATAAGTCTACTCACTTGCATCTAAGACGCACCAGATAGGCAAAAACCGCCGCAAAAAGGGGGCCGGTTCCCTTCGCGGCAGCCGTTAATACGCCGAGCTTGTTATCGTAAAAGCCAATCACGCGCCGAAACCACACTACAGTCTTTCGACTCATACGTTGAGTCCACGCGGGCCACAACATAGCGCGCATCTTTTGCAATGTCGATCTCATCGCATACAGTCTGTAGATGGCGGGCGTACTTATCGTGATACGTTCTGGATGATTTTATTTCGATAGCCTTGGGACTCCCTGAGTTTGTACAGTCGAGCAAATCGATTTCACGCTTGCTGTCGTCCCTATAGAAATACAGCTCGGGATTCTCGCCCACGTTGAGATGGCTCTTCGCCGTTTCGGAAACGATGAGGTTTTCGAAAACGGCCCCCAGATAAGGGCTCTCCAATAGTTGCTCCAGTGATCCAATTTTGAGCAAGTAGCAGAGCAGCCCCGTGTCGTAAAAATAGAGCTTGGGCGTTTTAGTTAGACGCTTCTTGGCATTTGCATAATAGGGCTGCAGCGAAAACGTCAGGTAGCTCTGCTCCAGAATGGACAACCAGCTTTTAATGGTCGATACGCTCACGCCCGTATCTCGAGAAAGCGAGGATATATTGATGAGGGCACCGACGCTCTGAGCAATTATGGACAGAAACTTATGAAACTCCGCCTTATTGCGCACATCAAGCAAGCCCACAACATCGCGCTCAACATAGGTATCGATATAGCTGGGAAAATAAACCGAGGACGGCATTCCGGCGGAACGCAGGCGAGGGTATCCCCCTTCGAGCGCGAACAAATCCACTTCCAGCTGCCCCTGCTGGCCCCTCTCCGCTTCTCGAAACGATAATGGCAGCAATTTTAAGATCCCGACTCGCCCGGCAAGAGACTGCCCGATGCTTTTCATCATCAAAAAGTTTTGCGAGCCTGTAAGGATGTATTGGCCGGCGTCTCCCCGCTCATCCGAAACAACCTGGATCATTGAAAACAAATCCGGGGCGTATTGCGCCTCATCGATGATGAGTCCGCCCTTTCGGTTGCGGATAAAACTCACCGGATCCTCCAAGGCCGCGCGCCTCGTTTGAGGGTCCTCAAGCGTGACGTAGGAATAGTCGGGAAAGGCATGCCGAACCAGCGTAGACTTACCACTCTGCCTAGGCCCTGTCAACGACACAACAGGAAACCAGCCTGCCATGCGAATGAGCAACTCATGCAAATCCCTGTTAATGAACTCAGCCATATCAACGCCCCTTATTACGCTGTTACCTTAATCGAATAGTTTCATTCTCCATAATCTTATAGTAGCGTTTACCATAATCTTATAGTAACCAAGTTCAAAAGCATTATTTATAGAGCCGAAATCTCAGACCCTAAATAACAAAAGCCACCACAATGGGGGACTGTCCCCATTGTGGTGGCTTGCAGGCGAGTTAACTTGTTCGACTATCGTACGCCAGCCATGTCCGAGCCTAGAGCGTGGCAAGGCGCTTGGACTCGTGCGCGGCGAGCGCAATGGAGATGATGCCAGTAATGGCATCGGCCACCACCAGGGCGATCCACACGCCCTCAACACCCATCATGTTGCCGAGGAGGTACATAAGCGGCACCGAGCAGATCACATAGCGAAGCAGGCCCGTAAACGTGGCGACACCCACCTTCTCGACCGCCTGGAAATACATCGACATGGTCATGGCAAGATAGCCCAGGGCAACAGCCAGGATGACAGTACGCGTGGCGTTGGCGGCAACCTCAACGAGCGCAGGATCGCTGCCGGCAAAGAAGGCGCACACCGGGGTGGCGGCAAGCCAGAGCGCGACGGTGACCAGCGCCAGCGTCACAACCTGGTACTTAAGCGTGCAGGAGAGCGTCTCCTTAAGGCGTGCCCAAGCCTTTGCGCCGGCGTTGAAGGCAGCGATGGGCTGCAGACCGTAGGAGAAGCACTGGGCAACCATCATGGTAATGTAGAGGATGTAGCCGTTGATCACGCCAAAGGCTGCGATGTAGAGCGAGCCCATGTCGCCGCCGAGCGAACCCAAAAGCGAGTTGGCAACGGTATTAAAGATAAAGGTCGCACCCTGGACCAGGAAGAACGGGAAGCCGATCTTGAAGATCTGGCCGCAGATGGCGAGGTCGAGCTTAAGGTCGGCCAGGCTAATCTGGAGCTGGGACTTTTTGCCCCCGATGAACCAGAAGATACCGATGGCCCAGATACCGATGGAAAGCCCGTAGTACACGCCGGCGCCCATAACGCCAAACTTGAGCACAAACGTGGAAAGCGCGAGCCAACAGATGGCGACGATGGCCGAAACGGTCATGAGGTTGGCCTGGATCTGAACCTTCTCGTCCACACGCATCACAGCGGTGATCATCTGGCCAATGACCGTGAGCGGCAGCAGCACGGCGAAGGTGCGCACGCCGGCAACGGTATCGGCCATGATGTCGGGCGTGGCGCCAAAGAATGTGCAGATGGGCTCGGTAAACACTGCCATCACCACAGCAAGCAGCACACTCACGATCGTGGTGAGCCAAAAGCCCTGGCTAAAAGCCTTGCTTGCGCCCTTGATGTCGCCGGCACCCAAAAGGTTGCCCACCACGGCGGGCACGCCGGTGCCAAACAGGTTGCCAAAGGCCAGGTTGATGTACTCGACCGACATAATGATCGAGACACATGCCAGGCCGTGGGCACCTAGGCCCCAACCCATCACGAGGCCCTCAAGGACCACCATGATGATCTGGGCGAGCATGCCCTGGCCGGTGACGATGGTGTACTTACGCACCAGACCGGGAATCGGTTGGGAGGCGAGCTCGCGCTCCTCCTCCACGGCAGCGGTTACTTCTTCTGCCATTGTTCTCCCCTTTCCTTGAGAGAGTAGTGCTGAATGGATGTCAGGCGGCTGACAACTGGCACCAAGCCGCCCAATCAAACGATGGCGCTATGCCTCAAAGACCACCTTGCCGGCGATCATCGTGAGGGCTGCGGTAGCCTCGAGCACCTCGGCCGGCTCGCAATCAAAGAGATTGCGGTCGAGCACGCAGATATCTGCCTGTTTGCCGCACGCGAGCGTGCCGATGCGGTCCTCGGCATGCATGGCGTAGGCGCTGCCATAGGTGTAGGCGCGCAGAGCCTCGGCCATGGTAATGCGCTCCTGGGGGAACCAGCCCTCAGGGTTGGAACCGTCCTCGAGCATGCGGAAGACCGCGCCGTACACCTCCTCCATGGGCTCCAAGCCCACAACGGGGAAGTCACTGCCCAGGTGCACCACGGCTCCGCTGGCAAGCAGGCTATGCAGGGGCCACGAAAGCGCGGCACGCTCGGGACCCACGGCTTCGTCCTTGGCAAGGTCAGCCATATCGAGCAGCATGTGCCACGGCTGCATGCCGGGGCAGACGCCGAGCTCGGCATAACGCGGCATATCCTCGGGTTGAACCGTCTCGTTGTGCTCCATGGAGTGGCGACAATCCCGCTTGCCATGCAAGCGCTCGCCCTCCTCAAAGCAATCGAGCACAAAACGCACCGAGCGATCGCCGATTGCATGGATGCGCGTGTCAACGCCCCATTCCTGCGCCCTCAGGATGGCAGCACGGATGCGCTCCGGCTCCTCCGCGGGCTCACCACAGGTGTCGGGTGCGTTGCTATAGGGTTCAAGCATCCAGGCGGTATGGTCGGAGCACACACCATCAAGGAACTGCTTAAAGCCGTGCCACTCCACCTGCGTACCCGGGAAGGCGTATTTCTCCTTGATCTGCTCGAGCGTCAAGGACTCGTTTTCGAACAGGTCGGTGTACAGGAACACGCGCAGCGGCAAGTCGCCCTTGGCATTAAGACCTGCCAACACCGCATACGGGTTTTCCATGCTCACAAACGTAGGATTGACCATGCCGACCGTAGTGATTCCCAGGGCATTGGCGCGCCGGGCGGTTTTTGCAAACGACGCGTCAACAACCTCGGGCGCTGGGTCGTAGACCTCGTCCATAAAGAAGGCGCCGGCGTTGTTGGAAAACACGCCCGTCAGATTGCCGTCGGCATCCTTAAGGATCTTGCCGCCTGCGGGATCGGGCGTCTGCGAAGTTACTCCCACCTTGTTGATGGCGCAGGTATTGGCACTAAAGGTATGCAAGTCAACCTGCTGCAGAAATACCGGGCGGTCGGAGATGTACTCATCGATCATCGCGGCCGTGGGCATCTCGGGGACATCCCACTGGAACTGGATAATCTGGCAGCCCAGAATCCACTCGTTATCGGGATGGTCGGCCGCAAACGCCACGACACGTTCCATCGCCATCTCAAAACTGGTGCAGTCGATGAGGTTGACGGCAAAATCGGGGTCGGTCATAAACGCGCCCTGGGCAAAATGCGTGTGCGAGTCGATCAGGCCGGGCATGACGAGCTGGTCGCCAAAGTCGCGCACCTCGGTATCGGGACCGATAAACGGTGCCAGGTGAGCATCGTCACCGCAGGCAACGATTTTATCGCCCCGCACGGCAACGCCGCCCTTAAACGGCTCGAGCCCATCGCCGGTAAAGACGGCGTCGCTCTTGATAACTACATCAGCCTTGTCCATGCGAGCCTCCTCAGGCATCTTTGGTTGTAACGCGGACGCACCGCCCGCGTGGGCACTCGGTTGGGAGCGTAGCGCTCCCGCATCGGCGCGTGCCTACAAGCCGTGCTCGGACGTCTGTCCCACGTCCGCGGCTTCGCGCTACACCCATTGATACACAGGGGCAAACCCGTGCCAAGGCCAGGGACCGCAAACGGTCAGTTTAAGCAGGTTTACACGCTTTACCTGCAGGTTTATTGTCTGAGATTATTACCGCTTCATTACGCCCAACGGTGTGGCCGCCCACACAGCAAGACCCGCATGCGAGGAAGAATGAGGCTAGGAACGCCAAAAGGTATCTATAAGGTCATCTCGGTTGGAGACGCCGCTTTTAACGTAGATGCGATGCAAGTGTGCCTTGACCGTGCCAGGGCTGATGACCAACTCGCTGGCGATGTTTTGGGCGTCGTTGCCCTTCAGCACCAGCGTGAGCACCTCCTGCTCGCGCCGTGACAGCTTATGGGCGTCGGCATAAATCACCACACGCGATGCGAGATCGTCCTCAGAGCTTGCGCTCTCGGCTGCCACGTCCTCATCGGCACGCGGATGACGGGCATACACACGCAGGATATGGCTAAACTGGCAAAAAAGCTGAGCCGCGCATACCACGAGCAGCACGTTTTCGGAGATATTGCGCTCGGACAGATACCACAAAAAGAGGCCGATGACGGGGTTTTGGGAGTCGGGGCGGCAGAACAAGATCATGTAGGTGTCCTCGGCGATCACGCAAAACACAAGAACGAAGGCCACCTTCCAAAAGAGCTTTGAGCGGTCGAGGTCGAGTTTCTCAACACGCGTGGCTCTGTACCGGTAATGCCAGGCGGCATAGGCAAGACATCCTACATTGCCCAGGTCACGCGTGAGCCAAAAGAGATACTGCTGCATCTCTCCGGCAGCGCCGCTGCGAGGCACCAGCAGCAATTGCAAGATTGAAAACGGCACGATAGCGAGTACGAGCATGCGCGACGTCGGCCTTTTGCGCAAGCGCGCAAACATCCACAGTACCACGCAGGCATAGATGGCAATACCGAGCACGCAGCGCAGCAAGGGGTGCTGCAACGGCTCGCTAAAGGTAACAGCGTAGTCGTATTTGAGCCGATTGTACTCGTCAAAAAAGATGACTGACATATCGAGCATGTAGAGCAAAAAGCCCGCCGCGGCCACCAGGCTGTCGCGACGGCGCGTCATGAGCCAAACCACCAATGCCACGGCACTGGTCACCAGAGCCACACCCATGATAATCGTGGTGTAGATATAGAACGCGAAACTCATGCCCGCCTCCCCTGTCTAGATGCTGTGAGGATGTTGACAGATTCTTTGCCGCAAGATTAGACTCACCGATTAAACGTACTGTATCGTTTAGATAAACAAGCTGTGTCTCACCGATGAAAGGAGATGCCATGACACCGATCGCTCCGCTCAAGATGCTCGTCGCGCCCGCCGCCAAGGCCATCACCCGACTCGGTTCTTCCATGACCTACGACGATGTCCCCTGCGCCGTCGAGGCACGTTCGGACAGCTGCCCCTACCTGGGCCACGTCCCCTACTTTGCACCCAAGCTCGCATCTGATCCCGAGCAGCGTAAGCAGTAATCCAAGATGCATCTAGCACCGCACAACTCGCGGCGCTACTGTTTTGGTGCAAAGCGACCTGTCCCCCTTGCGCCAACGCCGGGATTGTCGATGCTGCGGCCGCGGCGCGATATGAGGCGCGAAACCTCGCCCAGCAACACGCCGATCACCACACCCATGAGGATCGGCAACTTTGACATCTCGGCGGGCGAGCTGTTAAGCGGCACGATTGTCGCAACAATCGAAAGCACGAGCTCTACCACCGGCACCGCAAGCGCTACCGCAAGCACCTTGCCCTCGAAGGGCGCGCGGAACACACGTGGGCGGTCGTCGTATTTACGCAGGCGCCAAAACGCCGGGAACATCGGGATATAGCTCATGAGCAGAAAGACGACGTTCATCGAGAAGAAGACCCAAAAGACGTCGGAACCTTCGCCCAGCGGAATCTGAAGTAGCAGCACCAAGCTGGCAAAACAACCGTTAATGAGTGCCGAGCCATTAGGCATGCCGGTCTTCTTGGACACCAGCGCAAAGGGGCGCGGCATGTTACCATGGCGCGCGGCATAGCTCGCCACGTTGTTGACGCCAAAGCTCCAACAGATCATGTTGGCAAACAGCGTTACCAAAAAGGCCATGCCCACGACCATCGTCAGCGGGTGAGCGCGCCCCACCATGGCGGCAACCGCGTCCACAATGCCCGAATCGAGTGAAAGCTGCTCGGTGGGAACCGCGGCTCCAATACCGATGCCACAGATAATGTAGATCGCCGCGATGGCAACGCCACCGGCGGTAACCGCCTTGGGGATATCACGCGACGGGTTTTTCATCGTGCTGGCAAAGGTCGCGACCACCTCAAAGCCCATAAAATTGAAGAGGATGATCGAAAGATACGTCAGTGAGTTAGTGTCTCCCAGATCGGGGACAAAGGTCTTAAACGACATATCGTTGGCAAAGCCGTTGTTGCAGGCAAACCAGATGCCGACGATTCCCACCACGGCGGTAATGAGCACCTTGATGACGGCGCCGCCATCCATGACCCAATCGGCCTCGGCCACCGGCTGCATTGCCATGACCGTGACGCCCCACACAAAGGCAAGCTCGATGGCAATTCGGACCCCGAGCGAAAACTCGACACCCCATACCGCATTGATGACACTGGGAAACATACAGGCGATGCTTGCCACCCACAGCGGAAAGTTGACCCAGTAGCACCAGGAGCAGCGGGCACCCCAACGGTCGCCCAAGCCCAGGCGAACCCAATCGTACAGGCCGCCCTCGGAATCGAACGCCGTACCCAGCTCGGCAACTACCAGGCCATAGGGAAGCAAAAACGTAGCGATAAGGAAAATCCACCAGAAGAACTGCACGTTACCCATGGCAGATGCCGGAGCGGCCGCCTCGATGGTAAAGACAACGCAGATAACCGAGAGGATGACCTCGAACAGGGAGAACTTTTTACCTGCCACGGCACGCTCCCCCTACAGCAAAAAGGATGGCATCTGTACCGAAGGCGCAGCCCAAGGTAGGGTTACAGGCCGCGTCACCGGTGCAGGTGCCATCCCAAAGAGAAGAGAGGATGCAATTGTTGGACCAACGCTCGCGGAACAGGCGCGTGTAGATAACGATACGCTGGTACATAGATACTCCTATCAAAACGGTCGCGCTCGCAACCGGAAACTTTCGGCAATTGAAGACGCGTCTGACCTGGGATATTCAAGCGAACAATTGGCCTAACCCGCAATAAATCCCAGATCAGACGCGCACTCAATCAAAGAGGCGGGCACTCCGAAGTGGAGGCAACGGAGTGCCCAAAGAAAAACCCAGCCGACCAAGACATCAAGTGGCCAGACCATCAATGCCCCGAGATGGTCACGGTGCGATTCACCGACTGTCCGATTGATCGGCTGGGTTTCTGAGGTGCGGCAGATTCCCGTGAAAGAGGAGCGCCGCGTACTTTGTGGTACGCAAGCAACGAATGAACGGGAAGGTGCCGTGCCTCAGGAAGCCAGACAGTTACGCGGACGGCTCCTGCTGCGTGATGCAGTGGATGTTGCCGCCGCCGAAGACGACCTGCTCGGACTGAACGCCGACGCACTTGTAGACGCCCTCGCCCCAGACCTCGTCGTAGATCTTCTGGAGCGTGTCAACGGCCAGCTGGTCGTTCTCGTCGCCGTACTGCGGGACGATAACGCCGTGGTTGGTGACCAGGTAGTTCATGTAAGAGGCGATCAGCGGCTCGTCGGGGACGCGCGGCTCGGCGTTCTCGTCGGCGTCGATGGTGTCGCAGGAGGCCTGGTCCATGAACAGCGGGTTCACGGGCATGCAGAGCTTGTAGACCTTCATCTTGCGGCCCTTAGCGTCAACCGCGTTGGAGAGGGTCTCGTAAGCAGCGTGGCACTGATCATAGAACGGGTACTCGGGATCGTCGGTCCAGATGCAGGCCATGACGCCCGGGGCGATGAACGTAGCGACGTCATCGATGTGGCCGTTGGTCTCCTCGGGGTCGATGCCCTCCTTGACCCAGATGACCTTCTCGACACCCAGGTAATCCTTGAGGTGCTCGTCCATATAGGCGCGAAGCTCCTCGCTCCAGGGCTCAAACTTCTTGTGGTACTTGGGCCAGATGGACTCGGGATCCTCTTCCTCCTCCAGAACCGCAGAGCAGGTGCGGCCCGGGGAAAGCAGGCACTGGTCGGTCACGACAAGGGTGCCCTCGCCGTCGACGGTGATGGAGCCGCCCTCGAGGATCATGTCATCGGGACGATAGCGGCGGCAGCCGGAGAGCTCAGCCATCTTGAGGGCGATCTGCTCGTCCTTGTCCCACGGGAAGTACAGGCCGTCGACGAGGCCGCCGTAGGCGTTGAAGTGCCAGTGGTTGGCGCGCTTCTCGCCCTTGCCGTTGATGACGTAGGTGGCGGCAGTGTCGCGGAACCAGGCGTCGTCGGTGGTCATCTCGATGACGGTGACGTTCTCGTCGTTCTCGAAGACGGCCTTGCAGTTGGCGTAGTCGACCTGGTTGGCGCACATATAGACCGGGGTGAACTCGGAGATGGCGCGGGCGATGGCGGCATACTGCTTCTGGGCCGGCTTGGCGCCGTGGGCCCAGGTGTCGGTGCGGTGGGGCCAGCCCATCCACACGCGATCCTGCGGGGCGAACTCGGCGGGCATGAAGAAGCCGTCGGCCTTGGGGGTGGACTCGGACTCGGTGATCGTACGCATAAGATTTCCTCCAAATCGAACGATCGCTTGCTGCGGGCGGGTTACCCGCAGCCTAAAACCAAGAGATGGTAGGCGCCCGTTCCCCGGCAAAGGTCGGGGCGCCCGGTGCCGGTTTTCACGGAATCGCACCGGCAAGCGACGACGTAACCAAGTGCGCGGAGACAAAACGCACGAAGGATACGGAAGAGAGATTGGGGTGGGCGGTAGTTACCGGAGCTATCGCTCACACCCACCCCGGGGGAATGGTTATCAAAACTGTCGCTTGGGCACGCCTCCGAAGAGGCTAGAGTGCCCGGAGTCGGGAGCGACAAGCCCGACGAAGCGCGCGTTGGTACACGAGGAGGGTTGGAGCCCCAGAACCGGGTGCTCTAGTTCTCCTCGGCCTCGGCGGCCTCCTCAGCGAGACGCTGGGCTGCGAGCTCAGGGGTCAGACCCTTGTACTCGGTCTCGCGGCCCTTGGCGCTGACGACGCGGACGACCTCACCGATGAGCACGAGCACGATGAAGATGACGATCATCGGGACCTTGTCGCCAATTTCAGCGGCGGAGAACGGTACCAGCGTTGCAACGATGGCAAGAACCAGCTCGATGCAGGGGATGGCCAGCATGACCTTCATCATGGCGCCCTTAAACGGGAACGTGAAGATGCGCTCACGGTTCGGGTCGTTCTTACGAAGGTTGAGGAATGCCGGGAACATCGGGATGTAGGTGAGCAGCAGGAAGACGACGGAGGTGCCGAAGAGCATCCAGAAAACACCGTTGGAGATGGCGTCGATGGGAACCAGCTGCAAGCACAGCACCAGGGAGGCAACGACAGCGTTGACCAGGTTGGCGCCGTTGGGCATGTCGTCCTCGGAGATCATCGAGGCGAAGACCTTGGGCATGTTGCCGTGCTCAGCAGCATAGCGGGCGACGGAGTTGACGCCGAAGGACCAGGCGGCCATGTTGGCGAACAGGGTGATCAGGAAGGCGATGCAGATGACCTTGAAGATCATGGAGTCGCCCACCATGGTCTGGACTGCGACAATCATGCCATAGTCGGGGTCGATGGAATCGGCCGGCACAGCAGCGCCGATGCCAAAGCCAGCGAACAGGTAGATCACGGCGATGGACAGGCCACCGACGATGATAGCCTTGGGGATATCGCGAGCGGGATCGGCCATGTCGTCGGTCATGGTGCAGATGACCTCGAAGCCCATGAAGTTAAAGATGATGATCGACAGGTAGCCGAGAGCGTTGGTGTTGGTGAGCTCGGGCAGGAAGGTGGCAGCGGACATGTCGTTCGCAAAACCGTTCTCCATGGCATACCAAATGCCCAAAGCGCCAACGATAACGGCGACGGCGACCTTGATGATGGCGCCACCGTTAAGGACCCACTCGGAGTCGGCCGCCTTGGAGCGGCCCATGAGGTAGACGATCCACACAAAGGCAAGATCGATACCCATCTTGGCGATCAAGTTGAACTCGATGCCAAAGACCATGCCCAAAATGTCGGGGAACATGGTAGCCAGCGAGGCGATCCACAGCGGGTAGTTGACCCAGTAGTAGTACGAGATGCGGGCGCCCCATTTGTCGCCCAGGCCATCGCGTACCCAGTCGTAAATGCCGCCCTCGCCGTCATAGGTGGTACCGAGCTCGGCGACAACCATGCCGTAGGGAAGCAGGAAGGTCAGGATCAGGAAGATCCACCAGAAGAACTGCTGGTTGCCAATGGCGGCAGCAGGAGCGGCGGCCTCGCAAACGAAGACGACGCAGATGATGGTCGAAATGACCGTCAAGAAGGAAAGCTTTTTCTTTCCGTCGCTCATGATGAGCTCCTTCGCTCAGTCTTGGACAGATCCGAGGCCCTAAGGTATTAAGGCAATTGCTTGGGCCTCGGTGAGCGGGCGACAGGAGACGAGCATCCGCCGCCCGCAAACGTGCTTTTAGAAGCCTTGAGGCTTAGAGCTGCTCGAGAGCCTCGAGAGCGGCGTGGAGCTCAGCCTTGGCGGAGTACTCGACACCCTCGTCGTTGAGCGGGGTGCGCTTGCCCAGGGCGGCAAGGAGAGCACGGATGGAGTGCTTGCGGTTCTCGGCCTCGACCCAGCACAGGGAGCGCTCGGGATCGTCCATGACCTCGTCGACGACCTCCTCGTTGCGGGTGGCCGGCAGGCAGTGCATAAACTTGGAGTTGGGGCCGGCGAAGTTCATCATGTCCATGGTGACCTGATACTTGGGATAGAACACGTCCATGTAGTTCTCGCCCGAGACCTCCTCGTCGTACAGGCCATACCACACGTCGGTGTAGATGAAGTCGGCGCCCTTGATGCACTCGATGTCGTCGGAGATGACGACAGAGCCGCCGGAGACCTTGCAGTTCTCCTCGGCGATGGCCATCATCTGCTTGCCGAACTCGGCGCGCTCCTCGACGGTGCCAACGTGCAGGCCGCCGTCGGGGATCTGGTGGCCCTTAGGTCCAAACTGGACGAACTTCATGCCGACCTTGGAGGCGATGAACATGAGGGAGACGCAGACCTGGGTGGCGTCGCCGATGAAGGCCAGGGTGCAGTCCTCGATATTCTTGCCCTCGGGGAGGTTCTCGAGCATGGTCATGAGGTCGCCCATCTCCTGCGTGGGGTGGTTGAACTCGGACATGCCGTTGATGACGGGCACAGCAGAGCCCTCGGCGAGGCCGACGACGTCCTTGTGACGGTCAACGCGAGCCATCATGATGTCGAGCAGCGAGCCCATAACGCGAGCGGTGTCGCCCAGGGACTCGTGACCGCCGAGCTGGATGGTGCCAGGGCCATAGAACTGAGCATGGCCGCCGAGGTCGGTCATAGCGGTCTCGAAGGAAAGACGAGTGCGGGTGGAGACCTGCTGGAAGATCATGCCAAGGCTCTTGTTGCGGAGCAGGTGCGGATAATAACCGTCAACCTTGATGGCCTTCTTCATTGCCAGGCCAAGATCCTCGATAGCCAGGATCTGCTCTTTGGTGAAGTCGTTGGTGTCGATGAAATCCTTAGGCAGTGCCATGTCGATTTCCTTTCCGCCGGTCTTGCCGACTATTACTATGAGGCGCTCGAACATCACGCCTCGTGTTGACAAGACCATCATTCACCCGTATGCAATTTTTACCTAGTTTATTCGGGATTAAAGACCGTTCACGGAGTTACACCCCCTCTAAACCAATATAAACCCGCAGGTCAAGAGTTTACAGGGGGTTTACCATCTAGAACCGCGAACGGTATACGGCTATGCTGTATCTCGGCGCCTAATCCGCAATGAAACGAAGGGTTGAGACGTCTATATCCCACAAGGTATACAGAGCTCGGCCATAGAATAAATGAGATGGGACGGTGACAGATGAACACCCTGATGTTCTTCTATACCCTAGCGATACTCGTGATCTGTATTGTGACGGCAGTGCTCTCGCTTGCCGCCTATGCCTCATCTCGTCGACGCTTCTTTATCTATGGCAGCGGCGTATTTATCTGCTATGCCATCGAGATGACCGAGATTTTCTTTTTTGAATACACGCTGCAAAACCAGAGTTTTCCAGCCAGCGACTATTACTCAATTACCATGCCTGTGTTGCGGACCTTTGTGGCGACCGCTTCGCAGGCTTTTATTTGGCTCATTGCCATGGATTTGCTCGACAAGCATTCAAAAAAGCAGTTTGTCATTCCCGTCGCAACGTTCTTGCTGAGCGAGCTGCTGATTATCGTCGCTGTCCCCTACGGCCCCATTCATCAATGGCTCTACTACACGATGCGTCAGGTATTCCTTGTTTTCGTGGGGCTATATATCTTTTGGACGGCACGCAAGAGCACGCAAGTCGAGCTGAAGGCACGCGTTAACAACCAACGAAAGCACCTGATTATCGGCGCTATTCTGGTCGGTTGCATCGTTGCCGAGGATTTCTACAACATTCTGATTGTCCCCATGAGTCTGGCGCCCTCTTGGCTGCAACTATATCTGTCCGAGCGCAACTTTAGCGAAAACATCTTTGCCTGCTACTTTGCGATTCTGCTGATCATCTACTCCTACCACGTGCTTTCAATCCGCATGCAGGAGGCGCCCGAGGAAAAGAACGTCAGCGATCTTGATCGACACATCGAAGAGCAGATGCCCTTCTATCGCAACGCCTACAAGCTCTCCAACCGTGAGACCGAAGTTATGCGTCTGGTCGTACTGGGCAAATCGAACCAAGAGATCGCTGACGAGCTATTCCTTGCCGTGGGCACCGTCAAGACCCACATCCACAACATCCTGGTCAAAACCGAACAGCAAAACCGCACGACGCTCATCCTCCACTTTTGGAAGCGATGAGGTTACGCGGTTTTACCAAACCGCGTAACGACTCGACGCTGCAAACGCCCCTAAGCGGCAATCTGACGTTCAATCGTCGGTCGCGTAC
>UQPY01000020.1 GCA_900542965.1 uncultured Collinsella sp.
CCCTCGTCCCCCTCGTCCCCCTCCAACGAGGACATAATTCTGTGTCTTGTTATGTACGGAATAATTCCGTACAATTATGCAAAGGAGGTTTTTGCCATGCCAACGATTGAGAAACAACGCCGTATGGATCTAAGGTTGACCGAACGTCAACGCCTTACTTACGAGCGCGCCGCGGCCTTACGTGGCCAAACTCTCACCCAATGGGCCACAGCTCACCTTGACGAGAGCTCCGCACGTGATATCGCCGAGGCGTCAACAACCTATCTTTCTCCTGATGGTTTCGATGCATTTTGCGAAATGCTCGATTCCCCCATGCCCCAAGCCGCAAAAGCGCTGCTTGACCGTAAAGCGGTTTGGGAATGAGCACATTTACCAAGCCCGTTCAACTCCCCGTTGGTCAAGGCATCGAGGCTTTCCACTGCGGAAATACTCTTGTAGACGGATGGGCTAAAAATAGATCAGCCTCGGCGCGCAGAAGAGGATCAGCAGTTATATACGCATCGTATTGCAACGGCGCAGTCGCTGGGTTTTATACGTTGTGCACGCACTCCGTGGCTCGCGAAAATGTTGATGGAGGATGGTTCGTGCGAAACTCCCCCTCCCAAGTTCCCACAGTGCTGCTTGGAATGATGGGGGTCGACGAGAAGTTCAAGGGGCTCGGTCTTGGGGCATCACTGCTTAAAGATGCCATCGAGAACGCCTTGAAAATCTCTGCCCTGGCAGGAGCGCGAGCTTTGGTTGTCGATCCAGTAGATGATGAGGCGGCAGCATTCTATGCTCATTTTGGCTTCGCCACCCTACCCGGCACCAACCGAATGGCACTGAAACTCTAGATTGTCGGGCGGCATCTCCTCCAGTTCCCAGTATGCCTTAAGTTACCCTACAGATAATGATTACTACTGAAATGTAGGGTAACTACCCAAGGCATCGTATGAAGCGCTCGCTATGCCCTCCCCTACGCAACGTCCCAGGGCTGGAGTTCGTCGCCCAAGCGAACGATGCAGTCGTAGAGCACGGTGTGGCGCTCGGCAGGATTGGCATCCCGATGAAAATGCCCGTAGTACCAGCGCTTGTAATCCAAGCGGTCTTCCAGCTCATCGAAAAATGCCGTAAGCCGATCAACGGCGGGGCAATTCCAGCCGGGCGCCGGATAGAGCGTGGGCGAAAGCATGCGCGTAGAGCAGGTGTGGGTGACCACGTAGTCGACCTTCCAGCCCACGCTGTCGAGCTTTGTCCGTGCCTCCTCAAAATTGCGCTCGTCCGGCAGCTCCTGCGGCCACCAGCTGGAATACGGAATGCGGTATTCCTTATCCACGCTCGTGGCACCGCCCATGGTCAAGACCGTTGAGCCGTCGAGCTCAAAAACCTCACCGCGCGCCAGGCGTCGAATGGGCGAGGTGTCCGATAAGCGCTGCGTCAACCCGCCATGCCACAACTCCATGGGACGCTCCGCCCAGTGATCGAAACGCTCGTGATTGCCGTCGACGAACAGCACGGTATAGGGGCGCGATTCCAGCCAGGCGATATCAGCGCACTCCTCGGCAGAGAAATCCCACGGAAAGCCAAAGTCGCCCGCGACGATGAGATAGTCGTCGCTCGTAAGGGTGTCCCCAAGCTCCCAATCGCACAGCTTTTGCATCTCGAGACCGCCGTGAATATCGCCCGTCACATAGACCGTCATCGGATCACCACTTCTCTCTTATAGGTTTCGAGATCGTGCTCGATCTGCTCGTCACCCGTAGCGTTGACCCACCACGGCCATTTAACGCAACGCACCGGCTCGTTTACCTGCGCAAACCATAACTTGAGCTCATCCAGACTTACCGGGGCGTAGCTGTTTGCGTCCACGCCCACGTCATAGCGCAGCAGCCCCTGTCTGAGGTTGAACTTGTTGTACGCGCCGCCGCAACTGTGGATATGCCCGTGCAAATGCCAGCTGCCGTGCGACATGCCCTGCCAGTCGACCATGGGATAGTGGCTCAGCACGATTTTTTGGCGATCGATCTTGAGCACGCAAATGGGCGGCTCGACGATAAAAGCATCCGCTACGGCAGGCTGCGTCCAGTCTTTGTCGTGGTTGCCGGGCAGTAGATGAACACGCTTGCAGACAATGCTTTTGCGCAGCTCGTAGGCATCTTGGACCGTCATCTTAAAGCTAAAGTCGCCCAAGATGTAGAGCTCGTCATCCGCAACGACCTTGCTGTTAATGTTAGCGACCATGGCGTCGTTCATCTGCGCAACAGTCGACCAAGGCCTATCGCTAAGCCGTAGCATGTTCTCGTGTCCAAAGTGGGTATCGCTGGTAAACCAGATCACGGGGACCTCCTAACGCTTTTGCTCAAAATAGCCACTCGAAGTCTCACCCTGCTTGTCGGTACATCGCACTTCGATCGGCACAATATCTTGGTAGATAAGGCGATGCTTGTCATCGCGCCATTCATCGTCATGGTAATGGCCAAAAAACCAGGTGCGGTAGTCGAGCCGCCCGTCGAGCTCGCCCAAAAAGGCCTGTAGCGAATCATCGTAGAACTCGCGATTGCACTCCATGCACAGTTCGTCCGCCAAATCGACCGGTGCCTCGTGCGTCACAACATAGTCGACCTTCCAGCCCACGCGGTCGAGCGAGGCGCGGCAATGGTTCATCTCGCGCTCGCTCGGCATCTCCTCGGGCCACCACGTCTTTCCCTCCTGGCGCCACTGTTTGTCATGGCTCGCGGCGCCACCCATGGCGAGCACTGTGGCCCCCGCGATGTCGAACACCTCGCCGCGCATCAGGTGCAGCACGTGTGGGCGAGCCTTGTGAACGAGACCCCCATTCCACTCTCGCATCGGCAGCCCCGCCAGCAGACGATGGTTCTCGTGATTGCCGTCGACAAAGCACGTGGTCCAGGGCTTGGACTCAAACCAGTCGAGCCAGTATTTGTCGGTGTTCGAGCCGCTCCATATAAAGCCAAAGTCACCGGCAACGATCACCACGTCATCGCGTGTCAGCGTTCGACCCAATGGCCAAGCGCGCGACGAGAAGCGGCTCGCACCGTACTCGGCAACACCGTGAACGTCTCCGGTAACGAAAATGGACATCTAGCAACACCTCCGCGCTGTGCGGCTCTGGGCAAATCGATAGCAGAAATTGCAGGCAGGCCCCGATATCTACACCCCTTAGGGCTTACCCCTCGTTCTTCCACCCAAACGGGTCAAACACCCAAAAGATCAGATCGAGCACGCCGCCGGTCATCATGGCGCCGGCAAGGGCCATGCAAACGTGCAGAGAGCTGGCACTTCGGAGCACGTCGAACGGCCCCAAAACAGCCAGCAGCGCGACCGCTGCGCCGGCAAAGCATAGCGCGAGGCACGGCCCCGCGTCCTTGACGCACTTCTTTGCGAGATGTTTGGTGTTGTCACTCATTGGTATCGAACTCCTTAGAGGGTCGTTCTTCAGATGCATGCCGCCGCGACGGAGCATGGCGGCAGGGTAAGTGTCACATGTCGTGCGGACACATTTGAGTTACCCTACAAATTATTAGATTTGATAGAATGTAGGGTAACTACTTGAAAGGGAGGCTCCATGTCCGTCTTAGAAGATGTCCTAGAAGAGGAATACGCACGCTCGATCCACCTTCTGGGCCTCATGGAGCAGGAAATTGGCCTCCTTCCAAAGGGCAGCATCCGCATGCGAAACATAAAGGGTCGCGAGTACTGCTACCTCAACTATCGAGTCGGCGACAAGGTCAAAAGTGACTATGTCCCTGCTGCAAAGGTTGATGAGCTACGAGCCAAAATCGAACGTCGAAGGGCTCTTGTGACCGCCATCAGAGAACAGAAGCAATCTCAAAAGCAAATCATACGTGCGTTGGGAAGGATACCGAATGCCGACTGAGCAGCAACAAGCTTTCTCAAAAGTACTTGACCTGGTCGAGGAAGCAGGATGCATAGAGCACGTTGTCCTCATCGGGTCTTGGGCGGAATTTGCCTACAGAGAAGCCGATGTACTTCCAGGCTTTTGCCCAAATATCAAAACAATGGATGTCGACTTCCTCGTTCGAAACCTGCGACGCCCCAGTCCAGCGGCGCGCCTGACCGCCCTTGCAAAAGAACGAGGTTTCTTTGTCGAATCCGATCGCATGACCGGAACAACAAAGTTGCTAGATATTACCGGCCTTGAAGTTGAATTTCTCATCAGAAAAATGGGTGAGGGAAAAGAGCCTGCTCTCAAGACGAACATCGGGGTGACGGCCCAAGCTCTATGGCACATGGACGTCATTCTGAAAAACACCATCGACGTGCGCTGTCTGAACCACATTGTGACCGTTCCGACCCCTGAGGCTTATGCGATCCACAAGATGACAATCAACGGCGAACGCGGCAAAAAGGCCGAGAAGGACGCCCATGCCGTAGAAAACATACTTCCGCTGTTAGACGAGGAAAAGTTCGCCATAGTATTCAGCTCGTTACCTAAAAAAGAGAAAGCAAGGGTCCGTGCGTTTGCAGAAACCCATGGCGTTGCAGAGCATATCTTGGGAATCGCCTAGGACGTTGGCGGGCAACATGTTGGGCAGGGTGTCTTGCCTCGTTTGAGTGCGGTCGCTAATGGCACGCTTGTTTTAATAGCGTTCCGGGGAAGGCTTTTGCATCCCGCACGATGATAAATCTTGCCGTTCTTGGTAACGATTACCTTGATTTTTGAGGCATCTACGCTGCGGGGCTCGATGGGCGCGGCCACCTCTAGAGGAACCGATGCCGTTTTCCAAGGCTTGCTTCTCGAAAAACCAGAATCGCGGTATCGATTAATGTAGCCGTCAAAGCACCCGTCGAACAGCAGCCCCGTTGCCAGGCCCGCCATGAATCCGCAAGCAATCGCGGCCTCTCCTCTAATTTGCATATGTCCCTCCTTAATCAATCTCGAAGGTGAAAGTGGCGCGCGCCGCAGAGCCCATGCCCTTGCGGTGCGCGCCAAAAACAGCGCGCTTCCCTGTCCCTAACGGATCAGCTGGCGGCGCTTATCGGACAGGAATACGCCGGCGGCCACCAGGACCGTGCCGCCGATCACGAAGGTCTCACCCAGCAGCTCGGACGCATCGCCCGTGGCGGGCATCGCCGTCTGCCAAGTCGTGGCCTCGGTCTTTGCCTCCGCATGCTTGGCCTGGTACGTAACTTGCGTGACGGGCTGGGTCTGCTCGCCGTTTCCGCGGTCGGCGGCCTCTTGGCGAGCGATCTCGGCGTTAAGCTCGGCAATAGCCTGGTCGAGTTCGGCCTTGGCGGCGGTATAGTTGGCAAGCGCCTCCAGGTAGGCAGGTGCCACAGCATCCGTCGCAGCTGCGGCGTCATCGAGTTCGGCCTTGGCGGTCGCGGCGCGCTCGGCGGCATCGTGAGCTGCGGCGATCTTAGCGTTGAGCGCCTCGTCTGCATCGTCAGCGCTGCCGTTGACGATGGCTTCGGCAAGATTGATCCTGCGCAGACGGGTGACCGCGGCGGCAGAGGCATCGCGGGCGGCGGCCGCATCCGTCACGGCATCGTCAGCCTCCACCAAGTCGTACTCGGCATCGCTCACGGCCATCTCCGCAGCATCAAGCGCAGCATCGGCAGCGAGCTTGTCCTCAGTAGCCCTGGAAAGTGCTGCAGCGGCATTCTTAAGCTGGGAGGCACGCGCGGCAGCTGCATCAGACATTGCCTGAGCCGTTGTCGCGGCAGCGCCAGCATCGCTCGCAGCCTGCTGGGCCATATCGAGCTCCGCCTGAGCGCCAGCAGCATCGATGGCTGCCTGATCGGCATCGCCTTGGGCGACAGCAAGTTCAGCCTCCGCCTCACGCTGATTGGCACGTGCGTCTTCGAGCGTAGACGATGCCGCATCAAACGCACGCTGAGCAGCAGCGATATCGGCCGAATACGCCGCCAGCTCATCCTGGGCCGCGGCAAGTGCATCCTGCTTGTCGCCGACACCGACACGAGCGGCATCCAGTGCGCGCTTGGCAGCAGCCACCTTGCCCTTGGCAATGTCGAGCTCGCCAGACTTGGCGGCCACGGCGTCCTGAGCCGCCGCAACTGCGGCGTTGGCAGCGCTCAAATCGGCGCGGGCATCGCTGACAGCACGCGCGGCGACGTCAGCTGCAGCCTGCTTTTGCTCCACAGAAGCCTGAGCCTCCGAGACCTTGGCAGTCGCGACATCAACGTCAGCGACAGCGCGCTCAACCTGAGCTTGCTTTGCCGCAACGGTCTGCGATGCTGCGTCCACCTTGTTGCCGGCATCGTCGGCAACGCCCTGCGCCGTAGCAAGCTCCTTGCGTGCCGTGTCAACGCCCTGCTCGGGATTTGCCAGAGAGTCGCACCACGCGTTCAGCGCAGCCTCATACTCAGCAACCGTCATCGGATTGGCAGCATTCGTGTACCATCCTCCAGACATAGAGAACGTCTGCGCCTGCGTAAGCCAACGGTTCATCGTCCCGCGCGTGCAAACCCCCATGCCCGTCACGGTGTAATCGGGATCGATCACATTCATGTAGTGACCGACTGTATGCACGTTCCCGCCATGCGCGGCAACGTACCGGTCCACTTCATCACCATGCTGACGATAAAAATCAAAAGCAGCCTTTCCCGTAAGGCCCGTCGCTCCCAGCGTAGCCGCAGCGCGGTCAAAGACGGCCTTCTCCTGATCGACCCACTGGATGAACGGGTCGCTTCCGTAGTTCCACGCCACGTTTTCGCCCACGTTGAACTGCATGGCGTGCGCAGTCTTGGTATCGGAGAAATTCGCATCGGCAATCGCGGTCGCCATCATGGCATACGTCACCTTGAGCTCACCCAGGCCAACGCTCGCACGATACTTGTTGCACGCCTTGAGCCACACAATCGCTTGCTTCATGTTGGTCAGACTCGTCGCGTCAACCTCCTCGCCCACCTTGGTGAGGCTGGCATATTTGCAGTTGAGAATCAGGTCCGCCGCATCGTCGGCACCCACGCTCTTAAAGAACGCAATGGCGCCCTGGCGGTAGTTTTCCGCCGAGGCGTTCGCCGTAGCCTGAGCGGCGTCGAGCTTGGCCTGCGCTTGAGCTACAGCCTGATCGGCCTTCTGCTTTTGAGCCTTTGCCTGGTCGAGCGCCTTGTCGGCAGCGTTCTTCTCGTCCTTAGCGGCCGAGAGCTTGGCCTGAGCGTCGGCCAGCGCCGCAAGCGCATTGGCATGCTCGGCCTTAGCCTGATCGACGGCGGCGTCTGCCGCGGTCGCAGCAGCCGTGGCAGCGTCCAACTTGGACTGCGCGTCAGCCGCAGCCTGCTGCTGGACGGCGAGCGCCTGCTGAGCAGCCTGCACCTCACCCTCGGCAGTGGTCACTTCCTGCGAGGCAGCAGCGAGTTCGCCCTCGCGCTGCGCCTGGACCGACTTGGCGGCGTCCAGCGCGGCAGCGGCGGCGTCCACCTTGGCCTTGGCAGCCTCGTACTCCGGGCCCGCGGCACCCTGCTCGGCACGGTCGAGATCGGCCTTGGCGGCGTCATAGCTCGCCTGAGCGGCATTCACATCCTTATCGGCCGCATCCTTTGCCTGCTGAGCTGCCGAAAGCTTGCCTTGCGCGTCCTGCTGTTTGGCCGCGGCGGCATCAACGCCAGCCTGGGCATTCGAAAGCCTGACCTGCGCGTCGGCGGCCTGCTGCTTTGCCTGCTCCAGCTCGCTCGCGGCCTGCTCGGCAGCGGCCTGAGCCGCGGCAACAGCCTCGGGCGTGGCATCGGCAGCAGCGGCCTGCGCGGACTTGAGCGCAGCCTGGGCATCGTCGGCGGTCTTCTGGGCAGCGCTCAGGGCTTCACCCTTGTCCGTCAGATCCCTCTTTGCGGCATCGAGTGCAGCTTGAGCGTCCTCGAGCGCCTTCACGTCCGCATCGGCCTTGTCCTGCGCGGCACCCATCTGCTGCTCCAGCTCGGCCGAAGCTGCAGAAGCGGCAGCGTCGCTTGTGCCACGGGCCGCATCGTAGGCGCTCTGAGCCTGCTGCTGGTTGGCAGCGGCGGCGTCGTAAGGAGCGGCGGCCGCATCCAAATCGGCCTTGGCAGCAGCGGCCTTAGCGCGAGCCGCATCGACCGCAGCCTGCAGGTTGGCGACCTTCTGCACCGCTGACACCGTGCCCGCGCCAGCGCTAGCAGCAGCCGCGCTCGTCAACGGAGACAGCACCGCAGCCGGCTTCGCAGTAGCGTCGGCACCGTTCGCACCCTGCGCCACCGCAGTCAGCGGAGACAGCAGCGACCCGCCCGTCATGGCGATCGTTGCCGCAGCAACTGTCGCCATACGCCCGGCGGCCTTCGCCTTACCCGCAGCGCCGCCATTGATGTTCTTGTTCACGTTCTTGCTCATTGCCGATTCCTTCCCACGATGAGCTGATGTTTGACACATAATCGATCCAATATGCCCCGCTAAAAAGAGGTGATAACGGGGTAATTAAATCGGAGGAGTTGGAGACAAGCCCACATCCATCAGCGGATGCCGAGCTCATACTCCCGCTCGCGCTCAATATCATTCAGGTACTCATAATCTTCGGAGCTAAGCTCTAGATCATCTTGAGCGAACATGTAGTTCTCGGCCTTAGAACCAATACTGCAACCGTAGATGGTATTGAGATCGATATGGTCGGTATTGTCGTTGTAAAGGGGGAAAATTCTGCTGGTCATGCTCAAGTACCTCTCAACATAAACTGAAAACTCGTTTGCTTGGTCTCTTTTTGAGACCCCATCTGATGTGCTATGGCTGCAGTATATGTTCTCCCCTTTTACAATGCAAGCGTAATTTCAAAAAGTTCTAGGAGCGATAATTGCGCAACACCATCACTTGTCGCCACCGCCATCCTCTACCGCGCCCTCACGCGCAGCGCACTCGTTGAGATACTTGACCGGAATCGGCCACACGGACGGAGCCTTATAGCGCGAAAGGCCTATGTTGGCCAGCTGAACCAACAACTCAGACAAATCATCGCCGTCGAGTACCTCAATCGAACGCACGTGAATCGCAGTCGCCATATCCTCCTGGGTGCCGTTGTTGACGCCCACAAAATAGCAAGTCTTGCCCGCACGCTCGAACGTTCCAATGCCGTAATAAGGCGAGTTGTAGCTCTCGAAAATCTCTTTCTTACGCCCTGCTTTGCCTGTGAGCTGATGCTCACCCACCAGGGCCATAAAGTTATTGGAAAACGTCGTCAGTCCCGTATCCCGCACGCGCGCAAGCATAGACTGCCCGTTCGCATGCACGT
Source organism: uncultured Collinsella sp. (assembly GCA_900542965.1). Taxonomy (GTDB): domain Bacteria; phylum Actinomycetota; class Coriobacteriia; order Coriobacteriales; family Coriobacteriaceae; genus Collinsella. The sequence goes on from UQPY01000020.1 coordinate 9,216, forward strand.
CAAAGACATAGGCGCCCTTATCGAGTTTGCCGTCCGCGGTCAGCAGATCGAGCTCCATCTCGTCCTCGGGACCATCCTCTGCCGAATGTGAGGCATAGCGCATGCCCCCATCCGCGCCAATCGCCAACGTAGCGATACACGAATCCAGCTCAATCTTGTCCTTTGCTTTATGCGGTACATCGACTAAGCCACACACCGTCACCGACTCAATATCCAAAGCGTCAAGGTCAAACGCCGTCACCCGTTCGTCGACAACATCCTGCTTTACCAGCAGTTCTTTGAGCATGGCGCCCAGGATCGCCTCTTGCGCGTTGCGATCCTTTTGCTTTGGCGCCGCCTTAAACAGTGGCTCGCACACATCCGGCGTCACGTGCTGTTCCACCACGCCGGCATACAAGGCATAGCCATCGTCCTCGGCAACCTCATTGGGTACAACGACAAGGTTCAGCACCCGCGAATCAACTGTCCTTCCGCCATACGATGCGCGAACGCCCCACGAGGAATCGTCAAGTCGATCGGCCAGCCGGCGCGCCACTTCGGCAAGCCCATTACGCGCAAACGACACCACGATTCGCTGCCCCGCCATGCGCTCCGCGACCACGCGAGCGTATTCATCACCCTTGAGCACCTCGTAGAAACTCTTACGCGGGTATTCCATGAGCGTCACCCGCGCGAAGTCGCTGTAACGGCGTTCGAGAATCTGCAGCTCTCGATACAGAATGCCCTTCTTGGTATAAGCGACCTTGTCCGCTTGGGCCGAGAACGTCAGATCACGGCGCTTGGACGGCTTGTCGCCCTTGGCTCGGCGCAGGATGTACTCGTCTTTTTGCTCGTGGGCAAGCACCATCGTCGCCACGGGCGATAGCCTGTAGCCCACTTGGCTCTTAATCTTCTCGAGCTCTTTCTCGTCACCTTGCGCCCTGCCAATAAGCACACGGCGCTTGGTGAACGTTCGAATCTTAAGATCGAAGGTGCAATCCTCATCGATAACGATTTCAACCGTTTCGATCTTGGCAGGTCCCCTTCCGTCGCTATCGACAGCATCGCGGCGGGCACCCCTGGCGCTAATGACATACAGGTGCCCGGTGTCATTGGGAACCTCGTCCTCAATCCCCTCAAACTGAGAGCAGGAGTTGAACAGCAAACGGAGTGCAACGTAATCGTCCAACTCGTTCCAATTAGTTTTAATCGGAACCACCTGCTCCTGATAAAGCGAGGCATTAAGATCGCCCGTCTGCACGCCCGCTTTGACCATCAGAAAGACGCGATTATCGGCAAGCTGAGTGAGCGCGACGACCTTGCCCGTCTGGCACACATCGGCCATAAAGTTCGCCACGGCATGCTTACCGGCATCGCCTACGTTGCACCAAAAGACCGAGTAGCGCTCCTCGGCAGCAGCGGCATCGAGCTGCAACACGAGCTCTGATACGGCGACGTCTCCCAGACCGCACGGCTGGTTATGCTTCGATTGCACGACGAACCGCCTCCATCATCTCCACATTGATTGCACCGTCAGCGGCCATATAAGGAACGGAGAACACAGTCCCTTCGGCGTCGAGTGCCTTGGGCACGCACTCAAGCGCTGCCTCATCAGCCAAAACGTTGACGATCAGCAGGCGTTTCGCCCCAACCTTTTGAGCCTTCGCCCTAAAGCGCTCGGCATCCGACGCCTCGCGACCGTCTCGAACATAAGCGATATACGCACCGATGCGATAGTGCTTAAAGTCGATCCACACCCCGGTCTTGTTGCCGGCGGCATCGAGCACCTCAAAGTCGCCGCCCGTCTCGGCATGGGCAGCATCGCCACGCGTAAGCGAATAACGGCCGTCGTAATATGCCTCAAAGATTGCCCTTCCGGCAGATTCTCCCAGCTCACCCAGGTAGACCGCTTGGAACATATAGGGCGTCATGTGTGCCGTTGCCGCCGGTTGCAGCGTCGAAGGCACCCCGTCACGAGACCAGCGCTCGCGCACCTCACGAATTGACAGCAGCTCGGGCACACGCGCCGCAGCCTGACTCACCTGACGAACCTTTGCGCCCTTATAGCCCGCGCTGCAGCGGCAATAGTCCTCCAGACGAGCGGCAATTTGCTCGACGGGCTCACCATCGTAGTTGGGGAATTTAAAACGTGGCACCTTGCATGCCCCGCCTTGCGCATACGCATAGCCGCTCGCAATATGCGGCATGTGCAGCGCGGTGCTCCGGCGTTCCGGGTATTGCACAAGGTCTTCCCACGGCAGGCAAAAATGATGCAGGTAAAAGTCGCGCTCGCTATCGAAGGCAGCAAGATCTTCGTCCCCGGCGTTTAGCGAGGTAACTTTCCACGCCAGCTTTTCGTGCTTTTGCTTGGCAAGGTTGTTCCTAAAGGCGGCAAGGTTCTGCTGCTTAACGGCAGCGTGTTCCTTGTTGTCCGTCATATGGTTGTTGGCAGCGGCGCAGGCACCAACCACCTGCTCGAGCTCGTAGCCCATCGGCAAATCATGCAAGAACGAAAAGTTGCAATCGTTCGCAATCTCGCGGTCGAGCATCACCTGCACGCAAGGCATCTTTACACTCGTGCGCATCAGGCGGCCCACAGCCTGTGCCACAATGCGAGCGCCTTCGACCTGATAAGAGAGGGTGTCGCGCACCGGCAAGCTCTTATTGACGCCAGATAGCAGCATCCGTACGTTCCGGCGTTTTTGAGTAAACGGAACCTCACCGCGCGCTACCAGTTCTTCCTGCTCCACCACGCCAAGTAGCGCCTGCTGGACAAACTTATCTGAGTTGATCTCCACACCCCAGGTTAAACGACTTGTGGGCGACTCGATATATAAGAAGTCAAGATCCATCTTGGGGCGACGGTCAACATCTTCAAAGCCGCAATCGACCTGACGAACCATGTTGCACAGATTCTCCGGCACCTTGTATTTGAGATTCTTGGAAAAGCCACCGACCGAAAGATTGATGAACATCAGGGTCGGCTGGCCCAGCTCGAGACGTTTTTGAGCGCCGCGCCAACCTGCATCCCATTCCGCAGCGTTAAAGCACGGCACCATGTCCTTGGCGGCCTCAAGCGATTTCTCGTACGACATCTCGGGGCACTTGACGTTTCTAATCACCAGCTCCGCGACAATCTCGCGTGCAAGATCCAGCGCCAGACTATTGAATTCGCCATGGTTTCCCATGTGGCGCGTGGTAAAAACGGCTCCCGCCTGTTGCTCGTTACGCGCCACACCACGGCCCCAAGTGCTCACGGCAACAAGCGTCTTGCTCAGGCGTTTCAACTCAAACTCGATGCTCTTGGCGTCGCTTATGCCCACCCTGTCGGCAATCTTTAAGCGCAGGCGCACCGCAAGGCCCTCACTCACGCCGATCCCGTCAAAGAACCGCATCGCGCGCTCGTACACCTCGTCGGGCGACACGATGATGCCGCCAAAGGCGCCGCCTGCCAGCGCGACCATGCCGGCAATTTCCTTGGACTCATCCACCCAGGCAATATCGACGTCGTACTCCTTCGCAGCCTGCTTGTTAAACAGCTTGGTCTGTCGCACGATCTCCTGGTTGAGCTCGTCGATCCAGGCATCCTTGCGAACCACGCCATGAACCTCGTCAAGGTAATCGAGGTTGAAGTTTTTGACGGTCGGCGCACTCCACGTTGCGCTCATGCACACGCAAGGCGCTTTGGCGGCAATGGAGGCAAGGTAAGCCTCGGGCATGCGCTCAATGCCATGGCTGGTTAGATACGTGGTAAACATGTGCTCGATGGTGGTTTCCATCACTAGATAATCGACACCGCGTGCATACATCGAGTCGTCGGCGGCATCGATCTCGTCGTTCTTGCGGTCCTTAAAGAACAGCGCCAGCATCAACGAATCCCAAAAATACCTCTCGCTGGTCTGGTTGTTCCTAATGCCCAAGGCATCGATGATATTCTTGCGCGAAAGGTCGTCCTTGTACGAAAGACCTCCGTAGTACAGGCTGTCCATAAGGGTGGCGCAGCGGGCAAGATGACCCACCACCATCCTAACGACGCCACGCGCACGACGAACCGCCTTGTTAACGGTTTGCTGCCCATCCGCCCCATGAGCCGTAATCATATTGTGGGTACCGCCCTCATTGAGTTTGTAGCGCAACGGATTCGCCGAGTTGTCACCCACCGAAATATCGTCACTACCAAACAGGTGTCGACCGGAGAGCTGCTCTTCTTTCGCCTCGTCAGACAGCGCAAAAGGCGGGCGCAGTTTCATTTCCTTAATACAAGAGGCAAGTGCCTTTTGAATTTTCTTGGCATCCTTGGCGATTTCTTCGGCGGCTTCTTCTACGCTCGCTCGCGAAACCCTGTTCCTCTCGGCATTCGACCCCTTGTGATCGCCCGACGTGGAAGCGTGCGTGTAGACCGCCATCCATTGATCTCGATTCCCCAGTAGCAATGGGTCCACCACGCCGCCGTTAAAATGACGGTCGAGGATGCGCAACACTTCGTCCGGCTGAAACGTCACGGGATCGTCCGTCAGCGTCGACAGTATGTCGGCCTTCATGTGGTCGATTTCGTCAAAGATAAACAGGCCCTTCTCCGCAGCCATTGCGTTAAAGAGCACAATGCCTGCACCGGTCACTGTATCGATCCTATTGACGAGCTTTTGAGGCGTGCACGCAATCACATGCGGCATGCTCTCGTCATTGAGCAGGACAGACGGCCAAATCTGAGGGATCACCTCCATACCGCGCGTGACGTTTTTAAGCTCGTGGCTCACAGCCCAACGCAAGCTCGCATCCGCCGACGATAGCTTCTCGCGAAGGGCGGGGGTCAAACGGTCTGCAACACCTCCCAGGCGATTTCGAGTGTCAAGGATGCCCAAGAGGTCATCGGCGATCTCCATCGCGTTGCGCCATGCGCGCTTAATGATGCGATGAGAGCTCTCGTCGTCTGCCTCGATGGGACACGGGATGTCGCGCACGCCCACAGCGCCCTTGCCGCGCGTAGTCTCAATCCAATGCAGGATGTTTTCGCCCGCGCGCGGAAGATCGAACACCATGCGCTGCACGGCATCGCCATCCATGCCCTGGTCAACCAGCAATTTGCGCACGCCTGCAACGTAGTTGTCACGGTTGTCCTTACCCGGCACCACAAACACCAGGTAACGACGGCCCGGGCACTTGTTAAAACAGCCCGAATCGTCCCAGCCGCCAGCGATGAGGTCGGCCGTGACCTGCTCGGCCGTATAGTTTTTACCCGAGCCCGTCGTGGCGCCCAAAAAGTACAGGCCATTGTTGTCCTGATCCTTGGGGGCAAACAGCGCACGTTCAAAAAACTCGCGCATCGCCTTTTGACGTGCAAGATAGGGAGCGAGCTCCTTATCGTCCGCAGACGACGGATTCGATTGGCAATTGAGATCCCACATAGCCATGGTCAAACCTCCGATTTAGTTGTTGCATGTGTTGAATACCATCCCGTGCGGACAAAAACTCACGCAGGGAGGTTAGGAGGCGGCATGAGCGCCTCTTAAGGCAAAAAGGAAAAAGTAGTAGGCAGCTACCCACACGAAGCAATGTGGCGCGCCTACGAGAACCCCCTCAAACAAGCAGACCATTACGCCGCTAGCAAGGGAACGATGTAGCGTCTGAGGTTGGCGGGCCGTCCGCGCTTTTGCGTGACGGCTCGCCATTCAGACGTGCTGCCCAGTGCAGCGGCTAAAGACTGTCATCGGCTTTTGGGCTGGCCTTGGCTACCTCTTCGCCCTCAATCAGATCCCTAACCGTTATATACGCGTTGTACGTAGTGTCCTCGATCTTTTCCAAAACATCGGGGTCATGAGTAGTCCAAGCTTCTTCGAGGATACGTGCCAGCCCCCAAGCAGCGCTGAGCAGAACTTTAACGTGCTTCAGATCCAAGTGATTGAGCGTATAGGAGCAGTACTCGTGCTCCAGCAAATAGGTATCAATGGCACTGATTGCCTCGACCACATACGGCTCAAGATCAGGATGGGGATAAAAGGCGCACAGAGCCGTGAACGGGTCGGTCGGCTCAATCCAATACAACGCCGACGCGCCATCATGCTCCTCGAGCGAATAGCGTTCAACCGCCTTCTCCCAGCTTTCATACCAAGGATCATCAAGACCGTTCGTCGTTGATCTACAAATATCAATCGCCGCGGAAACAGTCGCGCACGAGCAGCTATATGTAGCGGTTTTCTTAAACTCATCATCAAGTTTATCGCCGCCAAATAGAGTCGCCTCCATAATCAAGAACGGACCATCGGCGTCCTTGATGCTGATGGGGTAGTTATCACACTCAGCGTACGGATGCATGTTTGCTCCAATCAAATGATTTAATGACCTAGGTTAAACCGGCGTGCGGACAAATTAACAAGCGACATCGAAACCGCGATCAAGCGGGGAGCTGTCGTTCCCATCCCATTCGAGCTCGATATACTCATCGAGCCCCACATCGGAGGCCGATGACCACCTAAACTCAAAGCCGAGCTGGTCCAGCTCCTCAACCCGCTCGCGAATTACTTCGTAAGCATCCAGCGCATCGTAGAATTCTTCCAAAGACACGCAGCCGCGCCCGCGCTGCTTGCGCATCTGGCGCAAACGACCCATGGCAACAACGATGATCTCGCGAAGGGCATTCGCCTCGCGCTCGCAGACATCGATATTTGCCTCGTTGAACTTGATGCAATCGGACATGTCGATCTCCCTGGTTTTAAGCCTTTTCGCTTGATTCTATTGAACAGCCGCAAACAGCCGCGTAATATAACTTTTATTACGTTTTAAATTTTGGCTGTTTGGAGCATCGATGCTTGATTCAAAAAAAGAGTCATTTAGCTGGGGTTTTAAGGCCGGCTTTCTTCGCTCCCCCATCAATCCCCGCATGCTTCTTCTTAACAGAAGACCAGAGATTGATCCCTCTGAAGGTAGAAGCGAATCCAGCAATGCGAGCGCATGGAGCCTCACCTCCATAGCCAACGACCTATTGCGCGTTGACTTAAGCTCGCTTTTCGATGAAATTGCGTCTCGCTTTTACGAGCAAACAAGACAGCGCTCCTATATCGAGCTGCAGAACGCCATTCACCAGTCTCCTGCTTCTCCCAGCCACGAACCAGACAATTCGATGGATCGGGCAGCCGAGCCGGATCTTAACGGCCAAACTCACCCAGACGATCCCGGCCAGGAGCCCGCACAAGCAGAATTGAGCAAAGCCGAGATCGAATTAATCCTTCAAGAACAAAAGGAGCTCGACCTCGATTTCTTTAATCCAATATTCGATAAAGCCATTACGTCCCATACGCGCGGAGAGATTTCCGGCGAAGCCAGGTACCTTCTGAAAAACGTCTGCAGGCAGTGCGTCATGTACATCGCAACAATCCCCGACTATCGCTATTTCGCCTGCTGGATGGAGAACAACGCTATTGAGTGCAACGAAATCAACCATCTGTACCGCGCGGTCATCACCACATCGGACAAACTCAACAGCCAAGAAATGGCCGCTCTCTTCAGCTCCTATCTCCAGCTCAAGTCGAACAACATAAAGATAAATACCGCATACGGCTCGATTGATCTAACGGAACCAGTGCCATATGGCCACGATAATCCAAGAGATAACTATCCGAAGGTCAAGTCTCAAATAGAGACCGCTTGCGTTTGCACCAATATTGAACTCTTTCGAGCGCTTCTCATTGTTTTCTACCAGGGATGCTTGGAGCTTGTCCCATTGCTTAAAAACACCAGAGCGCCTGAGTTGCTCTCGCAGAAAGAGGAGCTATTCCCGGCAGCCATCTGGGCAAGCGACCCGCGCCGTTTTCAAATATTCGATAAGCAGCTCCCAGGCATCATCGTCTTTGGCGACAGTTTTCTGCGCATAGCCAAAAAGCGCCTACCGGGAAACGAAACGGTCCAAAGGCTCGAAAAACATCTGGATGATATTAAACAGATGAATAACGCTCCTTTTATGCAGCTATTTCGTACCAACTACGTCAAGGCGATGCGCGACAACGATATCTATGCAAAGAAAGGCTTCCACAAGCATGCCGAGCTCAACAACCAAGAAGAACTCGATGAACTTGTGAATCGCCAAGCGATTATTGCAAAGGCCGGCGAGTTGTATTTCACCGAGGAAGAATGTTCCTTCGCCAGTCTATACGCCCGCATCCTTCACGAACTATTGCTGTGCGGCATTATGCCGATAACATGCCAAACCTGCGGCTCGCTCTTTTTCCCGACCGGCCCCAACAGCAAGTACTGTGACCGATTTAACGAGGACACCAAGCTCTATTGCAACCCGCGCTTTAACGCCAAGAAGCATCTTGGTCGTAAATCGCCCCGCGACGTCTCGCTCAATATACAGAGAAAGGCCGAAACGGCATATGAAAAGGGCCTAACGGATTGTGCCCACTATTTTGAGCGCCTCGGCAGCTTTGTCCTCGATGGTCTTGGCCCGGCATACCAAGCGAACGACCTCATTTCCGATGAGCTCTATAGGACATGGCTGTCTATCGTCAACCAGCCCAATTGTAGGGCGAAAATCAAGCGGCCGGACAGGACTGGGTACCCGTACTCCGTGTTGTGGTACGGAGGCGTCTTGGATGGCAATCGGTATGCGCAAATCGAGTTTCCCGCAGCCGAGTACCCAGCGCTTTTTGAGCGCTTGAGCAAGCTCGCCGAAAGCCCACAATCAAAGTGCACGCTGGATTATTTGGAGCCCGGCGAGCACCCATGCAGCTCATGGCATATCAAGTTGTACGAGTTGCTGGATGCCATCGCGCAGATAAATAGAGCCGATCGGATGGCAAAGCCCGTTCCATTGCTTGGAATTGATGGGCCCGAATGTGCCTGGACTGACCTGACCGTCCAAGACACATGGAACACGCCCGACGCATGCGTCTACAGCACCGGCACAGTCGATGACCTTAGCTTTACCGTGTATACAAAGGGATACGACCTGGAAAAGCAGGACTGAGTCGCGGATGCCGGTCGCCCCAATTTGCAAGTTTTTCTCACGCTGTGACAAGAACTTGCATAGCCACCCTGGGACCACTTGCCAGCCGCTCTGGACGCAGCGCCGCCCGGGGCTTGACCGCCATTGAAAAGATTGACATCGGCGGCTCGAGTGAAAGAGCCCCTGGTTCCCCATAAGACGAAAGGGGCGACTTCCGCGGTCTTTCCCTGCCCGTTGCCAGCCCATTTGGCAACATGTGCATAGCCCGCGTTCGCTACCTAGTCTAGTTGAGTATCGAAAAGGCCAAACCCCTTTAGCCTCAGTTGCCAGTTAACGCCTTGGCTTTCCCGCTAGCAAGCACCCTCAACCGCAAGTAGTCGACAAGTGTCCAGCACCTCTCCACGAAGGTACGCCTCGAACACAACCCCCGCCGGCAGCATCAACATGTTGATGAAATTGCTGAGCGGCTTTTCTTCCTCCGCAATCACGCCCGGAAACGACACCCTCGCCATCAGCTCGGGCCTGTCAACGGTCCCCGGTACCAGAAACACATTCACCACCCGATCGAACCCGCAAGTCTCGATAAACCCCCGGTACGCACTCTGGTATAGGAACTGCTTGGTCACCGACTCCAGCCCCGGCTGGTGCTCCATCTTGCCACTTACGCTCGGCACGTAGTACTTCGCATCGCAGATGCAGAACAGCCGCTCGCCATCGGGTCCATTCGCAATAGCAATGGCATCAGGGATGAGCGTGTCGGCGCCTTCGGGCTCAGCAAACCTATCGCCGCGCCAGCGCTCCCACAGAGGCCGTGGAATTATCTCGATCAACTTCTTCTGTCTATCAGCTGCCCATTTACCCTCAAGTGCAAGCCCGAGCTCGCCCAGCCGTCTACCAAGTGCATCGCCGAGGGCCGTTTTACAAGCCTCTTCCCACAGGTGGTAAAAGCTCGTTGTCCCCAGCGTCTGAACCTCATCGCTGCGCACTTCGCTCTCGCGCGCCAGCAGGTAGCGCTCAAGCAAATCGAGCGTTAAGAGCTTCCAGTCCGAGAACTGGACCGCGCGCTCGCGCTCCAAACGCCACCCTAGCATCTCGACATCGCCAAAAGTCTCGATGTCCTCGTCCGAAAGACACACCTCATCAAGTGAAAGCAGTTTGTCGATGTCCGCTTCCCCGAGCTCAAGCGAGCACTCAGTCAGCACGGCGCGATGCAGCCGCGTGATGAAGTCGGAGTCATCGCGATGCGTCTTGCGCGTCTCGTACTCCATGTATATCGGTCGGCCGTTCGAGAGAACGGGCAAGTGCCCATTAATTGTACGGTTCCAGTCAATGCTCCCGTTACCGTTGAGCTCGCGGCCTTCCGTGTAATTCGAGTACTCACCGTAATCGCCGTACAGTTCCAATAGTGCCAACATCACGGACAGCTTGTCGCTAGCGCTCTCACCGCCATCTTCCAAACTCGTCAGTACCGCAAAGCCCGCATCACGCTTGAGAACTCGCATTATCAACCTGAGTTCGTCGTTGACAGGCACCCGATCGTGGAAGTACTTGGGGTAAGCAACGATCATCGCGCCCTCGGTCATCACCAGCCCCACGAAGCAAAACTGGTAGACTTCACAGGGAGTAGCGCCCTCCTCATCGGCTTCCTCGGGATCGGTTTTCCCTCCCGTCCGATACCGCACGATACCGCGCGTCATCATGTCGCCAACGAGGGTTTTTGCCCTCTCGACCGTACACCCCAGCTCATCGGCGAGCCAAGCGAGAGAAAAGGGTTTCAGCTCGCGGACCATCACCGGTTTCATGGCCTATTCCTCAGCCTCTTCTTCCGATTCGGCAGCAACATCCTTCGGCATCTTGTCAACGGCAACATCGGCGAGCTCGATGCCCTTGAAAATGGCGACTCCATCGTTCGTAAACTGTTCACACAGCTCGAAATAGGTCGCCGCTTCATCGCTGAAGAGCCGCCCGCGCTTCAACTTCCCGATGTCCTCGTATAGATAAAGAAGAACCTTGTCTTTGAACACATCGCCGAATCGATCGTTGAGGTCATTGGGCGAGATAAAGAAGGGGCCCAAGAACTTGTCCTCATTGATCCTGAGGGTCTTCATAAGCCCATTGATCCTGCGGCGCAGCTTATCCCAAACGATTAGAGTGTTTATGCCGTTTATCGAAATCGGCACCTCTAACTCGGATATCTTCCTCCCATCTTCGAGAGGCTTATCGGCCCCAGCATCGATGCCGATGTACTTGAAACTCCAACGCCGCTTAAATGCGGTATCCATCGGAAACACCCCTTGGTCGGCGCTGTTCATTGTCGCCCAGATGTACATGTTGGGCGGCAGGGAGAGGTCCTCGCAGGCCATCTCGCTAAAATCATCGAAGTCTATATCGGGGTCGTAATACCTTTCGATGTCGTCTCGAACATCGGTATCGTCCTTTAGTGCATCGAGATACCCGCCGATGCAGTCAGCCATCTCCTTCGAAGCGGCGACCGAGTACACACTGTTACCGCTCTTGTCACGATCAAGCAGTTGAAACACGTCGCCGAAGACAGCGGCGGGATTCGCGCGGTTGATTTCTTCAATCAACAGGACAAAGTTGTCGTAGGGGTGCGCTATGGCATCGAGGTAGGTCTTCAGGAATGGACCCTCAACGAACTCGTAGGATATCTCCTTGCTGCCAGGCTCACTATAGGGTTTAAAACAACCCACGAACTGCGAGTACGTGTAGTCGGGATAGAACGTCACTCGCCGAATGTTTTTCTTGGCAAAGCTACCCTTGGCGAGCTTGTTCAGTTGGTAGGACTTTCCTGTACCAGGAGCACCAAAGTAAATTAAATTGCGAGACAAGCCCGCCACTTTTTTGAGTGCTTCCGGACTGTTTCTTGCTGGATTCATCCTACCTGGTTCGGAATGAGTCCCGTTCGGTTCGCCCACTCCGAAGCGTTCCTCAATCGTTGTCCAATCAATGCATGGCTTCACATTTGAAAAAGCATCATCGTCAAGGCCAATATCATCTGGGGACGGCGCGCCATCTTTCCAGAGAGCGTCTATCAAATCGGCGGTATAGCTTTGGCCAAGAGCGTCCTTAAGGGCCTCCGCAAAAGAAGACTCATCTTTGAAGGCGGAGTTACGTTCAACCCACACGGCAAACGCCGTCTTCATTTCCTTTGATTTAAGATAGGAACCCAAGTGCTCATAGCAAATTGAATCGACTAGGAGCTCCTTCCTGGAAATTTCGAAAAGGTAATTTTTCCCACTGGGGTAACGCTCAGGGTCTTCGCGAGATGCGCGCTCAGAACGTGGAACAGCTCCTGCGCTAATAAAATTTGAATGAATTCGGTCAGAATCTTTGTCCTTTTTCGGCCTTTTGCCGGTAAAGTCGGCAATGTGGTCAGGGACTTCCCCGTCTTCAAGGCCGCCAACTTTGTGGGCGAAAGAAACGAATGTATCCTCATCGGAACCGGTATCGCAGTCTCTGCCGTACTTGCAAACAAAGTTGTCAAAGGCGAACATATATTGCAGTGCGCTAAAACCCGTCCCAGTTTTAAGCTCCTTATTTAGCACGGAAAACGCTGCCATAATTGTATCGATTGAGAAGTATTTACTCATCGTCAGCCTCCAGGAGCTTGTTCGTCAAAGCTTTGGCAATGACCCAGCCAAGCACTGGCGGCACAGCATTGCCGATAACCTTATAACGTGACTGCAAGGGAATCTTGCTGAAGTCATAGGAATCCGGGAAGGACTGGATTCGCGCAATCTCGCCAACTGTATAGCGGCGGTTCTCAACTGGATGCGTGATGCCGCAATTCTCCGGCTGTGCAGAGGCGGTAATCGTACCGTTAATCTCGCCAAAAGCGAACCTGCGGAAAAAATTGGGGGCATGGTAGCGCTTCGGATCGTCGGCAATCTTCTTAAACCTGGGCTTAAGGAGTTCGTAGGGAATATCCTTCCACGAGCGGCCCTCAAAGACCACCTCGGGGAGATCACCGATAGTCATGTCTTCAGTAAAATACTTAAAAGCTGTATCGCCATGAGCACAGGGGCCGATTTGCTCAACCATGGCCTGAGTGGCATCGGTGTACGGCCAGAACTCCCCGTTTTCGTGTTCAACCGAGGGATTTTGAAGGATGGACCCCAGAAGCAGTTTTTCGGGCCGCCCCGCAGAAACGGAAGGCAACTGCTCCGAGTTGACAACGCAATCCATCTCATCGAAATCAAACGTTTTGTTCAGAGAACTGTCTATGCCGATGATCAAGAGTCGGAACCTGTTCTGGGGCACACCATAATTGCTCGCCTTCACAAGATGGTGGCAGACGTTGTAGCCAAGAGCCCTCATGCGCTTCTCAATCTCAGTGATGACGGGAGTTCCATCATCCATCTTAGAGGACATGATTCCGCGCACATTCTCGAAGACAAATGCTCTGGGCTTTTTGCCCGCATCAATTTTTCCCTTTAGAATGCGCTCGCATTCCTCAAAAAGGGTCCCACGGTTGTATTTATCGTTTACTCCACCACGAAGCCCGGCATTGGAAAAGGGCTGGCAGGGGAAGCCAGCAAGAAGAATATCGTAGTCCGGTATTTCATCAAGCTCAACCTGGCGAATATCCTTCTCGATGCAATTAGCTGCAGCATCGTAATTCGGGATGTTTTCATTGAAGCAGGTCACAGCATCGCGATCGAAATCATTGGCGTAGACAACTTCGGTGGCCAAACGAGCAAAATGTTTACCTTGGAAATCGAATCCTCCGGCGAAGCCGAGGTCAAGACCACCGCATCCCGCAAAGAGAGAGGCGATACGATAAGGCTTTGTCTGACGAGTCTCCACGATGTCTATCTCATTTCGATCAGTAATAGCAACATTCTACAAACCCAAAACTTTACCATTCAAAAAGGCAGAGCTATTTAATTCGCCTTATTTCTAGAAATCCGCTTCCCATCTCCGCATGGCAGCCGCTGACATTGTTGCCAACCGTGGGCCACACCACCCGCACTCACGTTCCGTGCGTCTCAGTCAGAGCCGCTAGTCCCCAATCGCGTGTGTCGTTACGAGCGCAACAGCAGTAGCCAAGGCACCAATTATTATGTCCTTAACATGTAAGTCATCAAGGAAAACGAAGAGTCTTTAAGCCTAGCTTGCAGCACAGTCAACGGGCAGAACGGGAACGATGCTCTTAGGCTGCATTCGCCGAAACTCGTAGACCTAGGTAAGCTGAAGAAAAGCTGATAGGTTCGGCCTTGCCGACTAGCACCGCGCTGCCGGCAATCGTTTATAGACGCGGAGGCGTCATACATCGCTACACTTTTATGCATATATGGAGAATACTTTGGACGGGGACGCTGCCCTCATCCGCAACGCGTATTGCCCCATGACTTAGGGCGGCATTACGCGTCCCTGCCGCGTCTTTCAATCTTATGCGGCTATGGTTGAAGCTGCTTTATATGCTCCAATGCACACAACAGTACGGTTCTATCGCGCTCAAAGCAAAACCGAGACCACGCGTATACTCCCAGGACAACTAGAAATGCGGCCAGAAGAGCCACCGCGATCCCGATCGGCAACGTAGACAAATATGCTCCGACTGCAAGAGAGAAAATCATGCCAATCAAGCTGAGCGCCCAGCTCGTATAATGCGTCTCGGTAACCGACCGTTCAACTATCTTGCATTTCTTTTCCAGGCTAATGTCCTCGCCGGCTTCACCAAGAGAGAAGTCCATTCCTGAAATAAAATCGAGTAATTCAGCCTCACTGTAGTCGCTCTTTTTAAATCTCTTAATAAAGAAGCCAGCAGGGCCAAAACCATAGGCCCGGTCTTTCTCACGAAATAGTTCCTTATAGGTGATTCCCATTGTGAACTCCTTAAAGTACAAAATCCATTTACACTACTGTTCTATCATTTCGTCCGGACAGATTTTTAGCAGCCTGTCGACATCCATTCGCGTGGACACCCCGTTCAGTAAATACTCGTCCAATTACTCCTCGCACTCCTCATACCCCCGCCCAAGCTTCCTCCCTAGCTCCTTGGCATTGCGCTTCGTCTCCTCGGCAAACAAGTCATCGATAGCCCTATCGATCCGTACGCAGGTCTCGGAGTGCTCGTCCTTCCAGGGCAAATCGAGCCCCAGATTCGTATCCCAATAGCCGCCAATCTTCGCATTGATAACTTCCTCGGAATACAGCGCGTCGAGGCGAACACCTTCGATCGCCTCGTCCTCGTCCATATCACAGGGCACATCGTCCTCCTCGAGGCACTTGCGCAGCTCCTTTTGCTCGCGAATGCGATTCAGCACACTGGTGCACACCACAGCCAAAAAACGATAGCGCTCGCACAGGCCCCATTCGCCGCCAAGCCATACCCGATAGCCCAGAATGACGCTTGCAGGCTCCTCGTTCAGCAGGAACAGTTCCCACGGATACACTTCGGCACACGCGTCCTCTCCCGGCCTTTGCGTGCCACCGCGCGTAAAGGCGCACGGCTCCACGTCGTAATAGCCAAAGCCATGGCCCGCACTGCGACGATTGATGACATGTTTGGGCAACAGGACAATCTTGTCGCTGGGCTCGGAGTCGATCTTCCGCAGCTTTTTGACCTTGCGGCGGGCGCGCTTTAGGCTGCGCTTGCTATCGCCATAGCCGCGGACGTCCGACTTGCCGCCGTATCGCAGGGCGATTTTGCGCGCCAGGATCTTTGTGTCCGCCGCGCACAGCAAGTCGCTCACGGTGGGCAGGTCTTCCCACTCAATACCATCGACATCCCAAATCCTGCTCATGTTCAACCTCTTTCTGGCTGTGAATTAACGCACTTGTTCGCCCTGCTCAACGTACTTGTAAGGCAGGCACCCCGCTAGAGCGCCTTCTTGCTGGGAGCAATCACCTCGTCCACCAGGCCCAGCTCCAGGGCACGCTTGGCGTTGCACCAGCAGTCGCGCTCGGTAAGCTCGTGGAACTCCTGGGCGCTCAGGTTGCCGCGCTCGGCCAGCAGCTCGTCCAGCTCGGCGCGCATGGCCGCCGTGTGCTGTGCCGCAATCTCGATATCGGTCTGCTGCGCCATGCCCGTGCCGCCCATCAGCTGGTGGATGAGCACCTGCGTGTGGCGGTACGCCTGGCGATGGTCGCCGCAGGCCAGGATCACCGCGGCCATCGAGGCCACGACGCCCTCGCCCACCGTGATCACGGGACAGTCAAGCGACTGCATGGTGTCGATGAGCGCCAGCCCCGCCGTAACGCTGCCGCCCGGGCTGTTGATGATGAGGGTGATGGGCTCAGTCGCACTTTGATGCTCCAACACCAGCATGGACTTAATGAGGCCGTTGCAGGTCACATCGTTGACCTCGCCCTCCAACAGCAGCACGCGGCTATTAAGCAGCTCGCTTGCCATATCGACGGCGGCAACGCGGCCGTCCTTGGACTTCTTGATGATGCTGGGCTCACGGTACATAACGGGCATGGTTAATTCCTTTCTAGATGGGATCGATAAGGGAAGCTGGCCGCACGGCTCATGGCAAACGAGGCCGTGCGGCCAAAATACAGGTCGGAATGCGCGGAGCTGCAAGGGCTAATCCCTCAGCCACTTGGCCGCATTGGGATGGTCGTCGCAAAAGTACTTCTTGGCGCGGAAGGGTCGCATGCCGGTCACCTTGACCAGGCAATCGGTGCGAGGCATAAGCCCCACCTCGCCCGGAGTCATCACATAGCCGCGCACATCTACGGCAGTGCGCTCGGCACCCACGTAATTGGTGCCCAAAACCGACTCGCCACACAGTTCGCTTATGTAGTTCTGCGTCGCGATATTGCTGCCGCCACCCATATAGACCAAGCTATCGCAGTTATCGAGGATGGTAAGCGCTGTGGATTTGCCGTACACACCATCGAGCTGGCTCAGCGATTGCGCGCACATCAAAAAGCTAATGCCGCGACTGCGCACGGTCGCAATGCTGCGCTCAAAATCGGGGATGCGTCCCACATTGGGAAACTCATCGAGCACAAACTGCACGCGACGTTGCAGATGTCCGCTGGGGCTGGCATCGGCACGACGCTGGGCCAGGTTAAACAGCTGCTTAAGGGCAACGTTCGCAAGCCATGCATTGGCCGAGTCGTTGTCGCTCACCTTAAGATCGATCACGCGCTTGCCCTCGTCAATACGATCAAGACGCATCTCGTCATGCTCAAAAACGCGCATGAGCTGGGGCGTCTTAAGCCGCGAAATAGTTGCATTGAGCGTGATCAGAATACTCTTAAGCGTCCTATCGGCCGCCCCGCGAAAATCGCGATACTGCTCAACGCCGTACAGGTCCGCGTTCACCGCCCCATGCTTATCGAGGAACTCCTTGGACTCCACCTGCTCCACAAGGTAGTCCAACGGGAATCGTCCCTCGCCATCTCCCGTGACCTTGATGAGCGCGGCCAGCCTAAAGACGTTGTTCATCTTAAGGTAGCGGCGCGGGGCATTAGGGTCCTCGCCTGGCGCAAGGGTGCCGGCAAGGCACTCCAGGAGATACAGGATTCCAACAATTGCTCGAAGCAACAGATCGTTTGCGTTATCCCAGAACGGATCATACCTAAAGCCACGACGGTCAGGATCGACCCCCTCCATGATTGCCGCCACTGTGGTGGGGATATCCTCGACATCCATCACGTAGCGCAGAGGATCGTATCCGGCCGACTGCTCGGGATTAACAGTATCGAGAACCGTTACCTCGTAGCCGTCGTCTTCAAAGCCCTTCCCCGTACGGCGCAGCAGCTCACCCTTGGTGTCTGTGACCACATAGCAGCACTCGTGGTGGTTGAGCAGGTTGGGCAAAATGAAACTCGCCGTTTTGCCGCTGCCGGTGCCTCCAAAGGCAAAAACATTGTTGGACACGCTTGTCTCCCAATGCTTGTCGTCCTCGTAGAAAGCCACCGTGGCGCCCTGTGCCAAGATCACATCGCGCTGCTCGTCGCCGGACGACAGTGCCTGCATCTCCTCCCTGGTCGCCCACTTCTTGGTCTGATACTCCGTTTGCTGCGCGGCCTCGTAGCCGAACATCTTGATGACTGACATGGCATGGCCCCTTTCTTGTCGAAAAATCTGGTTGGCTGTTAGGAAATACGGTCGACGTCGGCGCCCTCATTGGGATTCGCCGCGCACGACAACTTGACCGTGCCGTCAATCAGGCGCTCGGCCTGCGACAAATAGCTCTCGCGCGCCGCGGCAGAGACCGTTTCATCACGCAGATACGCAAGCAATGCCTCAATCATCAGTCTGTCAAGCAGGTCGTACCCTTTGGCCTGAGCGAAGTTGAGGGTGTAGCGGTCCTGGAGCTTTCGCACCTTAGTTGCCAAATCGATCTCCATCTTTTCCTCCATGCAATAAAAAGTCTCTCGTTCGTCCGAAAGTGCCTCAAACGGGCATTTGACGCATAGCTCGAAGTTGAAACGCGGACTCGCATCGAACACGCGTCGCTGCACCTTGAGGTAGCGCTTATAAAACATGACGGCATCATCTTCGTCCGCCGTAAAGCCACGCGATCCATCGCGGTGCAGCCGGTCGTATGGCTTTCTGCTATCGATATGGCGCACGAAGAGGGACGGGACATAGGCAAGCTTCCTGGTGCTGTACTTCATCCCTGTCGTAACTTCCTCAAACAAGAGAACGCCAGCCGATTTGAAACCCGCAGAGCGCCCGTGTTCAAACATGCTCACCACAGTCGCCACGCTTTCCATGCGACTATCGCGCGGGGAGAAATACAGCGGCAGCAAAGCGAGTGTCGCAGCAGTCAAAAGTTCGCGGGCCTCGTGTACGTCGGCTCGATACTGCTCAGGCACCAGCCCGGGAATATCGGGCGAGCACTTTTCCAGCACGTCAACGAGCGTCTTGGCTAGGCGCTCAACGTTCTCCTCGCCGCAGTACGGACACGGAAGTGGCCGTTCCGCCTTCCCGTTCATTTCGCACATGCTGCGAAGATCCTCGTCGATCTCGTCGAGGAATGCTTTGTAGATGTCGTCTTTACTCTTCACGAATGACCTTCCTTTCTGTGGTGGGTGCTAGTAGGGAGTCTGTTCTAGGCTTTAGAATGTTCTGGCGCTAGGGCGATGATTGTCGACCTAACCTGCAGCTTCATAAATGGAATCCTCCTGCTTGATAATGCAATTTGTCTAAAGACTGCAAAGCGTTCGCATCAAGCAGTTGATATTGAGTTGGATTTGGATTGCTTCGAGGATAGCACAGTGTGCTGTTCTCGTCATTAGAAATTTTCAAATTTTTCTGCTAATATAAACCCACTGAGAAGAAAGGGCTCTATACATGCGTGAAACTACATCATCATTGCCACGCCTCACTGCCGCCGCCCTCTCGCGCGCGCTTAACCTGGAACAAGGCAGTCGTCTACTCACCGTACGTCTACCTGGCGCCGTCGACTGCGAGACGCTCCGTGAGTGCTTTACCCTAAACGGCAACGGCGTGCCCAATATTTGCGAGCTTGGGCCCGGTAAACAGAGTACAAGCGATGGCGAACTCGCCCCAGTGTTTATCGATGCATCAAGCTACTACCGCGCAAACAAACGCGATGTCGAAAAAGACTGCGCCGCGCTCATCGATTATTTGGAACCCGGCTACCTTGATTTTTGCGACTGGGGTCCTTTTATTTGGTGTCTGTATGCGCTCGCTCTTTCAGGCCGCACTCGAGCAGCCGTGGTGCTGCCCGCAGGTTTACTTGATAAAGCTGAGCAAGCACGTACGATTTTGATACGCGAGGGGCTCATCGAGAGCATCGTATATTTACCGTTTTCCGAACCCACGCGCCATATGACGAGCGCGCTTCTCATAATGTCTACGGGAAATCGCAGCGTAGCATTTCGCAGCGTAATCGAATCCGGACCGCGCTTTCAATATGCAACTAGAGTATCGTATCGTTCCGATATCGCCCTTGCTATCTCCCCCGACTGGACTCGCATTGATACAAATACGCCCAGATCGACGCCTATCGAAACGACCACTTTTGCCACACGTGAGTTGCTCCTACATCGCGCAGCCCTCTCAAAAGGCAAAATCAGCCTCATCGCCATCACCCGAAACTACAGTGCCAAGCTCGGTGACACTTTTACGCGAGTCGCCCCATTCATGCCCCGCGAGAGCACGACATCGAACGATATTGACGCAGTTGAAGTGCGCCGTATTTCGTCTCAAGATTTTCAAGACGGCAACCTTCTGCCTGTAGATGCTGCAGAGAGTGCAAATGGGTCGGACTCCAAATACGTAAAAGTGGACCCCAGCGTTCTCGATCGCTATGAACTCCGCGCGGGCGATATCGTCATGCCGCGCATGCTGGGTCGCTCTGGCGCATCCAACCTGCTCGTCGTCAGCGCCGATGACGCGAAACAACACCTGGTTGCTTCGCATAACACCACCGTCATTCGCCCATCATTCCAAACGATGACCGAAGAGGAGCGCGTAGTGTTTTCGGAGATAGTCGTCGGATACCTCACCGAAGGACACGGGGCGCAGCTGATTCAAGCATTAACTGAAGGAGCCAGCATCCGTGCTATCCGGCCTTCCGATCTGTTCGAAATTGAAGTTCCGGCGGCGCTTGACCCGCGCACGCGCGAGTACAGCGAATCCATCAATCGCTTTGCCGAGGTCGTAAAGGCAAAGAAACAAGCCGAGGCCGCTGTCGCCCAAGCCCAGCGCAACCTCGAAGCCGCAAAAAAGGCCGTCACTCAGGTGATTGACCAAGCCTGCGAGTAAAACAGATACAGCAGAAACGCCCCAAGCCGGCGGCAGGACCACCTCCCGCCGCCGGCTTAGTTATCTGGGCTACTCCCATCTCATGGTTTGAGGATTCCATTTGCACACATTCATCGAATGATCAAAGCATGGCGTATATAACCGATTGACGACCTCTTCCGCCCCGGCAATATTCCCCGCGAGCTCAAGAACTCCCGCCTGCCTCGCCATCTTTGCGTACTGCGCAGAGCCATTTTGCTTCCACCAAAGAGGCGCTACGAACTCTTTCGGCATTGCTATCTTGCGAGCAGACGCTTCCTTCTCAACTCTCTCAGCGAGCGTTACCCCATCGACGGAGCAAGTTTTCGCGTACACCAAGATGTCGACGATGTCCTTGATTCGCGAAGATGCTCGACCGTCGTGCAGCTCTATCATTGCGAGCAATTTATCTGCAAGGGCGCTCTCCACTCGACATACCCGATAGTCGCAAACCAGGAGCCCCTCGATATCCAAACGATCGACCTGTGCAAGAATTTCAGGCTCAAGTCCCCGCACTTCATCAACTACCAAGTCAATTGAGATTGGTTGTAGCTTTTTGGTTCCCATAAAGGGAGTAAACCACACCTTCGTACCACACCGATACTCATCCTCTGCCTTAATTTGCTCCGCGCGATCAAAGACAAACGAAACGAAATCGTCTAGGTCAATCGAAGCCGCCTGCACCAGATCGGCAATAGCTTCTTCGAGACTCTCCTCTTGAGCGACCAAGTCAATATCTCTTGTAACACGCGCATCGAGCGTTCGCGCCAGGACACTTTGGCCGCCCTTGAGCACAAAGCGGTCGGTGCCTTGCGAAAAGACGCGGCACAAAAGACGATGAAAGTAGAAACCCGTGATTGCCCGATTAGTATCCATCGGCGACCGCCTTGCTGCATTCCTAACAGCCATCTCCAATGCGGCAGGTGTCTTGTACTTCACCATGTCCTCCGTTTCGCGTTAGTCGTTCAGCACCATCAGCAGAGGCATCATTAGTTCACGTCGTTTGGCGGTTTTAGAGTTCTCTTCTACAAGATCCTTCAGCCGTTGTATATCAAGCCCACGCCCAAGCGCGTCGCGATAGGCATCGGTAATTAATGAGGGGTCCTCGCAATCGAGGCATAGATCGACGAGTGTGCGCTCGGGTTTGGTAACCGGCAGGCCGTCGAGCCAGACGACATCCTGCTCGGCAATCTCGCGCTTTGCGAAGGAAAGGGATTCGTTTCTTGTATTGATGCGCGTTGGTGCGGTCATCCTGTAGGGGGACAGATGGAAATCGCCCATTTGCTGTAGGTTCGCCGCGGTCGTACCGCTTACAGCGATGCCGTCCCACTGACGCTTTCTCTCCCACGCGCAAAGGGAGGGATTGGTAAGCTTCCAAAGGGCGTTGAGCTCGTCGATGTCTCGGCGCTGCGTGCCTGACATCCGGTAGGCGCCGTGGCATATCCGCTCAAGACGCCCCACGCGGCACGAGTGCGCCAGCGCATCTCGAGAGATGTCCATGCGGGCCGCCTGAGCTGTGGTGAACACGCCCTCGCTCTCGGAAAGCTCGCTTATCGCCGTTATGTTGCTAGAGTACTTCATGTTTCAATTGTAGGATATTTTCATACTTTTGCAACGCGTTATTTATTTTCTATGATCGGCGTGCCTTGCTTATCCCACTACCGTCGCCGCTTTCCCACCGGTGCACCATCCCCCGCTATCGAGGTCTAATACTTTTCCCGCAAAGTGAACGTCTGATTTTGGACCCCTGAAGCATCTGCATTTTTCGACAGCAAAATCGCCGGATTCCGACATCGAAACCGCAGGAAACGACATGCTCAAAGTGTCGATGCTTCGGGGGCCCGATTTAGCTCGTTCACTTCTCGGAAAAAGTATTAGACCTCACTGTCGGTCGCCACAAAAACCTGTCCTCCCCTTCCCCGCGCCACGCAAAACCAGTCTTCCCCTTGCCTGCGCGCCCCGCGTCACGCGCTTCACCACTCAAAAACTCATCCAACATTAATCTTGGCTCAAGAATCGCTTAATCTATAACCTGCACTATAGAGTTCGACCAAGGGCGGGGCGGCACCGCGCAACGCAGGCCGCCGAACGCAACGCTCGCGCCCGGGCAGATCGCCCGGCGTCGCGCCCATCGAACGAAAGGACAGGTCATGGACGACCTCGAAAAAGTTGAAACCATCCGCACCAAGTGCAACGTGAGCTACACCGATGCCAAGGCAGCGCTCGACGCCGCCGACGGCAACGTTCTGGATGCCATCATTTGGCTCGAGTCGCAGGGCAAGACCCAGACCACGTCGGCGCACGCCGCCACCGAGTCCGCGCCAGTCGATGAGCCCTCAGCCGAGATGGTCGCCGCGCAGGCCGCCTACGAGAAGTCGAGCGAAAAGACCGACTTCTCCAAAAAGATGGACAGCGTGTGGGAATACTTCAAAAAGCTCTTCCGCCTGAGCCTGGACACCAAGTTTATCGCCACGCGCCGCGACGCCATCATCCTCAACATTCCCATCCTGATTCCCATCGTCGCACTGTTTGCCGGGGGCGCCACGATTTGGCTGATGCTGCTTGGCCTGTTCTTTGGCATGCGCTATCGCATCGATAGCGACGGCGACGTGCCCGGCAGCATCAACAACCTTATGAATCACGCTGCCGATGCCGCGGACGACATCAAGCAAAATCTCAACGACGACAAGTAATCTCAGACGGGGGCACGCATGGCACGGATCCTGATCGTAGAGGACGAGGAGAAAATCGCCCGCTTTGTGACGCTCGAGCTTGAGCACGAGGGCTACCAGGTGGAGCACGCCGCCGATGGCCGCACCGCCGTTGACCTGTCGCTGGAGCGCAGCTACGATCTGATTCTGCTCGATGTGCTGTTGCCGCAGCTCAACGGCATGGAGGTGCTGCGACGCGTCCGCAAGCACAAGGATGTGCCGGTGATTATGGTCACCGCGCGCGATGCCGTGATGGACAAGGTGGCCGGGCTCGACGCCGGTGCTGACGATTACCTGACCAAGCCGTTTGCGATTGAGGAGCTGTTCGCACGGATCCGCGTGGCGCTGAAGCGCTCGGAGGCCGTGCGGGCGGCTTCGGGCGTTGGGGCCGGGGAGGGCGCTACGGGTGCCGCCGCGATACCCCCAGCTGGCGACTCGGCCAAGACCTCTGCCGTGCCTTCCCCCGCCGCGCTCACCGTGGGCTCGGTCGCGCTCGATCCCGACCGCCGCGAAGTCACCGTCGCAGGCTCGCCCATCGCGCTCACGGCCCGCGAGTTCGACGTCCTCGCCCTGCTTATGGCGCATGCCGAGACCGTGCTCACGCGCGAGCGCATCGCGCACGAAGCGCTGGGCTACGAATACGTGGGCGACACCAACAACGTCGACGTGCACATCGCACACCTGCGTGCCAAGATCGAGGACGCCGGCGGCGCCCGCATCATCCAGACCGTGCGCGGGGTGGGCTATGTCTGCCGCGCGTAACGCCGAGGCCAAGCGCGTCACCTCCATCGCCCGCGCCATTAACTGGAGCTATATGTGGCGCCGCTTGATGAGCTACGTCTGGCTCGATCTGCTGCTGATGGTGATTGCGGCGGCGATCCTCGTCTATGGATACAACCAGACGCTGCCCGACGGCGCGTTTACCGCAGGATGGATCCCCGGCACCACCGTTCACGGCATGTCGCTGACGCCCGCGCGCGGCTGGGACCCGACAACGCTCACCTATACCGTCGAGCTTGCGCGCACCACCAAGACTTTCCCCCTCGCACAGGACCTCGTCACGTTATGGCCTCTCTACCTTGTCGTTGTGGGCTGGCAGGTCATCAGCGTGTTCAACATGCTCGGCGGCGCCCGCCGCGTGCGCCGCACCATGGCACCGCTCAACGACTTGGCCCTGCGCGTGGACGAGCTCGGACGTATGCAGCTCGCCGGCGGCAAGATGGAAACGCTGGAGCAGGCTATCGAGCGCGCAAGCGTCGACTCGCCGAGCGTCACCACCGGCGACGCCGATCTGGCGAGTATCGAGGTCGCACTCAACCGCCTGCTGCGCCAGATGCAAGAGGCAAAGCTGCAGCAGATGCGCTTTGTCAACGACGCGAGCCACGAGCTGCGCACGCCCATCGCGGTGATTCAGGGCTACGTAAACATGCTCGATCGTTGGGGCAAAGACGACCCGGACGTGCTAGCAGAGTCCATCGCCTCGCTCAAGACCGAAAGCGAGCATATGCAGGAGCTCGTGGAGCAGCTGCTGTTTTTGGCGCGCGGCGATGCCGGCCGCACCGTGCTGCGGCGCGCGAATACCAACCTGGCCGCACTGGTCGGCGAGGTTTGCGAAGAATCGCAGATGATTGATGCCACGCACGCGTATCGGCTGGCCTTTGACGCTGCGCTCGCCAGCGACCCGCGCTGCGACGCGCCCGTTGACGTGGCGCTTGTGAAGCAGGCTCTGCGCGTGATCGTGCAAAACGCCGCCAAGTATTCGGACGCGGGCACGACCGTCACGTTTGCCATAACGCCCGATGCGGGCACGGGCGCGATTGACATAAGCATTGAGGACGAGGGCATCGGCATGAACCAGGAATCCGCAGCTCACGCGTTCGAGCGGTTCTACCGTGCCGACAACGCGCGCGATGCCGGCGCGCAGGGCTCGGGTCTGGGGCTCGCCATCGCCAAGTGGATCGTCGACAGCCACGGCGGCGTCATCGGTGTGACTTCGGTCGAAGGGGTCGGCAGCCGCTTTACGATTCGCCTGCCGCGGTAGAAAGCCCCTCGGCATCAAAACCACCCTTAAAAAGGGTGGTTTGCTCTTAGGGTATAACCCACGGGCCC
>UQPY01000021.1 GCA_900542965.1 uncultured Collinsella sp.
CACTCGACTAGTCGTCGGCAGCGTCAGATGTGTATAAGAGACAGATCGACCACAAAGGCCGAGAAGCGAATGCACTCAGGGCAAATGTGCTGGTAGTTGGCAGCGTCGGTCGCACCGATCACGGTCGAGGGCACAATTGCCACTGGCTCGAATGATCCGTTTTCCTCCATCCCCTTTGGATCACGGAAATAGCGGACGGCGATGGAGCGAACCGCCTCGAGACCGGGACCACCGATGCGCGGGGACGGCGAGGGTTCGGAGCTGCCGGGGCCCAGCTCCACTTTGACACGACCGGCAAGGTCCGCCCCGGCAACCGCCTCACGGCAGCGCGCCACAACGTCGGCCACGCTCGTGCCCTCGAGCATGCGGAAGTTAATGTTGGCCCACATATCCTGCGGCATTACGTTGGCGCCGGTGCTGCCACCCTCGATCTGCGTGGGCGCGCAGGTGGTCGTCACCAGCGGATAGAGCTTTTTGCTGGCGAGGCAATCGCGGACAATGGCATCCCCGTTGGCGGCAATTTCATCGGCCGTGTAGAGCCCCAACTCGACGAGTTGGGCGGCAAGCAGATCGGTCACACGCGCCGGCCACTCGATATCGCAAATCGCGGCAATAGCGCGGCTGAGCACTTCGAGCGACGTGCCACCGTAAGGGTTGGAAGAATGCCCGCCCTCGCTCTTCGTCCTGAGCACGATATCGGCATAGCCCTTCTCGGCAAGATCGGCATGCATAAGCCAACCCTCGCCTGCGCCGTACTCGGCAGCCTCAACGATACGATAGTCGCCCTCGTCAATCAGGTACTCAAGCTCAACGCCGCGCTCCTCGAGCACGCGGCCAATGGCACCCGCGCCGCACTGCGTGGTCTCCTCATCCTGGCCAAAGGCCAGCAGCAGGGTTCGTTCGTGTTGCCAGCCGTGCGCCAGCGCATACTCAACGGCCTCCAGGATGCCTGCGACCTGGTCTTTCATATCGATGGCGCCGCGACCCCAAATATAGGTGTCGTCCACGTGCCCGCTAAAGGGATTGTGCGTCCAGTCTGTCTCGGTGCCCGGCACCACGGGAACCACGTCCATGTGGCCCATGAGCATGACCGGCTTGAGGGCGGGGTCGATGCCGGCAAGCGTCACGAGCAGCGAATGGTCGATGAGCTCGACCTCGCCCGCCGCAAACACGCGCGGCCAGGCCTGCTGCATATAGGCGCGCAGGTCGGCAAACGCCTGCCAGTCCACCGTCTGGGCATCCATGCTCGAAATCGTCGGAAACGACAGCACGCGGCCCAGGCGCTCGCACGCGCCGACCTCGTCGATATCGGCAAAATCATCCTCGTGCGCAAAGAAGCGCCAAACCTCGGCCATGCCTTCCTCCAAAAACAACGTGGCAAAGAGGCGGTCCCTTTGCCACGTTCGCTTGCATTATTTGTCGTTGAGATAACGCGAGAGGAACTCGCGGGTGCGCTGGTGCTTAGGATTGCCAAAGAGCTCAGCCGGCGCGGCGTCCTCGAGCACCACGCCCTGGTCCATAAAGACCACGCGGTCGGACACGGTACGCGCGAAGGCCATCTCGTGGGTAACGACGACCATGGTCATGCCGTCGGCGGCGAGCTTGCGCATAACGTCGAGCACCTCGCCCACGATCTCGGGATCGAGCGCAGAGGTAGGCTCGTCAAACAGCATGATCTGCGGGTTCATGCACAGGGCGCGGGCGATGGCAACGCGCTGCTTTTGGCCACCGGACAGGCGACCAACCGCGGCATGGGCGAATTTTTCGAGTCCCACGCTCGCCAGATGCTCCATCGCGACCTGTTCGGCCTGATCTTTGCCCATCTTTTTGAGCGTGACGGGCGCGAGCGTGCAGTTGTCGAGCACATCCATGTTGTTGAACAGGTTGAAGCCCTGGAACACCATGCCGATGTCCTCGCGCAGCTTGTTGATGTTGCAGCGCTCGGCCGTGAGATCCTGGCCGTGGAACCAGATGTGACCCGTGTCCGGAGTCTCGAGCAGGTTGAGGCAACGCAGCAGCGTCGACTTACCCGAGCCCGAGGCGCCGATGATGGTGACGACCTCGCCGGGGCTAACGGCCAGGTCGATGCCCTTGAGCACCTCGAGCGAGCCAAAGCTCTTGCGCAGGCCCTCAACGCGGATGAGCGGCTCTTTGGTTTGCGCGGCCGCAGCGCCGGTAGTAACGGTATCTGCCATGATGAATCTCCTCGTCTTGCGCCTAGTTGGAGCTGGGCAGCGTGGCCGGAGCCTCGGCACCGAGCTTTTTGCCAAAGGCCTCGAGCAGGCGGCTCGCCACGAGCGTCAGGATCAGGTAGACCACGAGCGCCACGCAGTAGACCTCCATCTGGCGGTAGTACACGCCGGCGACGGTGGTGGTAGCGTACATGAGGTCGAACACGCCGATGACCGAAAGCACCGACGAATCCTTGATGTTGATGATGAGCTCGTTGGTGAGCGCCGGAATCGCGTTTTTAATGCCCTGGGGGAACACGACCTTGCGCATAGCCTGCCACTGCGACAGGCCCAGCGAGCGCGCCGCCTCGGCCTGACCGGGATCGATGGACTCGATGCCGCCGCGCAGGACTTCCATCATGTAGGCGGTGGAGTTGAGCGAGATGGTGACGAGGCCGGCGGTGAAGGTACTCCAGATCTGGTTGGCCTGGGCGGTCTCGAAGCCCATACCGCACAAAACGGTGAAGCCCGCGTAATAGATGAGCAGGCCCTGAACCATCATGGGCGTGCCGCGCACGATGGTGGAGTAGACGGTCGCAAAGCCGCGGCCGATACTCTTAAAGAAGCGCACCAGGTCGTTATCCACGCGATCGAAGGTCTGAATGCGCAAAAACACGAAGAGCAGCGCCAGGAAAAAGGCGATGACGGTGCCGAAGGTCGCAAGTGCGATGGTGATCTCGATACCGCGGATGAAGAAGTCGCCGCTCTTGTAGGTCATGTAGACCAGGCTCGACAAAAAGTCGCTGGGGTTGGAATCCGAGACAATGCTCACCTGCACCAGGTCGATAAACGACATGACGCAACGGTCCACGAAAAAGACCGCCGCGATGGCGACCACGACGTAGCTGCCTAAGCGTGCGCCACGACGGAAACGCTCGGATGCGAACGGCGACGTTTCGCGATAGTCATTCCAGTGCATGAGTTTGGTGATCAGCGCCGCCGCCGACACGACGAGCCAGGCCCAAAGGATTGCCCAGAGGCAGTCTTGGAACACGCCCGTAGGCGCCAAGAAGCTCAGCGGCGTGGGGTTGCGTTGGCTAAACGCCAGGCCGAGCGCCGCGATAACGCTCGTGCCCAGGTACACATAACGGTGGTCGGCCTTGATAAAGGAGGCCAGGCGATTGATGGTTTTCATGCTGCCTCCCTATGCCGGCTGACGGTCGAGGCACGCGTCCCACATTTGGTCGCGCTCCTCTTGGCTAATGCCCTTGAGTGTCTTGTCGATGAGCTTAAGCAGCTTGTCCGAGCCCTTGCGGCAGCCGACGTTTGCCGCGACCTCCTGCTTAAAGCCCTCGCCCTCGGCAAAATGAATAGGGACAATGCCCGGATTTTGGGCCATGTAGCCCTTCTCGTTCTCGGTGTTGTACGTCACGGCGTCGCACGTACCCTGCAGCAGGTTCGAAAACACCGTGGGAACCGAATCGACCGGGTTCTTGTGAACAACGCCCGGGATCTCGTCGATGACGGTGTCGAGCATGGTGTCCTTTTGGCCGAGTACCGTGGCACCGCTAAAGTCGCTGAGCTTGGTGGCGTTTTGGTAGGGGGATCCCTCTTTTACGAACAGGCCAAAGTAGCCAATGAAGTACGGATCGGAAAAGCCGACGGACTCCTCGCGCTCGGGCGTGGCGCTCATGCCGGCAATGATGAGGTCGATCTGACCGTTGTTGAGCGAATCGATAAGGCCCGAGAAGCTCTGCTTGACGGCAACGGGCTCGCCACCGAGGGCCTTGCAGACGATCTTGGCGATCTGCACGTCGTAGCCATCGGCATAGGCGCCCCGCACGTTGTCGATGGGGATGGTGTACTCACTGGCTTCGGAAACCTGCCAGTTGTACGGGGCGTAGGCCGCCTCCATGCCGATGCGAATCTTATCCTTGCCGATCACAGAATCGGACAGGTCGTCGCGACCGCCGCCCGTCGTGGGCTGAACCACCTTGAGCGTGGAAGGGCGCTGACAGCCGGCGAGCGCGCCGGCAACGACGGTAGCACTCGCGGCGAGAGCGCTACCCAAAAAGATGCGACGACTGCATACCGGCTGTGGATGCGCGTCGCGTTGATGGGGAGAATGCATAATCTGCCTTCCCTGTTGAATCGTATGCTAACGACGTAACAGGATACCGCTCAGCGCTACCTCCAGCAGATGCATATATACAAGTTAACGAACTGGAAAATGGCTACCCACCAAAAAGCCTCCCTGCCGAATGTGGCAGGGAGGCTTAGCGGACGGGAATGTGACAAAGAGACTGTCCCTTTGTCACATCTAGAGCAGGGTAACGCTAAAGGTGCGTTTGTCCGTCTCGCCCGGAGCCAAGGTGATGGTGTTGACCTTGTGCTCAAAGACGTCGTCCTCGGTGTCCATGGTGGTATGACCGGTCCAGGGCTCGAGCGCCACAAACGGAGCGTCGTTGGCGGCAGACCACACGCCAATGTACTTAAAGCCCTCAAAGTCGATCTTGACGCCGTGGCCCGACTTGCGGCCGCGCAGCGTGAGCGTGGAGCCCGGAGTATCGGTGAACATGATGGCATCGTTATCGAAGCTGCGATGCGTGATGGGCAGCACGTCCGAGTTATCGGGAGCCTTGTAGCTACCCTCGAACGTCATAAGACCGTCGGGCGTGATGATGGGAGCCTCGTTCGTCCAAGCCTCAGTAAACGCCAGCTCGTAATCCTCGAATGCCTCGTCCTCGGCACCGGGAGCCGGTACGTTAAACGCGGGGTGGCCGCCCACCGAGAACGGCAGGTCCACGTCGCCGGTGTTCGTAACGGCAAAGGTCTGGGTAAGCGTGGCGTCACCAGTCAGGGCATAGGTCATGTTGAGCTTAAAGTGGTACGGGAAGGCTTTGAGCGACTCGGGCGTGTCGGTGATCTCGTACGTTACCGAGGAGCCGTCCTCCGAAACCTCGACCAGCTTGTGCTCGACGATGCGCGCGAGTCCGTGGCGCGGCATCTCGCAGGTGCCGGCCGCAGACGTTGCCGTGTTGTTGCGCAGCGAACCCACAATGGGGAACAGGATGGGCGCATGCTTGCCCCAAAAGGCGGGGTCGCCCTGCCACAGATACTCGTTGCCGTTGAGGGCAAGGCTCGTGAGCTGGGCACCCATGGAATCGATGGCCGCGGTGAGGCCGCCGCGCTTGATGGTAGTGACAGTAGACATGCTACTTCCTCCAAAAGTAAACAATAGTGTCGAGGGCTATTGTCCCACTCTTGGCGGCGGGACGGGACGGCAGGCGATTATTGAGTAGCCATAGCGGAATGAGCGGCGAGTGCCTACTGGGTATCCACGTAAAGGTCGAACCCGCCCTGCGGTGTGCTGTCGACCGTATCGGGCGCCTGCGAGTTAAAGCTCACGGGGACCATGCGCTTTGAGGCGCGGAAGCGCGTGCCATCGGTGGCGACGGGCGGCTCGTCGACCGTGAGCTCGTAGTCGCCGGGCTTGAGTTCGATGCCGTCGCCAGCGGAGTTGACATATTGATACTCGTCAATCGCCTGCCCCCTGAGCGTGCGGCCCACGATGTGGATGAGCATCTGACTATCGCCGCGGGCGGTGTCCCATGTCGCACCGTCCTTGACCTCGACCGACACATGCACCGAGCGCGTGCGGCTGAGCGATTGCTCGACAGACATCTCGACCTTGGCGGCATCTTTGCGCTGTTGCTCCACATGGCTCCAGACATTTCCGATCGCCGAGCAAGCGATGACGCCGGCCATGAAGGCGATGAGGATGGGACCGAGCGGAGAGCGGCGGCCCGCGTCTTCCTCGCGAGCCAGGTCGGGGCGATGCGTGGGCGCAGGCGCCTGAGCACCCTGCGCGGGCACGTCGAGTATGCTGAAGGATGCCGTGCTGCCGGGGTCGATGTTATGGCGCGGCTGCGGGGTCTTGGCCGGCGAGATGGACATGTCCGCCGGCTCACCGAGTGTGGCCGTGGCATCGGCCTTAGCCTCGTCGGCCTCGGCTTGGGCCCAAGCCCGCTCAAAGGTCAGGGGCTCGGCGGAGTCGGGAGCGGCGTCCGTCTCGACGGCATCGTTGCCGGTCTCGTCCTCGTCGCTCGACACGTCACACGGCGCGGGCTCGTCCCACTCCTCGTCCGGAGCCTCGCCCTCGCTATACCACCATTCAAAGTTATCGATATCCATACGGGGCGCCCCTTAGGCCTCGCAAATAAACACTTGCTAGCCTTATACCCCCAGACGGCGCTGGAGCTCGTCGGCACAGACAGGAAAACCGTCACAACATTCGACGCTTTTCCTCGATTTCGAGATTTTTGCCGAATGTTGTGATGGTTTGGGCGACTGGCTGGCAGCGCAATGTGACAAAGGGACTGTCTCTTTGTCACATTCTGTTAGAGTTGCAGGGATTGAATCCCGCTTATTCATGCGACATTGGAGTGACAACCTTGACCGCCGCAACCACGCCTAAAAGCAAGTCAACCGCCGCCGCGCTCTCCCCCGCGCGCACCAATCTTTGCCTGGCGCTGCTCATGCTGTTGGGATTCTCGCTCGGCTGCTCCGAGTTCGTGGTCATCGGCATCGAAAGCGACTTGGCGACGGAACTCGGCATATCGCTTGCCACTGCGGGCCAACTTATTAGCGTGTTTGCGCTCGTCTACGCTATCGCCACACCGGTGCTTGCGCTCAGCACGGGACGCTTCCGCCGCTACCAGCTGCTCGTGTGCTACAGCATCGTCTTTGTGCTGGGCAATCTTGTCATGGCGTTGGCGCCCAACTTCCAGGTGTTGTTCGCCTCGCGCATCATCTTGGGCTCCGTCTCGGGCGCACTGCTCGCCGTGGGTGTGACGTACATCCCCGAGCTGCTGTCCCCGCAGCAAACTTCGCTTGCCATCTCGGTGGTATATGGTGCGTTTTCCGTGGCAATGGTCTTTGTCACTTCGATCGGCAAGTTTGTGGCCGACACGCTCGATTGGCACGTGGCCATGTACGGCACGCTGACCTTTGCCGTTCTGATCTGCGGAGCGCTCGTGGCGTTTATGCCGCGCGCTGGGCAAACCGACGAGCCTGCCACCTTTCGCGAGCAGGCGGGTCTGCTACGCGAGCCGAGCATCATCACCGGCATGCTCATCTTTTTGTTTGGCGTGGGCTCGGTCTACGTGTTTTACGGCTATGTGACGCCCTATCTGGAGCAGGTGCTGGGCATGGGCACGGTCGAAGCCAGCACCACGCTTATGGCCTACGGCGTGTTCTGCCTGATCTCGAACATCCTGGGCGGATGGATCGATGCGCGCTTTGGCATGAAGGCACTGCTGGTGACGTTTGTGCTGCAGGCTGCGGCGTTACTCGGACTGTTTGCTGTGGGCGGCACCATGCCGCTCGCGCTGGTCTTTGTCTTTAGCTTGGCGCTGCTCATGTACCTGTTCTCGGTGTCGTGCATCACGCACTTTATGGACGTGGCACGCAGCCGCCATCCCAAGTCGATGGTACTCGCAAGTTCGGTTGAGCCCATGGCGTTTAACGTCGGCATCTCGTTTGGCACCGCAGTGGGCGGCGCCGTGGTAAGCAGCGTTGGCATTGCGTACGTGGGCGCAGTGGGTGCCGCGTTCTCGCTTGTGGCCTGGGCGCTCACGATGGTGACGATTAAGCTGGCTCGCTGGGAGCGCCGTCGTCAATCAGCACAGCCCCGGATGCAGGCATAGGGGCGAACATAGCCCAAGGTGGCGAGCAACCGGTGAAAACCGTCCCATACGAGTAGTGTTTATCCGCCTGCAAGCTCCAGCAGTGCAATTTCGTGTACTTCAGATACACACTTTTCTACTATTTCGTGTATTCCAAGTACATGAAATCGTACTAAACTATGTATCTGAAGTACACGAAATTGGAAAGGCGGCCCCATGCGCAGATCAATCGAATCCGTTATCGAATCATGGGCGACAAAGGACGCGTCGCGCCCCCTCCTCATCCGTGGTGCGCGACGCGTAGGCAAAACGTACGTTGCCGAGGAAATCGGCAGACGAATCGCCGGCGATGCGTTTGTCAAACTCGACTTTCAGACCGATCTTGAGCTGATCGCTCCGCTGTTCGACTGTCCCACCGACGACGTTGACGCCATCGTGGCGCGAATCTCAGACTATAAACGCACCCCCATTCGCAAAGAAACCGCCTTCATCCTGTTTGACGAGGTGCAGCTCTGCGAACGGGCGCTCAACTCGCTTCGCTTTTTTTCGGGTTCGGGCTGGCGCATATGCGCGACCGGCAGTCAGCTCGGCGTCGCCACGCGCAAGCGCAAGTTGCCTTTTCCCAGCGGCGTTCGTCAAGAGACCATGCATCCTATGTCGTTCGAGGAGTTTCTCTGGGCGCTCGACGAGGAGCAGATGGCCAATGCCATTCGTACCCACGCCGGCACGCTCGAGACCTACGCCGCGCACCAAGCCGCGCTCAGCCTGTTTCATCGATACCAGATCGTGGGCGGCATGCCCGCCGCCGTCAACGCATATCGCAAGACGTTATCCATCGAGGATGCGCGCGTCGAGCAGCGCGAAATCGACGAGACCTATACCGCCGATATGACCGACCCCGAAAACGGGATCAGCGGCGTGGCGGCGCGCAAGGTCTGGCGCTCCATTCCGTCCCAGCTGCTGAGATCGTCCACAAAAAAATTCAAGTACTCCGAGGTCGAACGTGGAGGCCGTCGCGCCAAGCTTATCGAGCCGCTCGACTGGCTCGAAGGCGCCGGCATCATATCGGTCAACAACCTGACCGAAGGCATCGAGCCTCCCCTCGTTCCCTTCGACGACGAAGATGGAAGTTTCTTTAAGGTCTATCTTCTCGATACCGGCCTCATGTTCTACAAACTCGGCATCAACCCGCGGCTCTGGCTCGACCTCAAAGAGGATTCCGCCATAGCGCTATCTTCCGACTTCCGAGGCGCCCTGGCGGAAAACTCGGTCATGCAAGCATTTTCGGGCAATAGCTTGCAGACGTATTACTGGGTGCCGCCGTCGTCTTGGAAGACGACCGGCGAGCTCGATTTTTTACTTCAGACCGACCGTATGGAAATTGTGCCCGTCGAAGTAAAGTCCGCACGTAACGTGCGCGCGAGAACCCTCGGGTCGTTTATGGACAAAGCCCGATCGCCATATGCCTACATTTTGTCCGAGAACAATTTTTCCCGCAGCGAAACCGATGATTGGCGCGAGCTGCGCCACCTCCCCTTGTACGCAGCGGGCTTTATTGGAGCAAACTGCCTCAAGAGCAGTCTGTAAGCCCTGCGCGACCGCCTAGAAAGGAAGCCGCTCATGCAACGCATTCTTTTTATCTGCTATGGAAATATCTGTCGCTCGACGATGGCTGAGTCCGTGTTTACCGAGCTAGTGCGGCGCGCCGGGCGCGCGGGCGAGTTTGTCATTGATTCCGCTGCGACCTCGACCGAGGAGATCGGCAACCCGCCACACCACGGCACCATTGCCAAGCTACGCGAGGTCGGGATTCCCGTCGTCGCACATCGCGCACGTCAGGTGCGTCGCGCGGAGTATGGCGACTGGGACCACATTGTCTATATGGACGACGAGAACGCCCGCGCCCTGTACCGAATTTTTGGGAAGGACCCCGATGGCAAGATCTCGCGCCTGCTCGATTGGACCGATCGCCCCGGCGACGTGGCCGACCCCTGGTACACCGGCAATTTCGACGCCACCTACCGCGATGTACTCGCCGGTTGCACCGCCATGCTCGAGCAGCTGTAGGCGCTCGGGCGGCGCGGGCACACGGGCCACGCCATCGGCATAAAACGAGCGTGGGTTTTCTCCCACTTTGAGCGCTCGAGTGCGCTCTAAACGGGAGAAAATCCACGCTCATGAATGTGACAAAGGGACTGCCCCTTTGCCACATCCGGGACTGGCCCTAGACCGGCTTGACCTCCAGCTTTATCCCCTCGGCGCAGGAGTCGCCCAAAACATCCGAAAGGGCCCAGGTCGCATATAGCGGCAAATAGAGAACCGCTCCGTTGCGCTCAACGTTGCCTCTCGAGAAAACAATCCCGAGCCTTACGCCATATTCAGCCGTATCAAGCACATGACCGAGCGCAGCGTGCGCGTGGTAATAGGAGCCCGATTTAACCTCGATCGGAACAGCCGTCCCATCCGGCCCATCGACCACAAAGTCCACTTCACCGCGCTTTTTTGTCTGATAGTAGTAAAGCTGGCGATTTTGGGCAGCCAGCTGCTGGGCCGCCACGTTTTCGTAAATGCCGCCCAGATTGGGCTCCTTGCTATCAAGATACGCCGCTTGGGCGACTCCAACGGGGTAGCGCGCCATCAACATGCCCGTATCCGATTGGTATAGCTTGAACTGCGATGGCCGTGCCGTCTTGAGCAGGGGCGACTTTGGCTCGGTTACGATATCGGCTTTGAGAGCAACGCCGGCATCGACAAGCCAGACAAAATCTCGCTGGTACTTCTCATAATGCGCCTTGGGGTCAATGGAATTGAGCACGAAACGCTTGTGTTCGCCCTCAAGCATAATGGGGAGCTGATCGTAGATGCTCTGCACCTGAAGGGCACGCCCGCTTGCATACTTGGAAATATCCCGTCGGTACTGTTCGTTGAGCTCGGACTGTAGCTGACGAACAGAGGCAAGGTCGCCCTGCGTGTCAAGGAAACGCTGCACGACCTCCGGCATTCCGCCGACAACGGTATAGGTCCTGAAGTTTGCCATCATCGCGTCATGAATGTAATCAGGAATGGGCCTCTCGCTGATACACGCGTCACGTATCGTTTGGCGAGCCCCCTCGCTCACCCCGGTTGCCCAGCAAAACTCCTCAAAATCGAGCGGGAACATCCTAAGCTCGTGGACATACCCCACGGGATAGGACCTGACGCCCTTGAACTGGGTCCCGAGCATTGACCCCGAAAACGCCCAGCGGCACCTCCCGTCCTCTACAAGGAACTTTGCCATCGTCATGATGTCGGGGGCCTCTTGGACCTCATCGATAAACACGAGCGTTTTGCCTGGTGCAATCGACTTTCCCGAAAGAAGCGTCACCCTGCTGATGAAATCATCGGCATTCCGCGCCTCGAGAAGAGCATCTTTTGCCTGGCGATTTTCCATGAGATTGAGCTCGATGTAGGTTGCATGGCTGGCTTTGCCAAATGCGCGAATCGAATAGCTTTTGCCGATCTGGCGAGAACCCGTGATGAATAAGGCCTTTTGCTCGGCAGACTTCAGCCAACGCTCCAGCTCTGCCGCTATTTTCCTGCGCAGCATAGGCTCTCCCCTCAGTGTCATCAAATGAAATGCAAAGTTTTATGCGCTTAATTATCGATGAAATGTAGGATTTTTAGAACCTAAAATCGGATGAAATGCAGAGATTTAGGATTATAAGCAAAAAGAAGGGGCAGCCCCGGCGAATGTGACAAAGGGACTGTCCCTTTGTCACATTGCGCTCGACTACTCGTCGACGATCTCGGCAAGCCAGACGTTCAGCGTATCGACCTCGGGGCAGCAGAACTTTGCCGTGCCGGGCTCGTTGCCAGGCACGGTTCCGCCATAGCGCAGGATATCGATATAGGGAAAGCCCACATGGCAGGCCATAGCGCACATCTTGCCGCGGTCTCGGTCGAAGTCAAAGACGTCGCCCGGCTTGTGACCATGGTGGCAGCGGCACGCACCCAGCTGGTCCACGCAGCTCACGCGGATACGCGGACGCTTGCCACGCGGCGCGCCGAGCGGCTTGTTCTCGCCCGCAGGCTTGACGCCGCCCTCATCAGCATTACTCATGGTCAATCACATCCAGGCAGGCCTCGATGGGAAGGCCGGCGGACTTATCCTCCTGGTCGGCATTGCGCTCGATAAGCTCCGCTACCACGCGCATGGCATCGCTCGTCGCACGCTGCAGGCTCCAACCGGCCATAACGCGGCCGACGAGCACCGCCGAGAACGTGTCGCCCGTGCCCGGGAAATAGACCGGAATGAGCTCAAAGGGAATCGTGAAGTACTCCCCCGCCACATGGTCGTAACCGATAACCGCGTTCGTGCCATTGACCACGGCGCTCGTAATGACCACCGACTTGGCACCCAGCTCGCGCACAGCGTCCACAAGGGCGCGGGCCTCATCGGGCGTGATCTGCTCTGCAATAGGCGTATCGGCGAGCAGACAGGCCTCGGTGTAGTTGGGCACCGCGTAGTCTGCGCACTCCAGCAGGTGCCGCATAAGGCCAATCGTGGACTCGGGCACACCGGCATAGAGCTTGCCGTTGTCGCCCATGATGGGATCGACGAACACCTTGGTGCCCTTTTGCGCGCGGCGGTGGCAAAAGTCCGAGATGATGCGCGTCTCTTCCTCGGTCACGATAAAGCCGGTCGAGATGGCGTCGAACTCAAAGCCGAGCTCCTCCCAAATGGCAAGACTCTGACGCACGTACTCCGTGGTGTCGTGGATGTAGAACTTGGGGTAGTTGAGCGTATCGGAAACAAGGGCCGTCGGCAGGTTGTGGATGCGATAGCCCATATGCGACAGCACCGGCAGCATGGCGGAAAGCGCGACCTTGCCGTAGCCGCACATATCGTTGATCAACAGCAGCTGAGTGTTCTTCATGAGAGTCCCCCTTGGGTCGGGCGCGGCGCGGCAGCGCCACAGTGCGACTAAGTGTAGCGCAGGGAACGTTACGAGCGAAGTCGGGCAGCGTGAAGGGCAAATTGTTGCGGAAAGGTTACGGGAAGGAAGTTAGTCGTTGGGGACGTTCTTAAATGACTAGTCAAACAAGAACGTCCCCAACGACTAACCCAACGACTATCAGCGCAAGGAGTGTCCCCAAGTGCCGGCACATAAGGAACGTCCCTAATTGCCACCTAAGTGCCAAAACGACTGGTCGGGCAACACCGATGTTTTGGCGAAGTCAGCGAAAACCCGCCAGAGCGAGCAAGGTGCCTTGAAACGAGGCGGCATTGACCTTCTGGTCATGCCGCCGAAGTTGAAAGGCAGATTGCCGCTCTGGCGGGTTTGCAGCGTCGAGCCGTTACGCGGTTTGGTAAAACCGCGTAACCACTAGTTTGGTACCTTGACATTCATTTCTCATGCTCCTAGATTGGTTAGGCACAAAACAATTCCACTACCTAACTAAAGAAAGGAGCAACACTAATTCATGTGCGATGAACCTCTTAACCTTTGTTCGCACGAGCCCGGCGGCGACCCGTCACAGCCGGCGGATGCACCCGAAGCGGTTAGCTCAGAAGACAAGCTTGCCAAGCGCATCCTCAATGGCCTGGGCTTTTGCGGCCATTACATGCATTTTCATGGCGGAGGCGTGTCCGGCAAGGCGCCCATCATCTGCCTGCTGGCCAAGCAACCCGGCGGCGAGATGTCGCAGCAGGAACTCGGCATGCACTTTGACCTCAAGCCGGGGTCGCTTTCCGAGATCCTGTCCAAACTCGAGCTCAACGGCCTCATCGAGCGCAGCCGTAACCCCAAGGATCGACGGCAGCTCACCATTCGCCTGACCGAAACCGGCCGGGAAAACGCCCGCATCGACCAGGCAGCCCGCATTCGCTTTAGAGAGCAGGCCTTTGGTGCCCTCACCCACGACGAGCGCGAGCAGCTCGCCGAAATGCTCGAGAAAATCCGTGTAACCTGGGAGGAACTGGATGATTAAAACCCTCATGGGCAGCATCCGCGACTATATAAAAGTCACCGTTGCCACGCCGTTGCTCGTGCTTGGCGAGGTGCTCTGCGAGATGCTGATTCCATTTATCACCGCCAACCTGATCGATGCCATCAAAGATGGCACCACCGTAGCCGAGATGCTTCCCACCGCGGGCTTTTTGGTGCTCATCGCGCTGACGTCGCTTGCTTTTGGCGCCGCTGCCGGCGTCACCTGCAGCCATGCGAGTTGCGGCTTCGCTAAGAACCTGCGTCACGACCTGTTCTACAAGATCCAGACGTTCAGCTTTGCCAACATCGATGAGTTCTCGAGCTCCTCGCTCGTCACGCGCCTGACCACCGATATCAACAACGTGCAGCAGGCCTTTATGATGATCATCCGTATCGCCGTGCGCGCGCCGCTGGTATTGATCTTCGCCTTTACCATGGCATTTATCATGGGCGGCAGCGTCGCCATGGTCTACCTGGTCATCATTCCGCTGCTGGGCTTTGGGCTGTTCTTTATCATCTTTAAGGTGCGTCCCATCTTCTCGCGCGTGTTCCACAAGTACGACGCCCTTAACGAGTCCGTCGAGGAAAACGTCACCGGCATGCGCGTGGTCAAGAGCTACGTGCGCGAAGACTTTGAGAAGGAGAAGTTCGCGACCGCCGCACGCGACGTCCAGATGGACTTCACCCGCGCCGAGAAGCTGCTTGCCTTTAACAACCCCATGATGAACATCTGCGTCAACGGCGCGTTTGTCGTCATCATCTACCTGGGCTCCAAGCTCATCATCACGAGCCAGGGCACGCTGTTCGACGTGGGCCAGCTCTCCTCGATCTTTACCTATGGCTTCCAAATCCTCATGAGCCTGATGCAGCTATCGATGATCTTTGTCATGGTGACCATGGCCGACGAATCGGCGCACCGCATCACCGAGGTGCTGGCCGCCGAGCCCACGATCGCCGATCCCGCCGAGCCCGTGCTCGAGGTCGCCGATGGCTCCATCGACTTTGACCACGTGAGCTTTAAGTATTCCGCGCATGCGAAGCGCCAGGCGCTCGACGATATCGACCTGCACATTAAGAGCGGCGAGACCATCGGCATCATCGGCGGCACCGGCTCGGCCAAGTCCACGCTCGTAAACCTCATCGCCCGCCTGTACGACGCCACCGAGGGTACCGTGCGCGTGGGCGGCGTGGATGTACGCGACTACGACTTGGACGCCCTGCGCCACCAGGTGGCCATGGTGCTGCAGAAAAACGTGCTGTTTAGCGGCACGATTGCCGAGAACCTGCGTTGGGGCGACCCGAACGCCACCGACGAAGAGGTCCGCGAGGCCGCGCATCTGGCCTGCGCCGACGAGTTTGTCGACGGCTTCCCCAAGGGCTATGACACCTGGATCGAACAGGGCGGCTCCAATGTTTCCGGCGGTCAGAAGCAGCGCCTGTGCATTGCGCGTGCCCTGCTGCGTCGCCCCAAGATCTTGATCCTGGACGACTCCACGAGCGCCGTCGACACCAAGACCGACGCCAAGATTCGCGCAGGGCTGGCAAGCTATCTGCCCAACACGACCAAGCTCATCATCGCCCAGCGCATTAGCTCCGTGCAGGACGCAGACCGCATCATCGTCATGGAGGGCGGCCGCATCGCGCAGATCGGTAACCACGACGAGCTGCTCAAGACGAGCGAGATCTACCGCGAGACCTTTACCTCGCAGAACAAGATGTCTGCCGAGGGCGAAGAGGCCGTCGA
Organism: uncultured Collinsella sp.; assembly: GCA_900542965.1. Taxonomy (GTDB): domain Bacteria; phylum Actinomycetota; class Coriobacteriia; order Coriobacteriales; family Coriobacteriaceae; genus Collinsella. The sequence continues at coordinate 15,572 of UQPY01000021.1, forward strand.
GGCCGACACCGAGGCATCCGTAACGCAAGCTCAGACCCAGGAAGGAGGCGAGGCACATGAGTAAGGCAACGACCGCCGAGCGCGCGCTCAACCGCAAGGGCGGCACCATATCGCGCCTCATCAAGACGCTCTTTGGCTTTTACCCCGTGCTTTTGCCCCTCGTCGTCGCCGGCGTGGTGCTCTGCGCCATCATCAACTCCATCGGCGCGACCTTCCTTCAGAGCGCCCTGCAGATTATTAGCGAATCGTGGCAGTCGGGCGATTGGGGAGCCGCGCAGCCCAAGATCGCACAGCTCGTGACCACCCTCGCCTGCATCTACGGCATCGGCATCCTGTCCTCGCTCTTCTGGAACCGCGCCATGGCCATCGTCACGCAGGGCTCGCTGGAGAAGCTGCGCGAGAAGATGTTCAACCGCATGCAGGACCTGCCGATCCGCTACTTCGACACGCACCAGCGCGGCGACATCATGAGCCACTACACCAATGACATCGACACGCTGCGCCAGATGATCAGCCAGTCGCTGCCCAACCTGCTCATGACGGTCATCGTCATCGTCACGGTGTTCTTTATCATGCTGTACTACAGCGTGTGGATGTGCTTGGTCATTATTGCCGGCGTCGCCTTTATGACCTTTATGACCAAGCTGCTCGGCTCCAACTCCGCGCGCTTCTTTATTGCGCAGCAGACCGAGCTCGGCGTTGTCGAGGGCCATATCGAGGAAGTCATGAACGGCCAGAAGGTCGTCAAGGCATTCTGCCACGAGTCTGCCGCCGAAGCCGATTTTGACGAGCGCAACGAAAAGCTCTTCGAGGTCTCGCAGAAGGCCAACATGTACGCCAACATCCTCATGCCCATCCTTATGAACCTGGGCAACCTGCTCTACGTGCTGGTCGCACTGGCCGGCGGCATTTTCCTAGCGCTGGGCGTGCCCAACCTGAGCATCTCGGGCATGGCGCTGTCCATCGCCGTCGTGGTGCCGTTCCTCAACATGACCAAGCAGTTCTGTGGACAGATCGGCCAGATCTCGCAGCAGATCAACGCCGTGGTCATGGGCCTCGCCGGCGCCGACCGTATCTTTGAGCTCATCGACGAGGAGCCCGAAGCCGACGAAGGCTATGTGACGCTTGTCAACGCTCAGGTGAACCCCGATACCTGGCAGCTCGAGGAGGCCGACCACCACACTGGCATGTGGGCGTGGAAACATCCGCACCGCGCAACCGGCGAGATCGAGTACGTGCCGCTGCGTGGCGACCTGGTCATGGACAACGTCGACTTTGGCTACACGCCCGACCACGAGGTGCTGCACGGCGTGTCCGTGTTTGCCAAGCCGGGCCAGAAGGTCGCGTTTGTCGGCGCCACCGGTGCCGGTAAGACGACCATCACCAACCTCATCAACCGCTTCTATGACATCGCCGACGGCAAGATTCGCTACGACGGCATCAACGTCAACAAGATCCGCAAGGCAGACCTGCGCCGCTCGCTGGGCGTGGTGCTGCAGGACGTAAACCTGTTCACCGGCACCGTGATGGATAACATCCGCTACGGCAATCTGGATGCCACCGACGAGGAGTGCATCGCGGCAGCAAAGCTCGCGGGCGCGGACGACTTTATCACCCGACTGCCCGACGGCTACGACACGATGCTCACCGGCAACGGCGCCCAGCTGTCGCAGGGCCAGCGCCAGCTGATCTCGATCGCACGCGCCGCCGTCGCCGATCCGCCGGCAATGATCCTGGACGAGGCCACGTCGAGCATTGACACCCGCACCGAGGCCATCGTGCAAGCCGGCATGGACAAGCTCATGGAAGGTCGCACAACGTTTGTCATCGCGCACCGCCTCTCCACCGTGCGCAACTCCGACGCGATCATCTGCCTGGACCACGGCCGCATTATCGAGCGTGGCAACCACGACGAGCTGATCGCCAAGCGCGGGTATTACTACCAGCTCTATACCGGAGCGTTTGAGCTGGAGTAGTTCGGCCCGCCGAGATGGCCGATTTGCCGCTCATTCGTCGGGCATGACCCTAAGGTCAATGCCCTCCTCTTTCGGGGCAAATCGACTCATCTCAACGACCCAAACACAATGCGCCGCAACGAATAAAGCCTCCGCAGCCACACGAGCTGCGGAGGCTTTTCTATACCCTCTGTTACAGGCTTACCGCTCCTCGCGTTGCGGCCCAGCTGCCTCGGCTGTCTTTACGCGGTTCTTGTCGATGTACATGTTTTTGTCGGCTTGGGAAAAGAGCTCGCGCATCGTAGGCGGTTCATCAAAATCACTGGAAAGCGCATAGCCCACCGCATAGCTAATAGGCATGTCGGGGTGAGCCTCGGAATACTCGTTCACGTTCGCACGAACCCGAGCGAGACAGGACTCCACGGCAGCTCGATCGGCATCCCACAGCACCGCGATAAACTCATCGCCGCCGTCGCGACCCACGAAGCAGGTCTCGGACGACACACGCCCCAGCTGCCGGGCAAAAGAGCGGATGTATTCGTCGCCCTTCTCGTGACCAAAGCTGTTATTGACCGCATGCAGATTGTTAAGGTCGAAAACGCACACCGCAACGGGCGCCTCCGCGGAGACAGACTGCTCCTGCCCCAAGATCTCCTCGCACTTGTTCTTGTTGGGCAGTCCCGTGGCTCCGTCGAGATAGACTTTGCTCTGCAGTTCGCGATTGAGCGCGGCAGTTCGCACCGCGCGAACAAGCTCGACCGCAAAGGCCGCCACCAATCCCATGATGTCGATGATCACCAAGCCCTCGAGATAGTTGAGCGCCGACGCCTTCTCCTGAGAGTAGTCCTCTGCGAGTCGCGTAGTATCGTCGCAAATGCCAAAGAACTCCTCGCTCATAGAGATGATGTCGGTGTTCTCATAGCCGACTTCGCGCACGCGGATGATCTCGGTGCAAAGCTCATCAAAATAATTAGCAAGCTCGGTCATTTTTGCCTGATACTCGTCGTCGTCGAGACGGACGAGGTTGAGGTCGTCACTTCCGTAACGCAAACCGTTGATGTATGAATCCACGGCTTTGAGCAGGTCATCTTGAGGCTGGCCCGCGTCCTCGAGCTTAACGATTCGCTGCGTGGTACCGCGCACCAGACCGGCGTAGTTGACCACGCGCGCCGTGCCCTGGATATCGGAGACGAGCAGCATAACATTGATGAAAAAGAAGATGAGAACTGCCGTGAGTACCATCATGAGCAGGCGCACCGCCTGGCTGGCCTTCTTGGCGACAGAAGTATTCACAAGTTCAATCCCCCAAATGGCAAAAGAATAGGTGGCGCATAGCGTCTTGTAAATCATGCGGGGTCAACTCTATCAGATGATTTTTCTAGGACGGGGGCTATTTTGCACCTCGGCTTGATTCGTTCGCCACGAAATGGGCCTATCTACTACGTTTAACCGATCACCCTCAAGCATGCCGAATTTCGCGAGATAAAAACCGCAGGTAAACGGCTTGCCGACTTTCGGAAAACCCAGGTATGGTCAGCCCCTACGGGTAAAACGTAGTAGATAGGCCGTTTTCGTGGCGCGGCTCCAAAACAGTCTTTTGGGACGGATGGTATCCTTGGTAGCCCTGTGCTGCAAACGCACCTTAAACGCAAGGAGTCCCATGGATCTTATCGCCCAGCTCGCCCGCGAGCTCAACCTTAAGGCCGCCAACATCGAGGCAGCCGTCAAGCTCATCGACGAGGGCAACACCATTCCCTTTATCTCGCGCTACCGCAAGGAAGCCACGGGCGGCATGGACGACGTCGCCCTGCGCGCCCTCGACGAGCGCCTGTCTTACCTGCGCAATCTTGAACAGCGCAAAGAGGACGTCATTCTGCTCATCGACGCCCAGGGCAAACTCACGCCAGAGCTTGAGCAGCAAATTCGCGAGGCCACGCAGCTCCAGCGTGTCGAGGACCTCTACAAGCCCTACCGCAAAAAGCGCATGACTCGCGCGCAGAAGGCCCGCGAGGCAGGCCTGGAGCCGCTTGCCAACATGATTATCATGCAGGCCTCGGCCAAGGGCAGCGCGCTCGATGCCGCCGCGGCCTACGTCAACGAGGACGCCGGCTTCAACACGCCCGAAAAGGCGCTCGCCGGGGCGGCGGACATCGTGGCCGAGACGGTGGCCGAGGACCCCGAGAACGTCGCCGACCTGCGCGCCTTTACGCAGAACACCGCCGATATCGTCGTCGAAGCCACAGACCCCGCCGAGAAGACCCCCTACGAGCCGTACTACAGCTATGATGAGCCGCTGCGCCGCATCCCCAACCACCGTGTGCTGGCTATCGACCGCGGTGAGCGCGAGGGCAAGCTCCGCGTGCGCGTGAACGTCGACGGCGCCGCTGCCACGGCACGCCTCGGCAGCCGTTGGCCCCGTCGCCAGGGCGTCTTCGCGCCCGTCTTTGACGCCGCCATCGCCGACGGCTACAAGCGCCTGATGGCCCCCTCGCTGGAGCGCGAGGCCCGCGCCAAACTCACCGTTCGCGCCCAGACCGAGGCTATCAACGTCTTTGCCAAGAATCTCGAGGGCCTGCTCTCTGCACGCCCCGTGCGCGGTGCCCGCGTGCTCGCGCTCGATCCGGGCTACCGCACCGGCTGCAAGGTCGCCGTCATGGACGAGACCGGCAAGCTGCTCGACCACGGCGTGGTCTACCCCACCAAGCCGCGCCACGACGTCGCCGGCACCAAGCGCGAGCTCGCTCGCCTCGTCAAGAAGGACGGCGTCAACACCATCGTCATCGGCAACGGCACCGCCAGCCGCGAGACCGAGGAAGTCGTCTCGGAGTTCATCGCCGAGCAGGCGCCTGGACTGCGATACACCATCGTCAACGAGGACGGCGCATCGGTATACTCCGCCTCCGAGCTCGCCAGTCAGGAATACCCCGACCTGGACGTCACCGTGCGCGGCGCCATGAGCCTGGGCCGCCGCCTGCAAGACCCGCTGGCAGAGCTCGTCAAGATTCCGCCCCAGTCCATCGGCGTTGGCCAGTACCAGCACGACCTTGACCAGGCCGAGCTTTCGCGCACCCTGGGCCACGTGGTGGAGGACGTCGTCAACCGCGTGGGCGTCGACGTCAACACCGCAAGCGCGAGCCTGCTGGGATACGTATCGGGCATCACGCCGAGCGTGGCCAAGAATATCGTGGCCTACCGCGAGGAAAACGGCGCCTTTACCGATCGCCGCCAGCTCAAGAAGGTCCCCAAGCTGGGACCCAAGGCGTACCTCAACGCCGCAGGTTTCCTGCGCATCAGCGGCGGCAAGAACCCGCTCGACGCGACAAGCGTCCACCCCGAAAGCTACGAGGTGGCCACGGCCGTCCTGGAGCGCGCCGGCGTTGCGGCAAGCGAGCTCAGCCGCGGCGGCGTGCCCGATATCGAGCGCCGTCTGGGCAGCATCTCGGCGCTGGCAAGCGACCTGGACTGCGGTACCCTGACGCTCATCGACATTGTCAACGAGCTCAAGAAGCCCGGTCGCGACCCGCGCGACGACGCGCCCGAGGTGGTCTTTAGCCGCTCAGCACTTTCCATCGATGACCTGGAGCCCGGCATGGAACTCAAGGGCACGGTGCGCAACGTCGTCGACTTTGGCGCGTTCGTCGACGTGGGCGTGCACCAGGACGGCCTCGTGCACATCTCCAAACTGGCCAACCGCTTTGTCAAGCACCCGAGCGACGTGGTGCGCGTCGGTGACACGGTCAAGGTGTGGATTGAAAAGGTCGATCGCGACCGCAAGAAGATCTCCCTCACCATGGTGCAGGGCAAGTAAACCGCCAAAGCAAAGGTACCCCCTGCAGCGACGTGCAAAATCGCGAGTATTCTGCAATTTCCGCCGTTCCGAACGCCCCACAGAGACAATAACGTCAAAAACAGCCCCCGTTTTAGCGACATTAGAGCCAGAACGGGGGCCGTTCCATGCTTCGGTTAACTGATAAAGACCTTTACCTTGCTGAATACTCGCGATTTTGCACGTCGCTACAGGGGGTACCCTTGCTTACGGCAGAATATGAAAGCCGAGCGAGGCGATATCCTTGGCAAAGCCGCGCACGGTGTCGAGCGAGACCTCGTACGGGTCGCGACCGATGTTCTTGCGCTTGGCCAGGATGCTGTTGGGCACCGTGATGATCTGGCAACCGCAGGCTTCTGCCTGGTAAATGTTAATGAGCTCGCGCGTGGACGCCCACAGGACCTCACAGTTGGGCTTGGCGGCGGCCTTCTTGACCGACTCCGTCATAAACGGAATGGGATCGACGCCGGTATCGGCAATACGGCCGGCAAAGAGCGAGATAATGGACGGCGTCTCGGTGTCAACGGCCTCGACCATCTCATCGACCTGCTTAGGCGTAAAGATGGTAGTGACGTTGACCTTGACGCCGTCAGCGGAAAGCTTGCGGACCAGCTCGGCGGTGGACTCGCCCTTGGTGGTCACGCACGGAATCTTGACGTAGACGTTCTCGGCCCAGGTAGCGATCTCGCGCGCCTCGACCTCCATGGTCTCGACGTCGTCGGCAAAGACCTCAAACGAGACGGACACATCGGTGATATGGGTCAGGACCTCCTTGGCAAACGCGCGGTAATCCGTCACGCCGCCCTTCTTCATAAGGGACGGGTTGGTCGTGAAACCCTGAACGTTGCCGTTCTCGTACATGTCGAGCATGCCCTCGAGGTTTGCACCGTCAGCGAACACCTTGATTGCCATCTGCCTGATTCCTTTCGTTAGCATACGGCCGATAAACTGATAAACACTTTACCTACGTTTATCAAGGCGTTAACTGCGGTTTTTTATCTTCTCGGCGAACGGTATAAACACCTCAGTGTTTGGATTGATAAATCGATTGAGCATGCAAAAGCAAAGAGTCGCAGTTTAAGCAAACGTCAGAACGCGGGATTCATTAGATGAGGCCGAAATGCTGCATCGCTGTGACGGTGCCGTCGTGTGCGACATCATCAGTCACGTAGTCGGCGAGCGCCTTGACCTCGGGCATGGCGTTGCCCATGGCGACAGCCGTCTCGACCGCAGCGAGCATGCCCAGGTCGTTACCCGAATCGCCAAAGCCAAAGGTGCGCGCATTTCCCTCACGGCCCAGATACGCCAGCGCTCGCGCCACGCCCACGCCCTTGTCGATGCCCTTGGGACTCAGCTCGCGATTCTGGCCACCGGTGTTGCACAGCTCAAACTCGCGATCGATAAAGCCATCATCGTTGGCTACGCGAGCCAGGTCGCTCGCGACGATGCCTACCTTGCCCACGCGCAGACGGCCGTCGACGCGCATTTCCTCGGTGCTGTGCACCACAGAAGTGCCGATCAGAGACGACTGCTCAACACCCGCGGGTTCCAGGGCAAAAGTAGCCACGTTGGTCTCGAAAAAGGCTTCAATCCCTGCCGCGGCCATACGGCGTGCAAGCTCCTCAACAATGTCTTCGTCAAAGCAGTCCTCATACACCACGCGGCCCTCGACCTCGAGCGTGGCGCCCGCCATGGCAACGACGCCCGCGGGGTCGAGCGCACGCAAGCTATCGGCGATGAGCCACAGGGGGCGACCCGTGCAGATAAACGCCTTGTGTCCCGCGTCGCGCAGACGATGAAACGCCTCGACGACCGCCTGCGAGGGGCGAACCGCCGAAAAGTCCTTGTCGGTCATGTTGTCGGGATCGAACGACGTCAGCGTGCCGTCCACGTCAAAAAAGAGCACAGCGGGTTCGGGACACGCATCAATCATATGGGTTCCTTTCGAGGATAAGGGCAAACGAAGCATCCATCATATAATGGAGCGACGCAACCAGAGAGGTCACCCATGGAATTTTACGCAAGCTGCCCCGAAGGCTTTGAGTCCGCACTCGCCGATGAGCTTAAACGCCTCGGGCTTTCGCATGTTCGCCGGCTGAAGGGCCGCGCTACATTTGAGGGCGAGCTTGAGCAGGGCTATCGAGCGTGCCTGTGGTCGCGCCTGGCGAGCCGTGTGTTCGTGGTACTCGGGCGCTTTGAGGCGCAGGATGCCGATGAACTGTACGACAGCGTTTACGACATCGCCTGGGAGACCGTCATCCGCCCCGGCGCCACCATCGCCATCACCGCCCGCGGCGTGACCGAGCAGCTGCGCAACACGCGCTTCTCGGCCCTGCGCGCCAAGGACGCGCTGTGCGACCGTCTGGCCGAGACCACGGGCCGTCGCGCCGATGTCGACGCTGCCGATCCCGACGTTCACCTGTTGCTTTCGCTGCGCCAGCGCCGCGCGAGCATCAGCCTGGACCTTTCGGGCGACCCACTGTTCAAGCGCCTGCCGCCCGCGGCGACCCGTGCCGGCGAGGGTGCGCACGTGTTGCGCCCCGACTACGCCGCCCTGGTGCTGGCGCAGGTCGGCTGGACCGCACTGTGCGAGCGCGAGTTGACGGCCGACGATTACGAGAATGAAGCCCTTCCCACGCTAATCGATGCCTCGTGCGCCGGCGGCGGCCTGTTGCTGGAAGCCGTGAACACTCTGACCGACCGCGCCCCGGGCGCCGCACGCGAGCGCTGGGGCTTTGAGGGCTGGCAGCTACACGACGCCGCTCTGTGGGAGCAGCTGCTTGCCGAGGCGCGCGAGCGCGAGGCGGCAGCGCGCGAGCGCCAGGCGCGCATCGTGGCCATGGACATTGACCCCACCGCCCGCAAGACCGCCGAGCGCATGGTCAAGTGTGCCGGCTACAAGCGCTTTGTCGATTTTTGCGCCGCTAAGTCCGCCACCGTGCTGGACCACGCGGGCACTGTCGCCGGTGCCGCCCTCGTCGCGGATACGACCGAGACACCGCTTTCACTCATGCACGATGCCATGACGCTGGTCGGCGAGCTGCGCCGCGCCCCCGAGCTCGCTTCGGCGCCGGTCGCCGCGCTCACCCGCGACGGATTGCTGGCCCGCGCGCTCCACGCCGAGCCCAAGCGCTCGATCGCCGTCATGCCCAACAACGAGGAGGCGGCTATTGAGATTTGGCCCTCGCTCGACCACGCCGCCGCGGCATTTGAAGCAGCGATCAGCGCAGATGCCGAGGAACAGACCGCAGACGCTCATGACGAAGCCGCCGATACTCCCACGCCCGAACCTGCCGCCACGCTCGACCTGGGCGACGGCAAGCCGCTGCCCGTGCTCATTCCCGAGTCTGAGCAGTTCGCCAACCGCCTGCGCAAGAATGCCCGCCTGCGCCGCAAGTGGGCCAAGCGCGAGGGCGTGAGCTGCTACCGCGTCTACGATGCCGACCTGCCCGACTACTCCGCCGCCATCGACCTGTACGAGGGCTGCCCGCAGACGCCGGGCCGCTGGCTCGTCATTGCCGAATACGCCGCACCCAAGACCATCGACCCCGCGCTTGCCCAGGCCCGCATGCTCGACATCTTGGCCATCGCGCCGCGCATTCTTGATGTTCCGGCCGAGCACGTGCACGCCAAGGCCCGCATGCGTTCGCGCGGCGGCTCGCAGTACGGCAAACAGGGCGCCGGCAAGGGTGGCTCGGGCGAGCGCGCCAACATCGCGCGCCGTCGTCTGCCGCTCATCGAAGAGGGCGGCCTTACCTTTGCCGTCAACTTTGACGACTATTTGGATGTGGGCATCTTCCTGGATCATCGCGTCACCCGCAACCTGGTGCGCGAGCACGCCAAACAGGCGCGCCGCTTCCTCAACCTGTTCGCCTACACCGGCACCGCCACCTGCTATGCGGCCGACGGCGGCGTCGAGGAAACCGTGACAGTCGACCTTTCCAACACCTACCTGGACTGGGCCGAGCGCAATATGCGCCAGAACGGCTTTGTTGGTCCGCAGCATCATTTTGTGCGCGACGACGTGCTCGCCTGGATTCGCGACCAGCGCCAGACGCGCAACCGCTGGGACCTGATCTTTGTCGACCCGCCCACGTTCTCGAACTCGTCAAAGATGGGCCGCCGTACCTGGGATGTCCAGCGCGACCATGTTGAGCTTTTGGCCGGCGTGTCGCGCCTGCTCGCACAGGGCGGACATGCCATCTTTAGCTGCAACCTGCGCGGCTTCCGCCCCGAAACGCGCAAGCTCGCGCGCGCGGGCGTCGTGCTGGAGGACATTACGGCGCAGACCATCCCCGAGGATTTCGCACGCAACCAGAAGGTGCACCACTGCTATATCGTGCGCCGCCTGCCCATCGAGGACGCCATGGCCGAAGTCGGCTTTAGCGCCGAGGAGATTGCCGAGCGAACCGAGGAGCTGCGCAACCCCGAGGCCCGCAAGCCCCGTGCAGCAGCGCCCGCGCACGCGCAGGCCGGCAACGGCAAGTCCAACTTTGCCAGCAAACCCTCCCCTGCCGGCAAGTCCAAAAAGAAGAAGTTCTACGCCAGCAAGCCCAAGGATAAATAGACAACGTTGCGGTGGAATACGGACTGTTTTGCCTGGAATTAGGTAAATTTAGACCGTATTTCACCGCAACTCATATTGGGATGGCGGATGCCGACCTATCCCTGGATGACCAATCGGTAACCAATACCCACGTGCGTCTGGATATAGCGCGGGTGCGCGGGGTCGGACTCGATCTTCTTGCGCAGCGTGCCCATAAAGACGCGCAGGCTCGCCAGGTCGCTCTTAGTTGCCGTGCCCCAAATCTCGTGCAGGATAAACTGGTGCGTTAGTACCTTGTCGGCGTTATGTGCCAGCAGGCACAAGAGCTTGTACTCAATCGGCGTCAGATGCAGCTCCTCGCCATCCATCGTGGCAATGCCGGCATCAAAGTCGATATGCAGCTCACCGGTATCGAACGAGCCCTCGGAGGCAACACCACCCGTTTGCGCATACGAAAGGCGCCTGAGCGTCGTGCGAATGCGTGCAAGCAGTTCCTCGACCGAAAACGGCTTGGTCAGGTAGTCATCGGCGCCGGCATCGAGCGCGCGAATCTTATCCCCGTCCTCGCTGCGCGCCGAGACCACGATGATCGGCATGCCCGACCATGCGCGCACCGACTCCACCACCTTGACGCCGTCCATATCGGGCAGGCCCAGATCGAGCAGCACGATGCTCGGTGCCTGCGATGAGGCGGCGGCGATGGCGGCATGGGCGGTCTCCACGGCCATATGACGCAAGCCGTGCGCCTCGAGCGCGGCAACAATAAGGTTGCGGACGGCGGGATCGTCCTCAACGACCAAGATGAGCGGTTTTACGGCAGAGTTCGGCACAGCGCTACTCCTTATCAAACGAAACGTCGGCGACGGGAAGCTCAATCGTAAAGACCGAGCCGTGCGGGTCCGCCGCGGCAACCTCTATGCTACCGCCATGCGCCAGCGCAATGGAGCGGCAGAGCGAAAGACCCAGGCCCACGCTGCGATGGCTGTCGGCAAGACCGTGGTTGGCGGTGTAGAACGACTCAAAGATTCGCTCGCGGTCCTCGGGCGCAATGCCCGGGCCGTCATCGGCCACCGAGCACGCCACGCGTCCATCGTCGACGCTAATCGAAATCATGATATGCGAGCCTGCGGGCGTATAGGTGATGGCGTTGTTCACCAGATTGACCACCAGCTGCACCATCAGGCGCGCATCGACGTTGACGAGCGCCGGCTCATCGCACGCCACCACCTTAAGGTCGTGCTCGCGCACGGCAGGGTTCACGTGGCGCAGCGCCTCCTCCACGATATCGTCCATGAGCTCGAGCGTGGTCGACAGGCGCATACCGCCGCCCTCGAGCTTGGTGATGGCGAGCAGGTTCTCGACGGTGGCGTTGAGCCATTGCGCATCCGAGCGAATGGACAGGAGCAGGCCGCGGCGCGTCTGGGCGTCGAGCACGGCGGTGCCGGTCGAGCCCTGGTCGAGCAGCACATCGGCATTGCCCGAAATACTGGTGAGCGGCGTGCGCAGGTCATGCGAGATGGAGCGCAGCAGGTTGGCGCGCAGCTGCTCATTTTTGGCAAGCACCGCCGCCTCCTCGCGGGCCTCCATGGCGCGGGCGCGATCGAGCGCCAGCTCGCCTTCGCTCACGATGGCATCGGCAAGTGTCCGCTCCTCATGCGTCAGCACGTCGGGCTCGGCAACGATAGCCAGCACGCCCACCACCGAGGCGGGATCGCCCGAGCGCGCGAAGCCGTCGCCTGTGCGAACCGTCAGGTAGATGCCATAAAACGCCGAGCCGCCAAACGTGGCGTCGAGCGGCGTTCCCACATAGGCGGACGCCGAGAGCCGAGGCGGCATCTGCGGCGCCAGTTCGTGCACCGGTGCGGCATCGCCCACGGCCGTGTAAGTCGCGCGCGGCAGCAGGTCATCGCCCTCGGCGTCGGCGCTGTACCACACGACAGGGCAGCCCGAAAGACGCGCCAGCTGCGTGGCCATGGCGTGAACGATCTGATGCTGATCGGCGCACCGCTGCAGCATGCGGTTGGTCTCGAGCACCATATGCGTGCGGCGGTCGCTGGCGGCAGCCTGTGCCAAGGCGCGGCGCAGGGCCAACGCAATCGAACTCGACACAAGCGAGACCACGAACATGATGAAGAACATGCCGGGATAGCCGCGGTCGATAAGCGACAGCGAGTAGCGCGGGTCGACAAACAAGAAGTTGTAGAGCGCCACGGCGGCAGCCGAGCTCAGCAAGCAATACAGGCGACTCCAGGTAAAGAATGCGCACAGCTGAACGGCAAACACATAGACGATCATGATGCTCGGCGCGAGACCCGGATGGTCGAGCAGCGCGCCCACAATCGTCGCCGCGACCAGCAGTCCCACCGATACGCAGGCGTCATACAGAGGAGTGCGGCGCGCCAGCGTTGTGCGCCGCCACCAAAAGTTATCGGCAATATCGCCGTCCGTACGGACGTCCATCAGCGCCCCGCTCCTCTCTCAAAAACAAAAACCACCACAAAGGGACAGGCACCTTTGTGGTGGTTTCCCTTGTGGTGGTTCCAAGTGTATAGCCTTTGCAGCCGGCGGTCGCTAGACAAACAGCACGTGCGCGAGCAGGGCACACACGCACACCGCTCCAAATACCAGTGCCACGATCGAAATTACGCGATCGGCCATATCCATGTTGGCACGGTTCGTCAAAAACCGATCTTCGGCGGCGTCGGCGCGTGCCTCACGTACCAGCTCGGCAACCACCTCGCGGCCATCAAGCATCTTTGCATCCATGTTTGCCTCCCCGGTCTCAATCTTGTCCATCGAAAACCAACTCCGTGCAACCCGTCGGCGCCTACGGCCGCTCGTTGGGGGCCAGGCGCTGCATCTTGTTCACGGCCTTGAACTTGGTGAACAGCGGCACGTACTCAAAGCTCACGCTGGAGTTCTCCAGGCCGTACCAGCGTGCAGGCGTGCCGGCGGCGCGGCGGATGATGTACTTGAGCGTGATGGCCGTACGCTCGCTCGGCTCCACATCGCTTTCGGGCGCCAGAAGCTTACGGATCAGGACGAACTTGAACGTACCGATGTTGCCCGGATCCTTGTAGACCGAGTAGTCATGCGTCTGCGCCGGCAGCTCGCCGGTGGCAGCCAGGTCCTGAACGACCTGACGCAGATAGGCATTGACGCGCTGGTTGATCTTGTAGCCCAGGTACAGATGCACGCGGAACACGTAGTCGGTGCCGAACGTCTCGACCGAATAGGCAAAGGTATGCGGCTCGTCCATGGTCTCGACATTCACGAACCACCAGGCGCGAGCGCGCTTGGGATGCTTGTCCAAAATCGAGTAGACGATGTCGCGGTCGATGTAGTCGGTATGGGTGTCCTTGGTCAGGTACACGACGTTGTCGCTCATGCGCTCGTAACGGTCGTCGTCGCGCAGGCGCTTGAGCTGCGGCAGGTAGCTGCGCAGCGGCAGCAGCGTAAACTGGCGCTGCTCAACAGCCGTACCGTTGTACCAGCACACCATGATGCCCATGATGAGCGCGGCCATGAGGATGGTGAAGTAGCCGCCGTGGAAGAACTTGGTAAGTGAGCTCACGAAGAAGAAGCCTTCGAGCAAAAGGAAGAAGGCCGCGAAGATCCACGGAGTAACCTTGAGCTTGCGCTCCTCGTGCAGGTAGAAGAAGAGCAGCAGCGTGGTGCACATCATAGTCAGCGTAATGGCAAGGCCGTAGGCGGCTTCCATATGCGCCGAGTTCTGGAACAGCAGCACCACGATGACGCAGCCGACAAGCATGACGTTGTTGACCATGGGGATGTAGAGCTGGCCCTTGGTCTCGGCAGGGTAGAAGACCTGCATGTGCGGCATGAGGTCCAGACGGCTGGCCTCGGACACCAGCGAGAATGCGCCGGTGATGAGCGCCTGCGAGGCAATGATGGCCGCGACGGTGGAAAGGCCGACGGCAAACGGGCGCAGGCCCGGGGCGAGCATCTGGTAGAACGGGTTGAGGTCGGCAATGCCCATGAGCTCGGGGTTGGCAGCGTTGTTCATAAGCCAAGCGCCCTGGCCCATATAGGAAAGCAGCAGGCAGCACTTAACGAACGGCCAGGTAGCGTAGATGTTGCCGCGGCCCACGTGGCCCATGTCGGAATAGAGCGCCTCGGCACCGGTGGTGGCGAGGAAGCAGCTGCCCAGAATCATGATGCCCGCGTGGTTGTTGGGGCTCAGCAAAAAGGCGATGCCGCGCACCGGGTTGAGGCACAGCAGCACGGCGGGGTGCTGGAAGACAAAGAACAGACCCGTGCCGCCCAGGAACAGGAACCACAGCGTCATGATGGGGCCAAAGGCGTGACCGATCTTGGCCGTACCGATGCGCTGTACCAAGAAGAGCACGATGATGATGGCGAGCGTAATGGCGACGACGCGGCCTTGGTCATCGCCCAGCACGGCATGGACCGCCGGGATGGTGCGCAGGCCCTCGATGGCCGTGGTAACGGTAACGGCCGGCGTGAGGATGCCGTCGGCGAGCAGCGCGGCGCCACCTAGCATGGCGGGGATGATAAGCCACTTGCCACAGCGCTTGACCAGACTGTACAGGGCAAAGATACCGCCCTCGCCATGGTTATCGGCGCGCAGCGAGATGAGCACATACTTGATGGTGGTCAGCAACGTGACCGTCCACACGACAAGGGAGAGCGCGCCGAGCACGAACTCCTCCGTGACGCTTCCGATGCCGCCGTTGCCGGCAACGAGCGCCTTGGTTACATACATAGGGCTGGTGCCGATATCGCCGTACACCACGCCCAGCGTGACGAGCATCGCCGAGATGCTCACAGGAATCGCAGCGTGCGAAGCTGCCTCCTTGGCCTTTTGTTCCATAAGCCGGTTTCCTCCCAACTTTAATGTTCGAAGGAATTATAGGTAATCGGCCCATGTTTGAATGGCACTGTTTTCCCAGCTAGATAAACATTTATACGGCCTTTAAGCCACCTCGGCGATATGGAATGTGACAAAGGGACTGTCTCTTTGTCGCATCCGTCATTTTCCGAGCCAATTTTTGAACCACCACTCCATGGAGCGGCTCATCTCGGCCATAAAGGGACTCGTGTGCTTGCGGGTATAGATGTCCACGACGCGCTCCCCCACCACGCGGGCATGCGGACGGAACATCGCGTCCATCTCGGCCACCTGCGCGTCCATGGTCGCGGCATCGGCGCGGCAGTAGCGCTCCTCGTGCACCAGGTTCACCACGGGATGCGCAATGGCCGGACGCTCCTTACGAGGCGTGCCGATGATGAGCATCGACAGCGGCATGGTATAGGGCGGCAAGTCCAGCAGCCCGGCAACTTCCTCGGCATTCTCGATAACATCGCCGATGTAGCAGCTCCCCAGCCCCAGGGCCTCGGCGGCGACCACGGCGTTTTGCGCGGCGATCACGGCGTCCTGGGCCGCGATGGCAAAGTCGCCCAAACCCGGCGCGCGGCGGGGCGCCTTACCCGTGCGCTCGACAAACTCGGGCTCAAAGCAGCCCACGTGCTCAAACAGATCGATCCACTTGGCATAATCGACCACAAATATTAGTGCCCAGGGCGCCTTGGCGATCATGGGCTGGTGGTCGCACAGGTCGGCCAGACGATCCAGCGTAGCCTGCTCGCGAATGCTCACGATGGAATACATCATCATGGCGCCTGCCGACGGCGCACGGCTCGCCGCATGCAGAATCGCCGCCCGCCGCTCGTCGGTCACCGCCACGGGACGATCGTCGTCATCACGCGCGAAGGCACGCGTGGAGGAACGGTGCTCCAACGTGTCCAGCACCGCATTGCCCGTGGTCTCGACCGGATAGCCACACGTATCCACAGCCTTGGTGCAAACCTGCTCGTTCATCGCCTCATCCTCGCTAATTCTTTAAGAAGCCTTTACGTTTCCGTGTAATTCCCGTCCATTATCGCGCAGGTCGCCACTACATTGAGCCACACCGCCGCACATGCGCGTTAATATGGCTGGTTGTTGTGCGCAGCCCGCAAATGCAGCGCATATTTAGGTAACAATCGGGTAAACCCCCGCTTTCGTAGGTTTTAAGTTTGTGAGGAGTCTCAGCATGTTCGCTGCCGCCATCTCGCTCGTCGGTCTTGCGGCGACCGTCTACCTTGTTTTGCGCGAGGCCAAGGCCATTCGCGCTCAGTCGGGCACCGTTGCCAAAAGCGCTCTTGGGTGGAGCGTCGCCTTCGGCCTGTTCCAGCTCTTTTTGACCATTTGGGGCGCCATTGGCCTCGTCGCCCAAAACGAGCCGCTCGCCTTTGTGATGCTCATCCTGACCAATGCCATCCTCACCGGCTGCGCTTGGGCCAGTATCGCCCGCGACCGCATCGCCCCGCGCGTCTTTGCGTTCGCCTCGGCCGATGCGCCCACCCCCACCGGCAAGCTCGCTCGTTTGCGCGGCGCCTTTGTGGGCAAACCGCTCGTCGCCGCCGTCCTGTGCCTGCTGCTCGCCGGCGTCTTTGCGCTGCTGGGCATGGAGGTCTCGTCCAACCACGACTTTACCTGGGTCTACCCCCTGTGCATCCTGCTCGAGTGGGCCATCATCACCACGCTCATGGTCGGCCTGTTCTTCCTGTTCCAGCGCCACGGCGCAGCTCCCGCGGTCCTGGCCTTTGCCCTCTTTGTCCTGGGCATTGCCGAGTTCTTCGTCATCACGTTTAAATCCATGCCCATCCAGCCGGGCGACCTTTCGGCCATCTCCACCGCCGCCGCGGTCGCCGGCACCGGCTACACCTTCTCCATCTCGCTGTTCTGCGTGCTGTCCATGGGCTTTACCGCCATCGCTATGCTGCTGTGCGAGTACGCCGGCCTGGTGGCACCGCACCGTCAGAAGGGCGCCGCCAACGCCAAGCGCATGCTGCTCACCAATCTGCTCGTCGCCGTGCTGTGCCTGGGCGGCGTGACCGCGCACGTCACGCTCATCGACTACTACAACACCCTCGGCATCACCGTCTATACCTGGCGCCCGCTCGAGAGCTACTGGCGCGAGGGCTACCTGCCCGCCTTTATTAGTGCAGCGCAGTCCATCAAGCCGCCCAAACCCGCCGACTACTCCGTCGACGATGCCAAGGCCACGCTCAAAAAGTACGCCAAGGCCTACGACAAGTCCGACGCAGCCAAGAGTGACGAGCGCACCGCCGCAAAGGAGCAGTTCGACAGCGAGAAGCCCACGGTCATCGCCATCATGAACGAGACCTTCTCGGATCTGTCGATCTATCAGAACATGCGCGCCGGCTACGAGGGCCCGCAGTACTTTAAGAGCCTGTCCAACTGCCTCAGCCGCGGCAAGCTCTACGTGAGCGCCTACGGCGGCGGCACCGCCAATACCGAGTTTGAGTTTATGACCGGCAACTCCATGGCCAACCTGGGCTCGGGCGTGTACCCCTACACCATCTACAACATGGAAACGACCGGGAACCTGGCAGAGCAGTTCAAATCGCTCGGCTATTCCACCACGGCTATGCACCCCAATCACGCAACCAACTGGAACCGCGAGAACGTCTACAAGGACTTTGGCTTTGACCAGTTCCTGTCCATCAACGATTTCCAGGGAGCCGACACCTTGCGCGGCATGGTGACCGACCAGGCTACCTACGACAAGATTCTTGAGCTGCTCGACCAGAACGCCGATCCGCAGTTTATCTTCGACGTGACCATGCAGAACCACTCGGGCTACGATACGGGTCTGCTGCCGGTCGATAAGCAGATGCACCTGAATATCGACACGACCGATCTGGACGCCAAGACCGTCGAGGACGGCACGCTCTCCGATGTCGACGAGTATGTCTCGTGCATCGAGCAGTCCGACCAGGCGCTTCGCTACTTCCTAAACGCCCTGAGCAAGCTCGACCGTAAGGTAGTCGTGGTGTTCTGGGGCGACCACCAGCCGTTCTTCCCGTCCAAGTTCAACGACAAGTGGTTTACCGGCGAAGACGACGCCACGCACCAGGAACGTCTGTGGCAGACCGACTACATCATCTGGGCCAACTACGACGTTGCCGGCTGCGACCAGACGAGCGAGGTCGACGACCTGTCCACCAACTACCTGTCCACGCAGCTTATGCAGCTGATCGGCGCACCGCTGACCGACTACCAGAAAGCGCACATGACGCTGCGCGAGTCGCTGCCCGCCATCAACTCGGTGGGCTACGAGGACGCCAGCCTGCGCTGGGCGCTTTCCTCCAACGTCACCGGTGACGATGCCGCCGCCGCAGCCGCCACCAAGGCGCGCGAAGATTACGCCAAGATGCAGTACTACGAGATGTTCCGCGACGGCAAGAACGTGTACACCGAGCACTTCCAGACCGAGGCCAACGAGACCGACCCCAACCTGGCACCGGGCACGACCAAGATCAAGTAGCGGGTCGCTCATAACTGGTTCGTCTGCCCGGCGGCGCGGAACGTAAGGTTCCCTGCTCGGACAGTCCTGCTCGCACGGAGAGCACATTAAGTGCTCTCCGGCTCGT
>UQPY01000022.1 GCA_900542965.1 uncultured Collinsella sp.
GGGCCCGTGGGTTATACCCTAAGAGCAAACCACCCTTTTTAAGGGTGGTTTTGATTGCCGCGTGTTGCGCCATCGTGCTTTCGTTCTGCCCCAAGTTCGCGGCTGTCATTGCGGCCATGCCGGCGTGTGTGATCGGCGGTGTGTCGCTCGTGCTCTACGGCATGATCAGCGCTGTGGGCGTCCGCAACCTCATCGAGAACCAGGTCGATTTCCAGAACAACCGCAACGTGCTGGTTGCCGCGCTGGTGCTCGTGCTTTCGCTCGGCATCGCGTACAGCACCGCCGGCGCCATCGTGTTGGAGCTGGGCGGCGTGACCATTTCGCTGTCCGGCATTGCCGTGGGCTCACTGGTGGGCATTGTGCTCAACGCCATCCTGCCGGGTAACGACTTTGAGTTTGATGTCTCCGAGCTTGAGGAGGCTGCTGAGTAGCAGCTGCGTTCAGCTAAAACAAGATATGGTGCCCATGCGTATATGCGTGTGGGCACCATTTTTAATGTGTCAGTATCCGGTGTATGCCGCGGGCCATGCGTAAGTCGGTTTGGGCAAAGTGATTGCCGGGGTTGAGCTCCAGCGTTGTTGGGATGCCGCGCTCGACGAGCAACGCTTCCATCGCGCGTGTGTCGTCGAGTACATGCCGCATCATGCGGTTGGGCGTCTTGGTTTCCTTTTTGCCGAGTGATAGATAGACGGCTTGCGGGCTGCCGGCAAAAGGGGCCGTACTGGCACGGTCGACAAATTCGGGAAACCACAGCGACCCCGATGCGCTCGCCGCGCGGTCAAAGGCGTCGGTTTGCCAGAGGGACCAGAGTGCGAAGAGGCCCGCGAGCGAGTAACCGGCAATGCCGCGCCAGGTGGGCGGCTGAGGAAGCGACGACTCGACCTGGGGGATTATCTGATTCAGCAGCTCATCAAGAAAATCGGCAGCTTGGCCGCCGAAAGGCTCGGCATCGCGTACGGTCCCGTCGCATGCCCAGGGGCTCAGCTCGCGATTCCAATCGAGCCCGCCAATGGCGACAAGGGTGAATGGCGGACAGTCGAGCTCTCGGCAGCGGTCATAAACATCGCTACCGTCGCCCATGACCACGGGGAGGTAGATGACAGGCGCGCCTTCCGCACACTCTGAATAAACGGTTATCTGCTTCTGATGCGCTTCCAAGGCAGGCTTCTCTCGGTGCTGTGATATTGACAGCCTCAATTGTCGCACGCTGGCACGGGGGCAGACGCTAAAAGAAAGGCGCGGAGCCGCTCGATGCGACTCCGCGCCTTGTTGTTTTGCTTTAGCAGACTATGCTGTTACGCCACGAAGAAGTAGACGAGGAAGGCAAGGGCTGCGATCCACATGAGCGGCTTGATCTTGGAGGCCTCGCCCTTAAAGAGCGCGACGATCACGTAGGCGATAAAGCCCAGGCCAATGCCGGCAGAGATGGAGTAGGTGAAGGGCACGCCGGCGACAATCATGAACGCCGGGAAACCCTGCGACACGTCGGACCAGTCGATCTCGGAGGCCTCGCTCATCATGAGGTAGCCGACGTAGACCAGAGCACCGCAGGTGGCGGCGCTGGAAACGATGGTGACGATGGGGGAGAAGAACGCGGCGAGAATGAACAGCACGCCGGTGGTGACGGAGGTGAGGCCCGTGCGGCCACCGTCGGCAGCGCCAGAGGTGGACTCGACGAAGGTGGTGATGGAGGAGACGCCCATGAAACCGCCCACAGCAGCGGCGGCGGAGTCGACGATCAGGATCTCCTTGATATTCTCGACGTTGCCGTCGTCGGTGAGGAACTCGCCCTGCTTGGCCACGGCCATCGCGGTGCCCATGGTGTCGAAGAAGTCACTCATGAGCAGCGAGAACGAGATGACGAGGAGCGTGGGGTCGGTAAGGACCTTGACGATGGCGGGCACGCCGCCGGCGTCGGCGATGGGGCCACCGATGCTCGAGAAGTCGAGCGGGGCGATGATACCGGTCGGAGCCTGGGTCACACCTAGGGGGATACCGGCGATGACGGCGACGACGATGCCGATGAGCAGCGAGCCGGGGACGTTGCGGCAGGCGAGGGCGACCGTCACCAGGATGGAGATGATGCCGACGATGAAGGTGGGGGAGGTGATGTCGCCCAGACCGACGAGTGTACCGGCGCCAGCGGTGATAATGCCGGCATCGCACAGGCCAATCATGGCGATGAACAGGCCCAGACCCACCGAGATGGCGTGACGCAGGACAACCGGGATGGCGTCCATGATGGCCTCGCGCAGGCCACAAAGCACGAGCAGCAAGATGACGATACCCTCGAGGAAGATGACGCTCATGGCCACGTGCCAGTCACCGCCGCAGACGGTGGTGGTGATTCCGGCGATCATCGCGTTGACGCCTAAGCCCGATGCGCAGGCGAGCGGGCGGTTGGCGAAGATGCCCATGCAGATGGTCATGATGCCGGCGCCCAGGCAGGTGGCGCAGGCGAGCGCTCCCGCATCGATGCCAGCGCCCGAGAGCACCGCGGGGTTGACGGCGATGATGTAGGCCATCGCCAGGAATGTTGTCAGTCCAGCGCGGAGTTCGGTCCCGATTGTGGACTTGCGCTCACTGACGTGAAAAAGTTCGTCCATGCATACCCTTTCCTTGTTCGGCCCCGAGTTTAGGCCGATTGACACGAACTCAACTACTATAGCCCCTTTACGACGCTGTTGTTCCTCGCATGTTGATGTTCGGCGCTTTGTAGCAGACGGATGGTATTTTTCGCATGAAAATGTGTGGGTACCGTATACTTAAGCGGTTACAACGACCCCTATGGAGGAACGTATGATTAAAGAGCTTTGCCACGACGAGGCTATCCTGTCCCAGCGTTGCGAGGTTGCGACCGTCGAGGACGAGTCGGTTGCTCAGGACCTGATCGATACCATCAAGTCGCTCGACGATGCCGGCTGCCTTGCCGCTAACCAGATTGGCGTTACCAAGAAGGTTTGCGTCTACCTGGACGATGCCGGCGAGCCCCACGTGCTCTACAACCCCCGTCTGGTGTTTGGCCTGGGCGCCAGCAAGATGGAGGAGAGCTGCCTGACGCACGAGGAGGTCACCAAGTCCACGCGCTACATCAAGTGCAAGGTTGCCTTTGACCAGATCGCCGACGGCAAGATGAAGGAGTGCCGCCGCGACTACGCGGGCTTTGAGGCGCAGATGATCCAGCATATGATCGATCACTGTCTTGGAAAGTTGGTCTAAGGGGACCAAAGCACCGCACCTTGCCGCTCAATCGTCGCTCGCGTACCTTAAGTACGCTTCACTCCTCTTTCGTGGCAATCTGCGGCACTTTGACCCCTTAGACGACCTGCGGGGTTAACTTGGTTGAGTTTATCCTGCTTGAATAGTCCGGGCGTGACATTGTTGTCATGTCCGGGCTTTTGTGTTTAGCGCCTTTTTGTTTGGAGACAATAACCTTAGCAAGAACGTAAAGCTAGGAGGCACTATGTGCACGAGCATTCGATTTACCGATAATTCTGGCCACATGTATCTGGGCCGCAACCTCGACTGGAGCTTTGACTACGGCCAACAGGTTCGCGTGATGCCGCGCGGGTTTCACATTCCGTATTCGTTTATCGACGACGCGACAGCGGCACACGCGGTGATCGGTATGTGCATCGATTACAAGAACTACCCTATGTTCTTCGACTGCGGCAACGATGCGGGCCTCGCCGTGGCGGGTCTCAATTTCCCGGGTTATGCCGAGTATGCCGAGGACCCTGTCGACGGCAAGACCAATATCGCGGCCTATGAGTTTCCCCTGTGGGTGGCAGCGACGTTCTCGACGGTCGATGAGGTCGAGGCCGCGCTGCGCGACACGGTGATTGTCGCCAAATCTGCCGGAAAGGGGCTGGGCGTGTCGCTGCTCCATTGGATTATCGGCGACAGCCAGCGTAGCATCGTGGTCGAGATGATGGCTGACGGCCTGCATGTATACGACGATCCGGTCGACACCCTTGCCAATCAGCCCACCTTCCCGTGGCACATGGAAAACCTGCGCACCTATATCACGGCCACAAGCGATTTTCCGCAGACGGCGACATGGCGTGGCGCCGAGCTCAAGCCCTATGGCGCGGGTGCCGGCATGCGCGGTATTCCGGGTGACTGCTATTCGCCGAGCCGTTTTGTAAAGGCGGCGTACCTCAATGCCAATTACCCGCAAAAGGAGAGCGAGACCGAAAACGTCGTCCGCATGTTCCGCTCGCTCGAGGGCGTGGTGATGATTGAGGGGGCGTCCAGGATGGGCGATGGCAAGTTCGAGAAGACTATCTATACCGGATGCTTTAGCGCGCGCACGGGCAATTATTACTACGCGATGTATGATGATCCGTCGATTCGCTACGTGAGCCTGATGGATGCCGAGGGCGCGAGCCCCGATAGGCTCGTGGTTCCCGAGCCGCGCCGTTCGTAGCCGATAGCTTTACTGCAATGCAAAGCGGCCCTGCGTCTCCCGTGAGATGCAGGGCCGCTGTCGTCGATTTGTGACGTCGCTAGAAGTTGGCGTCGTTGAGTTGTTCGCTCTCGAGGCCGTCGAGCTGTTGCTGTTCGGGCGTATCGGCGACGCTCTCGAGCAGCTCGGTGGGATCGACGTTCATGTCCTTACCGGCTTCGTTGCCGTTGACCAGGTCGTCCGAGAAGATGTCGACTTCCATTTCCTCGGCCTCTTCGATCTGAACCTCGAGCGGCACCTGGGTGCGCACGAGCTTAACGGCCGGGCGCATGCGGGCAAACAGCGGCACGTACTCGATGATGATGGCCGAGTTCTCAAGACCGTACCAGCGTGCCGGGCTTCCGCAGGCGCGGCGGACGGCGTACTTGATGGCCATCACGCGGTGGTCATTGCGGTTGATGTCCGTTTCGGGGGCAAGCATCTTGCGCAGCATGCAAAAGCGGAAATCGCCCACGTTGCCGCGCGTCTCGTAGATGGAGTAGGTGTGATGTTGCGGCGGCAGCTCGCCCGATGCCATCAAGTCGCCGACGATCTGACGCAGATAGGCGTTGACGCGCTGGTTGACCTTAAAGCCCAGGTCCAGGCGCACGCGGAACAAAAAGTCCGTGCCAAAGGTCTCGACGGAATACTCGTGCGTATAGGGTTCGTCGGTAACGTGCACGTTGATGAACCAATATGCCTTGGCGCGCTTGGGATGCTTGTCCAGGATGGAATAGAGCACGTCGCGGTCGAGCGTGAGCGGATCGGGGCTGTTGGTGAGGAACACCAGATTGTCGGCGAGCACGGGGTAGGTCTCGTCGTTGCGCAGGCGGTTGAGCTGATCGATGTACTTGGAGACGGGCAGCAGGATCGTTTGCGTGCGCTCGATGGCGGTGCCACGACGCCACACGTACATAAGGCCAAACAGCAGTGCGGCCAGGAAGATCATCACATAGCCGCCGTCAAAGAACATAGTGAGGCACGAGGCAAAGAAGCACAGCTCGATGGCGCCAAAAAGCAGGGCGAAGACGCAGGCGCCCAGCTTGTGCTTGAGAATGCCGGCGATATAGCTCGTCAAAAGCGTGGTGGTCATAAGCATGGTCACGGTAATGGCGAGGCCGTAGGCACTCTCCATGCGCTCGGAGTTTTGGAACAGCAGCACGATGAAGATGCAGCCGACCCACATGATGTTATTGACGAGCGGAATGTAGAGCTGGCCCTTGGTGTCGCTGGGGTAGTGGATGCGCAGGTGCGGCATAAGGTTGAGGCGCGTTGCCTCGGATACAAGCGAGAACGAGCCGGTGATGAGCGCCTGTGAGGCGATGATGGCCGCCACGGCCGAAAGCACGATGGCAAAGGGGCGTAGGGGCTCGGGGAGCATCATATAGAACGGGTTGACGATATCCATCGCGAGCATCTGGGGGTTGGAGTTATTGGCGAGCAGCCAAGCTCCCTGACCCAGATAGTTGAGGATAAGGGCCGCCTTAACAAACGGCCAGGATGCATAGATGTTTGCCTTGCCCACGTGACCCATGTCCGAATAGAGCGCCTCGGCACCGGTTGTCGACAGAAAAACGAAGCCGAGCACCATGATGCCCGAGTGGTTGATGGGCAAGAACAGGAACATGATGCCGCGAATGGGGTTGAGCGCGCGCAAGATGGACAGGTTGCCGAGCATGTTGAACAGACCGGCGCCAGCCAAGAACAGGAACCATAGTGTCATGAGCGGGCCGAAGAGCTTGCCGATCGACGAGGTGCCGGCGCGCTGCATGGGAAACAGGCCGCAGATAATGATGATGGTGATGATGATGACGTTGGTCTGGCCGTCGCCCAGCAGCGCATGGCCCCATTCGATGGTGCGCAGACCCTCGATGGCTGTGGTGACCGTGACGGCGGGGGTGAGGATGCCGTCAGCGAGCAGTGCCGCACCGCCGATCATGGCGGGCAGAATCAGCCATGGTGCCACCTTGCGTACGAGGCTGAACAGGGCGAAGATGCCGCCTTCGTTGTGGTTGTCGGCCTTCATGGCGATTACCACGTATTTGACCGTGGTCACGAGCGTCATGGTCCAGATGACGAGCGAAAGAGCGCCCAGGATCATGTCCTCGCTGACGGTACCGATGCCGCCGTTGTTGGCGACGATTGATTTCATGGTGTACATGGGACTCGTGCCGATGTCGCCATAGACGACGCCGAGCGTTACGAGCAGCATGCCAGCGGAGAGGGGAATGGCTCCATGCCCGCCTTGACTACGCTGGTCTTGGGGGCTTACCTCCAATTTGTTGTGTGCCACGTGGACTCCCTTAGACATCCGGTTATCTGTCTGGGACAGATAACCTTTATGCCGTCTTTATACATACAAGAGCAGTTTGGCACATCGGGTGATTTTAGACAATAATCCTCAACTGGGGATTATTCATGTACGCAGGTAGCATTTCAAAGCAGGGGCATATCCACTGAATGGCTTGCTGCAATGTGATAACCGCGGACGCGCCCCTGCTTCAAAACTGAAGAGGGGCTTTTAAGCACGTGCTGTCTGGGCGATGCCGGCCTTGGCATTTGCGCGTTTGCCGGCGAGTTCGCAAAAAATCGCGCCGCCGATGATAAGTGCGGCTCCCATTAGGCGGATTGGTGTTATGGCTTCGCCTAAAAGGACGGCGGAGAATACAACGGCCGAAAGCGGCTCGAGGTAGCCGACGACCGCGACGGTCTGGACGGGCAGCTTGGCGACGGCACTAAAGTAGAGCAGGCAACCGATGCCAGTGTTGACGACGCCGAGCATGGCGACGGCGCGCCAATCAATACCGGCGGCGACGCCGGCGGACAGGAATAAGGGAGCGCCCTGCGTGATGAGCGTAAGGACCAGCGCGGTCACAAAGGCGGCGCTCACCTGGAGCGTGGAGTTCTCGAGGCCTTCGATGTGTGGCGCACCCTTGCTAGCGATGACCATCAGCGCATAGCAAAATGCCGAGGCGATGCCGCAGGCGATACCCGCAATGGGCATATTGCCGCCTAGACCTTGTGCTGCAATGAGAAAAGCACCGCAAGCAACGGCGATAAAGCCGGCGATTTTGCCACCGGTCAGCTTTTCGCCAAAGATGAGCGGGGAAAGGGCCATAACGATGATGGGGCCGCAGTAATACAGCAGCGAGGATATGCCGACGCCGATCGTCTGGTAGGCGCGGAACAGAAAAATCCAGCTGGCGCCCAGTGCGGCTCCCGAGAGGAGGAGGGCTGCGGCTTCGCGGGGGCGAGATGGCGCCTGCAACTTATGGCGTTGCGTAGTGACGAGTATGACAACGAGTGAGAGCGCGCCCAAAAACGTGCGCAAGAGCACGATATCGGAACTCGGCAGCGCGATGGCAGCGGCGATGATGCCGTTGGAGCCAAACAATAGCAATGCTGCTAGGTACGTAAACAGTCCGTTGTTCATGCACTGACATCTCCTCTATATCCGAGCATGTTCACTATGGGTGAACTGGCTTTAGAAGAAAAGCGAATATAATGCATGGATGACATGACAAATACTCATGCAATGGTGGGGACGTGCTGTGGAGACCAATATCCAAAAGATGCAAGTGCTGCTCGAGACGGTACGTGCCGGCAGCTTTACGCGTGCTGCAGAGCGGCTGAACTATTCGCAGTCGGGCGTGAGCCGCATGGTGGGCGACCTTGAGGCCGACTGGGGCTTTAAAGTGCTCGATAGAAGCCGCGAGGGCGTGGTGCTTTCTGCCGACGGGCGGCAGGTCATGCCGGCGGTCGAGGCGTTATGCGAAGAGTTTGGCCGCCTGCAGCGACGCGTGGACGAGATGCGAGGGCTCATGCGTGGCAAGATCTGTATCGGTACGTTTTCGAGTGTGGCGACCCATGTGCTGCCGCCGGTGATCGCGCGGTTTCGCGCCGATCATCCGGACGTCGATTACGAGCTGTTGATGGGTGATTACTCCGAGATAGAGCAATGGGTGGCGGAAGGCCGCTGCGACCTGGGCTTTATTCCGCGTGAGCCACGCGGCGCCGGCATGGCGTCGCGGCCGTTGGTGCAAGACGAGCTGATGGCCGTGGTGCCAGCGGACTCCTCGCTTGCCACCGCGGAGGTCGTTTCCCTTGCCGATTTGGCCAACGAGCAGTTTATTCTGCTGGAACGCGGTGGCGACGACGAGATTACGCCGCTGTTTCGCCGCGCGGGCCTGACGGTGCGCTCAAAACTGTCGACCTGGGATGACTATGCGATTATGGCCATGGTCGAGGACGGTCTGGGCGTGAGCATTCTTCCGGCGCTCATCTTGCGCCGCTGCCAGTTCGATATTGCCGTGCGCCCGCTCGAGGGACATCCTCATCGCCAGATTAATGCCATATATCGCACGGCTGACGTTTCTCTTGCGGCGGCTCGTTTCCTTGAATATCTCTAAAAGCGCGTACCTGTTGTCCACTTTGGGACAATTCTCGGGGCTCGGTACATTTTCTTATGAAATTGAACTTTCGGATAATGCGTCGCGCTATACTGCTGCCTAAATTGAACTCAGGTTCAATTCGTGTTCAGTAAATTGAACTTTGCCAGCAAGGAGGTTCTAGTGGCCCAAGAGACGTTTAGCGATCGCCTGCGACAGACTATGTCCGATCGCGACGTTCGCCAGTCGGACGTAATCCGCGCATCGGAGATGCTCGGCAAAAAACTCGGCAAGAGTCAGATGAGCCAATATGTGAGCGGCAAGACGATTCCGCGGCGCGATGTGGCAGAGCTGCTCGCCCGCATTTTGGAGGTCGATGTTACCTGGCTGCTTGCCGGTGACGCCGACCAAGGTGAGACCCCTCCGTCCCGTAAAGTTGCCAAATCCGAACCTAGTCCCTCAGCTCAAATTCCAAGGAGCGCCACCATGCGTACTTTTTCTAAATCCACCAAGCTCGATAACGTCCTGTATGACGTGCGCGGTCCCGTCGTCGACGAGGCTGCCCGTATGGAGGACGAGGGTGAGCGCATCCTCAAGCTCAATATCGGCAATCCGGCGCCCTTCGGTTTCCGTACGCCCGACGAGGTCATCAAGGACATGCGCCAGCAGCTGCCCGACTGCGAAGGCTATTCCAACTCGCGCGGCCTGTTCTCTGCGCGCAAGGCGATTATGCAGTACTCGCAGATCAAGGGCCTGCCCAATGTTCAGATGGAGCACATCTACACGGGCAACGGCGTGTCCGAACTTATTCAGCTTTCGATGAACGCGCTGCTCGACAATGGCGACGAGATTCTGATCCCCAGCCCCGACTATCCGCTCTGGACGGCGTGCGCGACCCTTGCCGGCGGCCATCCTGTGCACTATCTGTGCGACGAGCAGGCCGATTGGTATCCCGACCCGGAGGATATGGAGTCCAAGATCACGAGCGCGACCAAGGCCCTCGTCATCATCAACCCCAACAACCCCACGGGCTCCGTCTATCCGCGCGAGGTGCTCGAGGGCATCGTCGAGGTTGCACGCAGGCATCAGCTCATGATCTTTGCCGATGAGATCTACGACCGCCTGTGCATGGACGGCTACGAGCACGTCTCGATTGCCTCGCTCGCTCCCGACCTGCCCTGCGTCACCTTTAGCGGCCTGTCCAAGTCGCACATGATTGCGGGCTATCGTATTGGCTGGATGGTGCTTTCGGGCAACCAGCGCTGCATGAGCGACTTCATCATGGGCATCAACATGCTCTCCAACATGCGCCTGTGCTCCAACGTGCCGGCTCAGTCGATCGTCCAGACGGCGCTTGGCGGCCATCAGTCGGTTAACGACTATATCCGCCCGGGCGGTCGTGTCTACGAGCAGCGCAACTTTGTGTATGAGGCGCTCAACAAGATCGACGGCATCTCGGTGGTCAAGCCGCGCGCGGCGTTCTATATCTTCCCCAAGATGGATGTTAAAAAGTTCAACATCACCGATGACGAGCAGTTTGCCCTCGACCTGCTGCACGAGAAGAAGATCCTCATCACGCGCGGCGGCGGCTTTAACTGGGGCGAGCCCGACCACTTCCGCATCGTGTACCTGCCGCGCATGGAAGTACTCAAAGAGTCCCTCGAAGACCTCGCCGACTTCTTCGACCATTATCGTCAGGCGTAACGGCAAAGGTAGCCTGTAATGAAACGGTCGGCCCGCAACGGATGCGGGCCGACCGTTTTCTGTCTAAGCCCGTGCTGTTAGCGCTTGTCTCGTTGAGCGGGCGAGGTTCGCGTGTGAGCGGTAAGTTCTATTCCAAAATGGAATACAGTGGGCTTAAGCTGGAATTGATGTCCGGGTACCTGCTTTTCTAGAATGTTTTCAACAAGATGAAAGGCGGTTCCAACCAATGATTATCGATGCAAATTCCTACTGGTTCGACGAGCACATCTTTCATGACGAGACGCTCTGCGAACAGTTTTTGGCCGAGGTACCCCGCGCCTATGACACCGAAGGCTATCTGACCATGAATTCCGCCGGCAAACGACAGATCGTGATCGAGATGCCCGCCGGTTCTCCGGGTCTTAACTACATTGAGGGCGACTACACCCTCGAGAAGCGCTTGGCCGATATGGATGAGGCGGGGGTCGACAAGGCGATCCTCAAGCTCCCCGGCTGCCACGAGTGGATGTCGCTCGAGATGTGCCGGCGTTTCAACGACGGTATGGCTGCTGACGCGAAGGCGTCAAATGGCCGTCTGATTCCGCTTGTCGCCGTGCCGCCCTTTGGCACCAAAGCGAATTTGGAGGAGCTCGACCGCAGGCTCGACGATGGTTTTGCGGGCGTGCAGCTCTGCGCTCACTACGGCAAGCGCTATCTCGACGACCAGGTCTTCTCGAGCTTTTTCGAGCACCTGAACGAACGCCATGTCACCGTTTACGTGCACCATGTTCCCGTGCCGGTCGAGAACGAGTCGCTTCTCGCGTACGACAACCTTCGCCGCTCTTATGGCCGCTGCGTCGACCAAACTACGGCGATCGGCCGAGAGATCTTTGGTGATTTCTTTGAGCGCTATCCCAATATCAAGATGGTTCACTCCATGCTCGGCGGCGCATACTTTGCGTTCAAGGAGATGCTGCTGCCTCATGGTCCCAAGCGCCCTGATGCTTCTGGCCGTTTTCAGGTCGATACCGAGACCGTTTCCAGGCACCTCGAGAACAACATCTATTTCGACATGTCCCATGCCCAGCCTTGGGGCAAGACACTCCTCGCCTGCGCGGTTGACGTGCTGGGTGCAGACCATATTGTTTTTGGCACGAGCTATCCCGTCAAACGCGAGTGGCTCACCGAGGGTGTCGCCTGCGTTCGCGCTGCAAATCTGAGCGATACAGACAGCGACCTTGTGCTTGGCGGTACGGCGCAGCAACTGTACGGTGTCGAGTGAGCGGCAATCAGAGGGGAGTATCTGCCATGGGCGAAGGAGAGATGAGGGCTGGGGCCGCTCGTGTTGCCATCGATCTTGGGGACGTGTTGCCGTTCGACGGTTTCGACGAACTCCGTCATGAGGTCTTCGCCCGTGCCCTTATCATCGAGGGGACGGGGCGACGCGCCTGCGTCCTTTCGCTTGAGGTCACCTCGATCGCTCCGGCTCTACTCGCCGATCTGCGTGAGGTTGTTGAGGATGCCGCCAATTGCAGCGGTGCTTATTCTTGGGTGGTTCCTACCCACACGTTTTCCATGCCTCACGTTCGCACTCCCGGGCATCTTGCCGATGCTGCTGCCCGCGATCGCAACGAGCGCTATCGCGCAGCGCTCGTCGCTGCCGCCCGCACGGCTGTCGAGCGCGCTGTTGCGGGCATTCACTCTGCCACGCTCGCCACTGTGGAGGGCGAATGCCCCGTGAACGTTAATCGCGACATTGAGACGCCTGCCGGCTGGTGGTTGGGCTCGAATCCCAGGGGGTTTGCCGACCACACGATGCCCGTACTCGCCATAAGGGATGCCGGGGGCGAGTATGTTGCCGTGCTCGCGACGGCGGACGTTCAGTCCTCCGTGCTCGACGGGTCGCGCGACTCCGAGGGGAGGCGCATGGCGAGCGGAGACCTCTTTGGTTTTGCCGCCATGTCACTCGAGCGCGAGCTGGGCGGCGTTGCCCTGTTGCTGCCAGGCGCCGCGGGCGACCAAGGTCCGGCGGAGCGCGCCATGAACGTCATGTTCGATGCGGCCGGCGTTAAGCAGACGGTCGATGCCCATGAGGACGGATACCGCATGCTGCACCAGCAGGGGCAGGCCTTGGGCAATGCTTTGATCGAAGCCGCTCGCATGGCGCGTGAGGATGACGCTACCGGCATCGATGCCCGCACGGTCGACGTTCTCCTGCCCGCTCAGACACGCGCCGATTTTCACTCTTTGGCTCCGCACCGAACGTATGAGTTTCATGCCGCTGGCGAGCAGCGCACGAGGGTCTATCTGCTCCGGCTGGGAAACGTCGAGCTTGTCGGCGTACAACCCGAGGTCTCGAGTGCATTCGGCGCCACTGTGCGCGCCGCCCGGTCCGGCTCTGTGTTCTTTGCCACGCTCGTCAACGGCGGACAGAAGTACCTACCGGCTCCCGACGCGTACGAAAAAATCACCTATGAGGCTATGAACTCCGGTTTTGCCGCCGGATCCCATGAGCGCCTCGTCGAAATCATCATTGCCGCCTTGAATGCGGCGTGACACAGAAGGAGAACGTGCATGAACATTGGACACGCGCGCCGCAAAATTACCCCACAGGGCGACATCTACCTGATTGGCTACCGCAATCTTCCCAACCGTCTTGAACCTGCGACGGGCGTCCATGATGACGTCTTCGCCAACGCCATCCTCTTCCAGCAAGGCGAACGTGAAGTGTTTCTTTTTAATGCCGATGTCCTCGAGTTCGAGGAAAGCATGGCCGAGGAAGTCAAGACAATGCTCGCCGAGCGCTATGGAATCGACCGTGACTGCGTTTTGCTCTCGGCGACGCACGACCATACTTCAATCGTCGCTTACCACCGCAGCTGGTGGACGGGAAAATTCGACGAGAACTACTACCGCTGGTTCCTCGATACCATTTGCCAATGCTTTGAGGAGTGCCGCGCCAACGCACAGCCCGCGATTTGTCGCTTGGGCAAGCAGGTCATCACCGGTTTCTACGACAACCGCATCATCCCAGGTGAACTCGCCGACAATGAGGTCATTGTCGTATCGTTCTTCGATACCGAAGGCAAGCCATTTGCGGGCTTTGTGAACTGGGCGGTGCATTCCGCTTGCGTCGGACCCGACTGCACGGAGCTCACGAGCGAACTCGCCGGTCTTACCGGCAAAAAGCTCGCTCAGAGTCTTGGTTACTATCCGGCCATGGTCGTCGGTGCTGCTGGCGACTGTAGCGACCGCAATTTTCGCCAGGGACGCGGCATTCCCGAGGTCGAGCGCGTTTCGACCGGTCTTGCCGAGGCGATTTCCCAGATCAAGCTCGATCGCGAGGTCGTTCTCGACCGCATCGAGCCTCAGACGTTCTATCACACCGTTGCCCATGACGACTTTTCGCTCACGCTTAAGTGTGCCGTCATCAGTTTGGGCGGCCTGCATCTCTTTGTGTTCCCGAGTGAGCTCGGCAGCGACCTGGGTATTCGCATGAAGCGCGAATGCCCGGTCGAGGGAATAGTTTGCGGTTACACCAACGGCTATTTCGAGTATTTCCTTCCGGCACGCGAGTACGGCCTCTCCTTTGAGACCGAGCGTACTCAGATTCCCCAGGGCGAACCGGAACGTCTGTGTGACAAGTTCTGCCAGACGACGAGACTTCTCGGCGCAGCAGATTCGCGTCTGTAGACCTGATTGCGTGACATGGGCCAATGAGGCTCCCTGCCATGTGATCGGCATCTTCCATCTTCTCTGCCGTTTCCCATCCCGGGCGTACGTGCGTCCGCGGATTACAAAGGGGGAAGCGGGTTCCTTGCCCTCCCACGTCGACTACGGAGGCCTGAAATCGATGCTATACCCCGCTCTGAAAAAGGAGAATTCCATGAAATACCAGAAGCTTTGCGATGAAATCATCACAAAGGTCGGTGGTCGAGACAATGTGTTAGACGTGAGTCACTGCATTACGCGTCTCCGCTTCCACCTCAAGGATGAATCACTTGCCCAGACCAATGAACTTAAGGCGACGAAGGGCGTCGTTGACGTCATCCAGGCTGGCGGACAGTATCAGGTCGTGATTGGTGCCACTGTCGAGGCTGTCTACAACGACCTTGTTCAGATTGGCGGGTTCGACACCAAGCCCGCGCTCGATATCGATGAGGGCGACAATGTCAAGAAGGGCGATCCGTTCTCGCGCCTGCTCGCCATCATTTCCGAGATTCTGCAGCCGGTTCTTGGCGTGCTTATGGCCGGTGGCTTTATCAAGTCGATGCTCGCGCTCTGCACGGTTGCCGGTTGGCTTGCCAAGGACAGCAATACCTATGTGACGCTCTCGGCAATCGGAGATTCGGTCTTCTATTACTTTCCGCTAATCATTGGCTGGACGTCGGCCAAGAAGTTCGGACTTAAGCCCGTTATGGGAATGGCGCTCGGTGGTATCCTCGTCTACCCGACGCTCGTTGGCCTTATGGGCGGAGATCCGCTCTACACGCTCGGCGCCGGCACGGTCTTCGAGTCCAATGTCTACGGTGATATTTTTGGCATCCCGCTGATCATGCAGAATTACTCATCGACGATTCTGCCTGCGATCTTTATCGTCTGGATTGCCTCCAAGGTACACAAGGCCCTTTCTAACGCGCTGCCCGCGCTTGTGAGCTCGTTCTTCTCCAACATCCTGACGCTCCTCATTTGCGG
This sequence comes from uncultured Collinsella sp., assembly GCA_900542965.1. GTDB lineage: Bacteria > Actinomycetota > Coriobacteriia > Coriobacteriales > Coriobacteriaceae > Collinsella. The sequence goes on from UQPY01000022.1 coordinate 15,214, forward strand.
CATCCTTGGCCTGCTTGTGGTCGGTCCGGTCATGACGGTCCTCTCCAACATCGTTGCCCAGATCATTCTGATGCTCATCAACTTCCAACCCGCCATCGCCGGCTTCGTCATCGGCACGTTCTGGAGCCTGCTTGTCATGTTCGGCCTGCACTGGGGTATCATCCCGCTGTGGTTCCTCGATGTCGCAACCTACGGCTATGACCTCATTAACCCGCTCGTGTATGCAGGCGGTTGTGCCATCGCCGGCGCTGTGCTTGGCATGATCATCCGAACCAAGGACTCCGAGGAAAATGCTGCCGTCAACATTCCCGCCCTTGTCTCTTCGATTTTCGGTGTCAACGAGCCTGCGCTTTACGCCATCTTGCTGCCGCGTAAGCGCCTTATGTGGGCAACCTTTATTTCCGCTGGTGTAGGCGGCGCCATTGCCGGCCTCATGGGTGCCAAGCTCTATGCCTTCGGCGCCTCCGGCCCGCTCGGTTTCCCGAGCTTTATTAACCCTGCCGGCATCGACACGGGCTTTATCGGCCTTGTCATCTCCGGTGTGGTCGCTTTCGTTCTGGCTCTTGTCGCCGCTATGGTGATCGGTACCAAGAAGGACGAGGGCGGTAAGGCACTCAACATCTCGGTGGACTAGTCTTTCTGCGCACTTTAACTAAATATGCCTCGGACGGCGACGTGCCGCCCGAGGCATATTTGTATTATGTGCCGTTGTCAGCGTGTTTGCGGACACAGGTCTGCGGTTGTGGAGCAGCGGGGATTATGACGGTCGTGCCGCGGTGGAAGATGTACGGTCGCCCTGCAGGAGCTGACGGTAGGGGAGGAAGCCGATGAACGAGACGACCGCCTGCGAGTGCGCGGCGTTCCGCTTGAGGTAGAGCCTGACCTCGGAGGTCGTCGCGGGCTCAAGCGGCACCAAGGCTACCTTTCCGCTGGTAAGCGATTCCGCCGGCTTGCGCATGAGGAATGAGACACCGGCGCCGCGTGCGACAAGAGAGATGATGTTCTCGGCTCGTTTGCCGGTGAACGTAACACGTGGGCCAAATCCAGCTTCGCGACAAAGGGAAAGGACGAGCTCGCTTACGAACGAGCCTTGGGGAAGCATGAGGAAATTCTCGTCGATAAGGTCGTCTATCTCGACGGTGTCACGTTCGGCGAGTGGATGGTCGAGCGGAAGGACGGCCACGAGCCGGTCGGTCGTAAAGGGAATCTTTTTGAACTCCGGCTCGATGGCGCCGCTGTCACGGATGAAGGCCAGGTCAATGTCCTCGTGCAGGAGCATGCGCTTGAGTGTGTCGCCCTCGCCTTCGATGAGCTCGACAGAATATGAGGGGTTCGCCTGCTGAAAATCGATGACGGCGTCCGTAATCCCATAAGGGGCCATAATGGGGATAGAACCTACGGTGAGGTGCTCGAGCGGCTCACCTGCACCTATTTGAATGGCGGCAAGATAGCGATGCTGAAGCGTCGCAATTTTTTGCGCATAGGGGAGGAGCGCTTCGCCTTGCGCGGTGAGTGTTACGTGGCGCTGGCTTCGATCGATGAGCTTGCAGCCGAGTTCGTGCTCCATTGCCATGATGTGCTTGGAGAGGGTTGATTGCGACATGAAAAGCAGTTCCGCCGCATCAAGAAACGTGCGTGACTGCGCTAAGATGGCGAATTCGCCAAAGCGGCTGATATCCATAGGGAGGCCTCCGGTACCCTCATTTTGGCGGGTGGCCTAAACCACGACGCCGTTGCAGTGGTCGATTTCGTGCTGGATGATCTCGGCGGTGTAGCCCGAGAAGTTTTTGATGCGGTGAACGAAGTTCTCGTCCAAATACTCCACCTTAATGCGGCGATAGCGGGTACAGGGACGCTCGCCGATCAGCGAGAGGCATCCTTCGCTCGTCTGATAGGCATTGACCTGCTCAAGAATCTGAGGGTTGTACATCAGGAGTGTCCTGTTGCCGTCCTTTACGCAGATGATGCGTTTGCGCACGCCGATCATGTTGGCGGCGAGGCCCACGCACTCGTGCTCATGCTCGTGGAGCGTATCCAGGAGGTCCTGCCCGGTCGCGGCATCGTCGGGTCCCGCGTCTTCGGAAGGCAGGCGCAAAAAGAACTCGGATTTCATGATGGGCTTAATCATGGCGGGCTCCTCATGTCTTATGCTTTCGTGGACTTTTAATAATAGCGCGGAAGGAAAGCTGCGCGACCGCGTTACAATCTTTCGATGTTGGACCATGTTGTCAGATTCGTCGTATACGGCGTCTGGCGTAAGTCTAGGGCTCATTTTCGCCCTGGACCGTTCCTCTGGGGCGATGCGATTGTCGTTCCAAGAGGAAGGAAATGCATGGGGAGCAAATCTCAGCAACAAGTTCAAGTAACGCCGTCGGCCACTGCGGCGATTCTCGTCGTAATGTATATTGCTGCCTTTGTTGCCGCGTTTAACGAGAACATCATTAACGTGGCGCTGCACGACATTATGGCGGCCTTTTCGGTGAGTGCCACCACGGCGCAGTGGCTCGTTTCGGGCTACATGATCGTGACGTCGATCTTTACGGCCATTATGGCCTTTCTGTCCGGCCGTTTCTCGACGCGCAAGCTGCTGTTTTTCGCATGCGGATGCATGGTCGCCGGCGAAGTCCTGTGCCTGGTCGCTCCGTCGTTTAGCGTTTTGCTGCCAAGTCGTATTTTGCAGGCTGCGGGATCGGGCATCTTGTTCCCGCTCATGATGAACGTGGTGCTGTCTTGCGCCCCGCGCGAGAAGCTCGGTCTGTATCTGAGCCTGGGCGGCGCCTGCATTACGCTAGGGCCGGCGTTTGGACCCGTGATCAGCGGTCTAATGTGCACGTTATTTGGCTGGAGGGCGGTGTTCGTAGTGCCGCTGGTGGGCGGTATTGCGGTCGCTGCGGCGGGCGTAAAGCTCGTTCAGAATGTCGGAGAGCGCTCGAACACCACGCTTGATATTCTGTCGGTTGTTTTGCTCGCCGCCGGCATTACGGCATTTGTGTATTCCGTAGGCGAGTTCTCGACCAATCTGACCACCGGCATCGCGACGCTCTTCGCCGCCGTTGTGCTGCTCGGCCTGTTTGCGGCCCGTCAGCTCAAGCTCGAGCATCCGGTGCTTAACGTGCGTCCCATGGCGAGCGTTCGCTTTTGGCCTGCGTGCCTGCTTGTGGTGGTGTCGATGATGACGACGTTCTCGATGAGTGTTTTGTTGCCGCTCTATTTTGAAGGTGCCTACGGCATGACCGCACTTGTTGCGGGCCTGCTCATTTTGCCGGCGATTGCCTGCAACGCCGTGACCTCGATTGTGGGCGGACGCGTGATGGACGCCCGTGGCGCATGGCCGCTGCTGCCGGTCGGCTTTGCCCTGATTGCCGTGGGACAGATTGCAATCTCGATGACGGCGGCAAGCATGAACATCGGCGTTGTCGTGGCGCTGACCGTTGTGGTGTATGCCGGAGTCGGCCTGGTGCTGAGTCCCTCGCAGACGGCCGGCTTGGAGACGCTGCCTGCCGCTGAGCATCCTCACGGAACGGCATTGCTCAACACGTGGAACATGATTGCCGCATCGTTTGGCCCGTCGCTGTTTATCGGCCTGCTCTCGAGTTCTGCCGCGACCGCCGGCGCCGCTGGCGCTGCGTCCGACGTTGCCCAGGCGATTGGATTTGCAGCTGCCGTGCGTGTGGCGGCTGTAATTGCCGTGGTCGGGTTCGCGACGTCGCTGGTGTACGCTCGTCGCGAGTCGCACATGTCGCATTAATGTGTGCACATAGATTCTGCAGCTAGATTGGATGGCGACACCATAAACTAATGGACGTTTTGCCGAGAGGCATGAATGTTTAAAGCGCAAAGAGTGCGCGACGGGCCCCGCGAATGGGGCGATGATGCCCGAGAGGGCCAAGAAGGAGTCTCATGTCCGAGAACGAAGAGATCATGAACGAGACCGAGAACGAGACCGTGGCTGCCGAGGTCGAGGCAGTCGAGACCGTGGAGACCGAAGCTGCCGAGGTTGAGGCTGCTGACGAGGTTTCCGCCGAGGAGGAGGCCGAGGTTGTCGAGGCCGCCGCTGATTACGATGACGAAGAGCTGATGGACAAGATGCAGAAGGCCGCCCGCCTGCTGCGTAGCCGTCGCTTTGCTATTTCCAAGGAGGAGGAGGCCAAGGCCGAGCGCATGGCGAACATCGAGCGCGCCATCAAGCTTCTTGACCTCAAGCCCAAGATGGAGCAGAAGGAAATGTCCGACCTGCTGGGCATGCGCCTTCGTGAGCTCGATGGTCTGATGGCCGAGGCCGAGGCTGCCGATCTGGTCGGCCGCATCGACGACGCCGAGGGCGATATGCGCAAGATCGTCGTCTTCGCTGCCGAGGATGCCGCTGAGGGCCTGGTCGAGCTTGCCAACAAGAAGGAGAAGCTTCTGCCCGAGCTTTCTTACGAGGAGGCCACCGAGCTGATGGCCGCTCTCGATAAGGTTATCGCTCCGCTCGTCGCCATGGGCCTGGACGAGGACCGCGGTCCTCGCGGCGGCCGTGACGAGCGCGGTGGCCGTGGCGGTGACCGCGGCCGTCGCGGCGGCTTTGGCGATCGCGGTGGCCGTGGCGGTGACCGCGGCGGTCGCGGTGGCGATCGCGGTGGCCGTGGCGGCTTTGGCGACCGTGGCGGCGACCGTGGCGGTCGCGGCGGCTTTGGCGGCAACCGTGGTGGCTATGGCGATCGCGGTGGCAGCCGTGGCGGCTTCGGCGGCAACCGTGGTAACGACCGCGGCGGTCGCGGTGGCGATCGTGGCGGCCGCAACGGCGGCGGCTTCCGCGGCAACCGCTTCTAATTAGTTACGCGGTTCTACGAACCGCGTAACCAGTTGACGCTGCAAACGCCCCTAAGCGGCAATCTGACGTTCAATTTCAAGGGCGCGACCATAAGGTCAGCGCCCTTTCATTTCACGTCACCTTGCTCGCTTAGGGGCGTTTTCGCTGACTTATGCTCAACCTGCGGCGTTGTCTTGCTCCGGGGGTGGCAGTTGGGGACGTTCCTTTTCTGCCGGTAGTTTGGGACACTCCTTGTCAGGTAGTCATTGGGGACGTTCTTGTTTGACTAGTCGTTTAAGAACGTCCCCAACGACTACATAGCATGAGAGTGGATAATCTCCCGGTTTGAGTCTGCATTCAAGCTCAAAGTGGGAGATTATCCACTCTCGTTTTTGTTCTACCTACATTTGTAGGAACAGTTCGTGGAGGCGGGTGTCTTCATCGAGTTCGGGGTGGAAGGTTACGCCGAGCTGGTTGCCCTGGCGGGCGGCGACGATGCGGCCATCGACCTCTGCCAAGGCCTTGGCGTCGCCGTGGACCTCGACGATGCGGGGCGCGCGGATAAATGTCAGCGGCACTTCACCGTCGATGCCGTCTACCTGTCCCTTGGTGCGAAAACTGCCGAGCTGTCTGCCATAGGCATTGCGCTCAACGAGCACATCCATGGTTGCCAAACGCGGCGTGCCCTTATCGTCATGAGCGGCAAGGTCGTGAGCCAGCAGAATCAGGCCGGCGCAGGTGCCCAGGACGGGCATGCCTTCAGCGATACGGGTACGAAGCTCCTCGAGCATGCCCAACTCATCAAGCAGTTTCCCTTGAACGGTAGACTCGCCGCCGGGAAGTACCAGACGGTCAAAGTTCTGCTTCAAATCAGCCGCCTGCCTCAGCTCAATACAGCGTGCGCCCAGCTCAGATAGCCTTGCCTCATGCTCGGCAAAAGCGCCTTGGACCGCCAGCACGGCAACCGTTTGGTGTGCATAATCGCTCATGTGCGATCCTTTCTGCTGGACTAGCGCCCGCGCTCTTCCATGATAATCTCGATCTCGTCGGCGTTGATGCCCACCATAGCCTCGCCCAGGTCCTCCGAAAGCTCGGCGATGAGCTTGGCGTCGGTGAAGTTTGCCACGGCCTTGACGATGGCGGCGGCGCGCTTGGCGGGGTCGCCGCTCTTAAAGATGCCCGAGCCAACAAAGACGCCCTCGGCGCCCAGCTGCATCATCAGCGCGGCGTCGGCGGGGGTCGCGACTCCGCCGGCGGCAAAGTTTACGACGGGGAGCTTGCCCGTGGCATGGACCTCGCGCACCAGCTCGACCGGAACCTGCAGCTGCTTGGCTGCCTCAAAGAGCTCGTCGTCGCGCAGAGCAACAACGTCGCGGATCTGCTTTTGGATCTTGCGCATATGGCGCACGGCCTGAACGACGTCGCCCGTGCCCGGCTCGCCCTTGGTGCGAATCATCGTGGCGCCCTCAGCAACACGGCGCAACGCCTCGCCCAGATCGCGGGCGCCGCAGACAAACGGCACGTCAAACTGGGTCTTGTCGATGTGATAGACATCATCGGCGGGGGAGAGGACCTCGGACTCATCGATGTAATCGATCTCGATGGCCTGCAGGACCTGCGCCTCGACAATGTGACCGATGCGACACTTGGCCATAACGGGGATGGAGACGGCCTCCTGGATGCCCTTGATCATCTTGGGGTCGCTCATGCGCGAGACGCCGCCGGCGGCGCGGATGTCGGCCGGGATGCGCTCGAGCGCCATGACGGCGCAGGCGCCCGCCTCCTCGGCGATGCGTGCCTGCTCGGGCGTGGTGACGTCCATGATGACGCCGCCCTTGAGCATCTGCGCGAGCTCGCGATTGAGTTTGACGCGATCGGCCTTGCTGGTCTGTTCTGCCATGGTTGCTCCCTTGGTTGGCATGTACATTGCTTGACGGAACATCCTATCGGGGAGCTGGGTATGGCGAAATACTCAGTTTTCGAGATAATAACAAGGTCAGACTAATGCCAGATTGAATGATTCGATAAGGTCAGGTGATAGACCCATGCTTGACTACAATTTGGAAAAACGCGGCGAGGCATCGCTTTATGAGTATATTTATCAGCAAATTCGAGATGATATCGTTGCTGGACGCATTGCGGCGGGGGAGCATCTTCCGTCTAAGCGCGCCTTTGCGAGTCATCTGGGTATCAGTGTCATTACCATCGAGAATGCATATAGCCAGTTGCTTGCCGAGGGCTATATTTGCTCAATGCCGCGTCGTGGCTACTACGCGTGCGAGCTTCCGGATGCGCCGGTTTTGGCTTTGGCTGCGAGGGATATCGACCGAGATGCTGTCCCTGTTGGTCCCAGCGCGCATGATGCCATGGGGCAGGCAGGGCGATTCGACGCACTTTCTCCTTCCGCTTTGGAGGCGGCGCGGCTTTGGCAAAGTGCGCTACGGGCGACGCTGACGTCCGAAGACGAACGTGAAATCTTTTCGCCCGCACCGGCGCAGGGCACCGCTCGACTGCGACGTGCGATTGCGCACCATCTGCGCGGGACAAGGGGCATGAATGTTAATCCCGACAATATCGTTATCGGTGCGGGCGCCCAGCTGCTCGATACCATGTTGGTTCAGTTGCTTGGCGCGGACAAGGTGTATGCCGTCGAGGATCCAGGCTATTTGCGCTTGACGCGCATCTATCAGGCCATGGGTTGCGAAGTGCGGCATGTCCCGTTGGATGCTGAGGGCGTGGACTTGAGCGCGCTGCAGAAAACCGGGACCGATGTCCTTCACCTGATGCCGTCTCATCAGTATCCGACCGGTCTTGTGACGAGCATTGCACGTCGCTATGCGTTGCTGAGCTGGGCCGCCGAGCGGCCAGGTCGGTATCTCATCGAAGACGACTTTGATTGTGAGTTTCGCCTTGCCGGCAAGCCGATTCCCGCGCTCGCGTCGATCGATGCCGCCCAGTCGGTTATCTACACCAACACGTTTTCGAAGAGCCTTTCATCGGCGTTGCGTTTGGCGTACATGGTGCTGCCCGATGAACTAATGGAGAGGTTTAAACGCAACCTTGGTTTCTACGCCTCGTCGGTAAGTTCTGTTGATCAGGTTGCCTTGGCGCGTTTGCTGGAATCGGGTGATTACGAGCGACATGTGAACCGCGTGCGCGTTCGTGCTCGTGGGGCGCGTGATGGCCTGGCGGCGCTTGTACGGAAAACGTTTCCGGCAGGGGAGGTTTCGATCGATCATGCAGACGCGGGCCTTTACTGCACTGTTGCCCTGGCCGAGGACAAGGCAGGGGAGAGTTTCGCGAAGGCTCTCGCTGACGCTCGTATTTCCTATGTCAACATCGCCGATTGCCTGTGGACGGGTGATCGGGCATCGACTAAGAACGCTCCATCTCGCGTCCTCATACAATACGACGACCTGAGCTCTCAGTCGCTCAGTGTTCTTCAGGAGCAACTGCAATAAGCCAACGAAAAGGCCCGAACCAATACGGTCCGGGCCTTCTTCGAGCTAGAGATTATCTCTCAGGCTGCTGGCTTAGCCAAAGTAACGCTTGAGCAGGCCGGCGAAAGCCTTGCCGTGGCGAGCCTCGTCGCGGGCCATCTCGTGCACGGTGTCGTGGATAGCATCGAGACCGGCGGCCTTGGCGCGCTTGGCAAGATCGGTCTTGCCGGCGGTGGCGCCATTCTCGGCCTCAACGCGCATCTCGAGGTTCTTCTTGGTGGAATCGGTCACGACCTCGCCCAGGAGCTCGGCGAACTTGGCGGCATGCTCGGCCTCCTCGTGGGCAGCCTTCTCCCAGTACAGGCCGATCTCGGGATAGCCCTCGCGATGAGCGACGCGAGCCATGGCCAGGTACATACCGACCTCAGAGCACTCGCCCTCAAAGTTGGCGCGCAGATCGGCAACGATGTCCTCGGAGACGCCCTCCATCTTGGCGACGCCCACGACGTGCTCGGCAGCCCACTCGAGCTGGCCCTCCTCCTGCTTCAGGAAGCGAGAGCCAGGAACGCCGCACTGGGGGCACTTGAAATCCTCGGGCAGCTGGTCGCCGTCGAACTCTTCCACATAACCGCAAACGGGGCAAACAAACTTCATGATTCGATCCTTTCGATCGATGGCGATGGTGCGCTCGTCCGGTCCCGTAAGGGCCCTCTCCGGACGTGCGTCTTGACGAGTTCTATTATCCATAAATGAGACCGAATGTGAAGCCTATTAGGAATGATTTTTAATAAAACAATTTAAGCATGTGTAGATGTTGATTGATTAACGATTGCTAGACCTCGTGCGACCTCCGATGAGTACAATCGGTCGAGCAAATGTTGACCAATCAACAAATGAAGGAGCTTCCTTTATGCATCTAGCCCGCCGCGCCTGGTGCCGAACGTATCAAACGGTTTTTCGCATCGCATTGCCGGTGCTGCCCTATACCGAGCCACGCATTTTAGAGCACGCTGAGGAAGTGCCCGCAGTGCTTCAAAAGCGTTCAATACACCATGTTCTTATCGTGACAGATCCCGGCATTGCCCGTCTGGGGCTCACGGCACCGCTCGAGACAGCGCTCGCGTCCAAGGGAATTAGCGCTGCGGTCTATGCCGAAACGCGTATGAACCCCACGGTCTCGAATGTGGAGGAGGCAGCGTCCCTGTATCGAGAGAGCGCCTGCCAGGCCATTATCGGCTTTGGCGGCGGTTCTGCCATGGACTGTGCCAAGGGCGTGGGTGCGCGCATCGCGCAACCCAACAAACCCATCAACAAGATGCGCGGCCTGCTGCGTGTCCATCGTCGCCTGCCGCTGCTCATCGCCGTTCCCACCACGGCGGGCACGGGAAGCGAGGTCACGCTTGCAGCGGTAATTACCGACGACGAGACGCACTACAAATACCCCATCAACGACTTTGTGCTGATCCCGCGCTATGCGGTGCACGACCCCGAGTTTACGCGCGGTCTGCCCGCCTCCATTACGGGGCAAACGGGCATGGATGCCCTGACGCATGCCGTCGAGGCCTTTATCGGGCGCAGCACCACGCCCTATACGCGCAAGATGGCGCGCCAGGCGGTGCAGCTCATCCACGACAATTTGCTCGAGGCCTATGAGCACGGGGAGAACATGCGTGCGCGCCGCAATATGCTTTCGGCGGCGTATAAAGCGGGTGTTGCCTTTACGCGCTCCTATGTTGGATACGTCCATGCCATCGCGCACAGCCTGGGCGGGCGTTACGGGATTCCGCACGGTTTGGCCAACGCGATCATCCTGCCGCACATGCTTCGCGCTTATGGTGACGCCGCCGCCCCCAAGCTTGCCGATCTTGCTCGCATGGCCGGTATCGCGCCGGCTAACGCGCAGGACAGCCTGGCGGCCGAGGCCTTTATCGATTGGGTCGACCGCATGAATGCCGCCTTGGGCATTCCCGAATATGTGACGGGCATTCGCCGCTCCGACATTCCCAAAATGGCGGCACATGCCGATGCCGAGGCCAATCCGCTGTACCCCGTTCCGCTTTTGATGGACCGCCTGGAGCTCGAGCATATGTACGAAGTTGTTGCAGGTGGTATGTTTGAGGACGAGAACTAGGAGGGTCCATGAACACCGAGGAAATTGCGCGCATCGTCGGCGATCAGCGCGCCTACTTTAAGACGCACGCCACGTTTGATGTTGATGCTCGACGTCGTGCGCTCGTGAGTTTACGCGATGCGGTACGGGCCCACGAGGCCGATATTGCCCATGCGCTCAAGACCGATTTGGGAAAGTCGCATGACGAGGCCTATATGTGCGAGATCGGCACGTCGCTTTCCGAGATTCGTCATCAGATCGCTCATGTGGCGCGATGGAGTCGTCCGCGCCTGCGTCCGTGCGACCTCGCTAACGCCGTGAGCGTGTGCAAAACGCAAGCCGTGCCCTATGGCGTCACGCTCATCATGGCTCCGTGGAACTACCCGTTTTTGCTGACGCTCGAGCCGCTCGCCGGCGCGCTCGCCGCGGGTAACACCGTGGTTATCAAGCCGAGTGCCTATGCTCCGGCATCGAGCGCGGTGCTCAAGCAAATCTGTGAAGAGGCATTTGATCCGCGCTTGGTGACGGTCGTCGAAGGCGGGCGTGCCGAAAACGAAGCGTTGCTCGATGAGTGCTGGGACAAGATCTTCTTTACCGGTAGCGTTCCGGTCGGCAAGTTCGTCATGGAGCGTGCAAGTAAAAACCTCACGCCCGTGACGCTTGAGCTGGGCGGAAAGAGTCCCTGCATCGTGGATGCGACGGCTAACTTGAAGGTCGCGGCACGCCGTATCGCCTTTGGTAAATGGCTCAACGTGGGGCAGACCTGCGTGGCGCCCGACTACCTGCTGGTCGACACGCGCGTGCACGATGAGCTGCTGGGTCTCATCAAGGAAGAGGTCCGCCGTATGTTTGGCGAGCATCCGCTTGATAACGAAGATTACGGGCATATCGTCAACGCCAAGCATTTTGCGCGCGTGCGCGGGCTGATCGATCCCGATAAGGTCGTGCTTGGAGGCGCCGCGCGCGAGGCTTCGCTCAAGATCGAGCCGACGATTTTGGACGGCGTGTCCCCCGATGACGCCGTGATGCAGGAGGAGATTTTCGGCCCCATCTTGCCGGTGCTGACGTTTGAGAGCCTAGACGAGGCCGAGACGTTTATTACGGATCGTCCGACGCCGCTGGCCCTGTATATCTTTAGCCAAGACCGCGCAGTTCAGCAGCGCTTTGTGCGCTACGTGCCCTTTGGCGGCGGCTGCGTCAACGACACGATCATGCACCTGGCTACGAGCCATATGGGCTTTGGCGGCATGGGTGCGAGCGGTATGGGACAGTACCATGGACGCGAGAGCTTCGATACGTTTAGCCACAAGAAGAGCATCGTGAACAAGGCAACGTGGCTGGACGTGCCATTCCGTTACGCTCCTTATGCAAACTGGAAGCATAAGTTCGTGCGCATGTTTGTGCATTAGAAAAGGGTGCGGGCAATACGAACAGATGTTCCTATTGCCCGCATTTTGCGTTAGACTACTGCTATGGAGCACGGATGGGCCAACTCCCTTTAGAAGGGATTTGGTATGAACGTAAGCGATGTTATTTCGTTATTGGCGTTGTTGATCGCGGCTATCGAACTCGGCCTGTTTATCGGCCGAATGAAATAGCCGCCCCCGCGTATGCGAAGACGGCCACTTCTCACGATGAAAACGTGTATCGGAGTTGGCAAGACCCGCAGCCACGGGTGCCATCCGTGTCCCTATCTTAGCTGTAAGCGTTCCACCGCGCAAGCGTTGCGGCAAGCGATTGAAAGACGCGGACGGGATGAATTTGTGTCCGCACGGGCCCGTAGACTTCTCAACTATGTTGTGGATGCTCGCTAATCGGTAATGGAGGCGCACGTGTTTGATGACGATGACCTGTTCGATCTGACAGACGATCCGTTTGAGTGGGATATGCTACTCGATGACGATGAGTTGGAGCAGGACCGTAAGAAGCGGCAGGGCAAGAAGGCGCGGGATGACGCTTCGAAAAAGCAGGACAAGCGTCGCCGAGGCCTGTTCGGCGGGCTCTTTGGGTGACTGTCTCATCGCCGCGTCTGTATACTAAACAGGTCTTATACGCGCTGCGAAATGAGGGCATAGACGATGATGTGGTTTACCGCCGATCTGCACCTGGGCGATACGAATATCTTGCACGACATGGATCGACCGTTTGATTCGGTCGAGGAGATGAACCGCAAGGTCATCGATGCCATCAATGAGTGCGTGGCTGTGGACGACCGTCTCTATATCCTGGGAGACTTTACGTATCGTTTGCCCATGGCGGAGGCAGCGCGCCTGCGCGAGCGCATCGAATGCCAGAACGTGACGCTCATCCGTGGTAACCATGATGGCGATTGGGGAGATCCGGACGCGCCGCACATTTGGGATGAGGTGCGCGATTATCTGGAGGTCGTCCCCGGTTACGCTAAGGGCCATCGCCTGGTAATGAGCCATTACCCCATGCTCAGCTGGAATGGCAAGGCGCGCGGCGCCATCATGCTGCACGGGCACATTCACAGCAGGGGAGACCGCACCAACGCGCGCAATCGCGATCGCGAGCGCCCTATCTTTCGCTACGACGTTGGCCTCGATGCCAACAACTACAAGCCCGTTAGCCGCGACCAGATTCTCGGCTTCTTTGGACTGTAGCCCTCAAACCACCACAAAGGGGACAGGCACCTTTGTGGTGGTCCTTGCATAGATTGGAGTCGCTATGAAGCAATTGCTCATTCGTGCCGACGATATCGGTTATTCGTATGCCGTTAACCTGGGGATTGCCCGCAGCATCAATGAGGGTCTGGTGCGCTCGGCGGGCTTGATGCCCAATATGCCCGAGGCCGAGCGTGGCTGGTCGCTCGTGGCGGACGCCGGCATTGCGGTGGGCCAGCATACCAACGTGTGCCTGGGCAAGCCGTGTGCCGACCCGGAGCTCATTCCGAGTATGCTCAACGAGAGCGGTGAGTTCCATAGTAGCCGTACCTTCCGCGAGCATTTTAAGCGCGGCGAAGAACTGATCGACTTTGATGAGGCCTGCATCGAGATCCGCGCGCAGCATGACCGCTTTGTAGAGATTGTGGGCCGCGAACCCGATTACTTTGAGGCCCATGCCGTCATGAGCAAAAACCTTAACCGAGCGATCTCGGCGGTTGCTCAGGAACTGGGCCTTAAGGAACAGAAGGCGAGCTTCGACCCCACGGCGGTTGTGCGATGCGGCGCCACCGACCTGCGCATGGTGATGCACTCGATGGAGCCGGGCTACGAACCTAAGGACTCGATTATGCGGACGGTTCGCGAGATGGCGGACGGCGAGACGGTCGTCTTTGTGTGCCATCCGGGCTATCTCGATCGTTTTATCTTGGAGAACAGCTCGCTTACGACCGATCGCACCAAGGAAGTCGATGCGCTGATCGACCCCGAGCTTCGCGCTTGGCTTGAGTCTCAATCCGATCTTCGCCTGATCGACTACCGCGACCTGTAAGGACCCAAGCCACCACAAAGGGGATAGGCACCCTCGCGGTGGATCTGGCGCCGTTGCCATTATGGCTGCGGCGCCTTTTTTGTCCGCGTGGCGCGGTAGAGTGTAGAAGGTTGAAATTTGCGTCCATCGAGGAGCTGCCATGAACGAGATCAAGTGCCCGCATTGCGGCGAAGTTTTTAAGGTCGATGCGTCCGGTTATGCGGATATCGTCAAGCAGGTGCGCGATGCCGAGTTCTCGCGCGATCTTGATGAGCGTGTAAAGGCCGTCCAGCGTGAGGGGGAGCAGGCGTTGGAGCTTGAGCGCTCTCGTTCGACGGCCGCCCTGCAGGAGGTGGAGTCTCAGCGTAGCGCTCAACTTGCCGAGCAGAAAAACGCCGCGGCTCAGGAGCTGGCACAAGAGGTTGCCAAGCGTGATGCCGAGCTTGCCGAATTGCGTGCCAAGCTCGAGGGCGCTGCCGCAGAGCGCGAGAGTGCAAGCCAGCGCGCGGCGGTTGAGGCCCGTGCCGACGCTCAAAAGGAGAACGCCGAGCTCCAGCGCGAAATCGACAACTTGCGTGCGCAGCTGGGGCGCAAGGATGACGAAGCCAAGCTTGCCGAGTCGGCGGCGCGCAATGCTGCTCAAAACGATGTAGCTGCACGAGATGCCCAGATTGCCGAGCTGCAGGCCAAGCTTGCTGCGGCGGACAAGGCCCAGGAGATGGCGCTTGCCGCGGCCGCGGCCGAGTCGCAGCGTGAGCTCGATGCCGCTCGCAGCGAGGCCGAGCGCGCACTTGCTGACTACCGCGCGACGGTACAGGAGAAGCTTTCCGCCGCAAAGGCTCAGTCCGAGCAAGAGGCCGAGGGGCTGCGCGCCCAGCTGCGCGAGCAGGAACTGATGGCAAAAATGAACCTGTCAGAGGCGGTCGCCGCGGCGGAGCGAGAGCGCGATGAGGCGCGTGCCAAACTGACGAGCGAGCTGGCGGTGCGCGATTCTCGCGAGGAGCAAGCCAAGGCGGCACACGAGCTCGAGCTTGCGCAGGCCAAGCGCGCGAGCGATGACCTGATTCGCTACAAGGATGAAGAGATTGAGCGCCTTAAGGACATGAAGGTTCGCCTGTCCACCAAGATGGTGGGCGAGTCGCTCGAGCAGCACTGCGAGACCGAGTTTAACCGTCTGCGCATGACGGCGTTTCCCAATGCGTACTTCGAGAAAGATAACGATGCATCTGAGGGCACCAAGGGTGACTTTATCTTCCGCGAGTGCGACGCGAGCGGCAACGAGGTCATTTCGATTATGTTCGAGATGAAAAACGAGAACGACGAGACCGCGATCAAGCATAAAAACGAGGACTTCTTTAAGAAACTCGATCACGATCGTCGCCAGAAAGGCTGTGAGTACGCGGTGCTCTGCACGCTGCTCGAGCCCGAGAGCGAGCTTTACAACGCGGGAATCGTGGACGTGAGCTATCGCTACGAGAAGATGTATGTGATCCGCCCGCAGTTCTTCATTCCCATCATTACGCTGCTGCGCAATGCTGCCATGGGTTCGCTTCGCTATAAGCAGGAGCTGGCGGAGTACAAGCAGCAGAATATCGATGTCACGAACTTCGAAGCCAAGATGGAGAAGTTCAAGGATGGATTCTCGCGCAACTACAACCTGGCGAGCAAACAATTCGAGTCGGCGATCAAGGAGATTGATGCCGCCATCAAGCAGCTCGAGAAGACCAAGGACGATTTGCGCCGTAGCACAGAGAACCTGCGCCTGGCTCACAACAAGGCCGATGAGCTTACCATTCGCAAGCTCACGTGGGGTAACAAGACCATGAAGGCGGCGTTTGACGAGGCGCGCGAGGCTGTGCCAGAGACAAACGATGAGCCAGCCGAGGCGGATTCGTATGAGGTCGAGGATGCCGAATAGGGCATAGCGGATAGTGCAAAAGCGGGGCCGCTGGCAACATCGCCAGCGGCCCCGCTTCGTTTCGTCCCATTCTGTTCGGCTAGTCCTCGAGCAGGTCCTCGATAAAGCCGACGCGGTAGTTTTTGAAAATGACCTCGCCGCCGTCTTGCGTGGCGTCCAGATCGACATCGCCCATGATGCCAAAGTCGTGGTCGCCGTCCTCGTCGGCAAAAATCTGGTGCACGTGCCACACATGATCGGGCTTCTCGTCACTCTCGTCGATGGTAAACATCGCGGCGCTGCGGGCGTCGCCGTTGGTGAGGATTTCCTCGTGTTGCTCGTGATAGGCGTCGAGCGCCTTTTGCCAGCGGACCTCGCTCATGCCCCAGTCCTCGTCGAGCTCGCCCAGATCGCGCGCGTGCTCGCGGGCTGCAAGGGCCACGCGGCGGAAGAGTGCGTTGCGCACCAGCAGGGTACAGCCACGGCGGTCTGCCACGACTTCGTCGATGCCCTGCGGCGGTGCGGCGTCGAGTGCAGCGGGGTTGCCGGCGTTCTCCCACTCGTCCACCAGACTCGAGTCGACCGAGCGCACCACAAAGCCCAGCCACGAGATAATGTCGCGCAGGCGCTCGTCGCGCTTCTCGATGGGCACGGTGCGGTCGAGTGAACGATAGGCTTCTGCCAGGTAGCGCAGCAAAATGCCCTCGGAGCGGGCGATGCCGAGCTTTTGAATGTAGCCCTTAAAATCGCTCGCGCTTTCCAGCATATCGCGCAGGACGCTCTTGGGAGAGAGCTGGTAGTCGTTTGCCCAGGGTACTTCCTGGCAGTACTTGTCAAAGGCGGCGTCGAGCAAATCCTCGAGCGGCTTTTCGTACGTGACGTCTTGAATGCGCTCCAAGCGCTCCTCATATTCGATGCCGTCGGCCTTCATCTCGGCCATAGCGCGATCGCGTGCGGCGCGCTCCTGTGCGCGCAGCACCTGCTTGGGATCCTCGAGCGTTGCCTCGACCATTGAGATTAGATCCATGGTATAGGTCTCGCTCTCGGGATCGAGCAACTCCAGCGCGGCAAGCAAAAACGGCGAGAGCGGCTGGTCGAGCGCAAAGTCCTCGGGCAGGTCGACCGTCAGCGCGTAGTCGATGTCCGGCGCGGCGTCAGCCGGAGCGTCGGGTGCGGGCGGCACCTCGGTGCGCACGACGACGCCGGAGTCGATGAGCGTGGCGAAGATCTCGTCGGCACGTTCATCGAGCTTTGCCTTTTCCTCGGGTGTTTGCAGGCTTGTCTCGATGAGGTCGTGCACGCGGGTGCGAGCGTCGCCGCCCTGCTCGACCACGCTAATCACCATGGAGTGTGTGATGCGCAGGCGCGGCTTGAGCGTTTCGGGCTGCGTCTCGATCAGGCGCTCAAAGGTCTGCTTGTTCCAGGTGACAAAGCCCTCGGGGGCCTTTTTCTTTTTAATCTTACGGAGTTTTTTTGGGGCGTCGCCCGCCTTGGCCATGAGCTTGGCGTTCTCGATCTCGTGCTCCGGGGCCTCGGCGATGACCATACCCTCGGTGTCAAAGCCCGAGCGACCGGCGCGACCGGCGATCTGATGGAACTCACGGGCGCGCAGACGCCGCATCTTGTAGCCGTCAAACTTGGTGAGCGCGGTGAGCACCGCGGTGTGGATGGGTACGTTGATGCCGACGCCGAGCGTATCGGTGCCGCAGATGACGGGCAACAGGCCCTGCTGCGCCAGGCGCTCGACCAGCAGGCGATAGCGCGGCAACATGCCAGCATGGTGCACGCCGACGCCGCATCCGAGCAAGCGCTTGAGAATCTTGCCAAAGGCCGTCGAGAAGCTCGTTCCCTTGGCAGCTTCCTTAATGGCCTCGCGCTGCTCCTTGCTGGCGATGCCAAAATTGGCGAGCGACTGTGCCGTCGCAAGGGCGGCATCCTGGCTAAAGTGCACGATATAAAGCGGGGCCTCGCCACGGCGCATGGCGAGCTCGACCGTGCCCTCGAGGGAGGTCGTCACATAGTCGTAGCTCAGCGGAACGGGACGTGGGGCATCGACAACCAAGTCGCAAGCAGTGCCGGTGTGTTCCTCGAGTGAGGCGGCGATGGCGGTGACATCGCCGAGCGTGGCGCTCATGAGCATAAACTGCGCGTGGGGTAGGGTGAGCAGCGGCACCTGCCAGGCCCAGCCGCGGTCGGGGTCGGCAAAGTAGTGGAACTCGTCCATGGCCACGCAGCCCACGTCAGCGCCCTCGCCCTCGCGCAGTGCATCGTTGGCAAGGATTTCGGCCGTGCAGCAGATGACGGGCGCCTTGGTGTTGATATGCGTATCGCCGGTGATCATGCCGACGTTATCGCGGCCGAGCACCTGCACAAGGTCGAAAAACTTCTCGCTGACCAGTGCCTTGATAGGAGCCGTGTAGTAGCAGCGCTTGCCCTGCGCCATGCCCATAAAGAGCATGCCCAGCGCGACAAGCGACTTGCCCGATCCGGTCGGCGTGCCCAAAATGACATGATCGCCGGCTGCTAGGTCCATGAGGGCCTCTTCTTGGTGGTCCCACAGCTCGATGCCGCGCTCGCCCGTCCATTCAAAGAAGCGCTCGAAGGCCTGATCGGGCGTGAGCCACGGCTCGGGCTTGCTGCCGTCCTCGGGCTCCCACCAGGTGGGGGAGAGCGCGCCGAGCGAACCGAACTCGGCCTCGGTGCCCGTGCCGCCCGAGAACGAGCTGGCGGCGCCGGCGCCGGAAACGGTGCTGGCGGAAGTATCTGTCGCGGTCTGTGCCATGTGGTTTGCTTTCTCTCGTGTTTGTCCGCCATCCATTATGGCGTAGCGGCGGCGTGGGGCGCCAGCACGCGAGAAAATGCAGGAAATGGGCGTTCTGCCCAGCTGTTTGGTGCGGTCGCCAGCTAAGTGAGTAGACTTTTTGCAATATCGCGAGCACATGGCTTTTGTGCAAGGGCTCTACCTGCACTGATAATTGTTCTCGGGGGAAGCGGGCACTGCGGGGCGCGGCA
>UQPY01000023.1 GCA_900542965.1 uncultured Collinsella sp.
TCGCACGGAGAGCACATTAAGTGCTCTCCGGCTCGTGCGGAACTCGCGATCGACCAAAGCCCCCGTCGCGCCCTCTTCCTTGTGGCGTTACGGCATGCAGCTCGCGAACATCGCTCTGCTCGTTCGCTTTTTGGTCTGGAGAGCCGGGTGGGCTGATAAATAGATATGGCAAGGGACTCCTCCGTTGAAGAACGGGGGAGCCCCTTGTTGCGTTTTGGGTTGTTTCTGCGGCTTACAGATGGCTGATGATCAGCTCCATGGTGCCCTCGAGTTCAATCTTGTTCACGGTGGACGGCGCCAGTAGGTGACTGCCCTTGTGGACGGAGTCGCCGCAGACGGTGCCTTCGCCGTTGATGACCGACAGGCACATGAAGGGCCAGCGCTGGTCGAGGGTCTTGCTGCCGTCGACGCGCACGCGATCGACGGTGTAGCAGGAGTTAGACTCGAGCTCGGTCACGCCGTCCACTTCGGGCGCGGTCACCGTGCCGTCGGTCGGAGCCTGAGCATCAAAGTCGATGCAGTCGAGGCTCTGCTCAATGTGCAGCGGGCGTAGCTTGCCGTCGGTGCCGGGGCGGTCGTAGTCGTACAGGCGATATGTCACGTCGCTCGACTGCTGCGTCTCCAAAATGAGCGTGCCGGTCTTGATGGCGTGCACGGTACCGGAATCAATCTGGAAAAAGTCGCCCTTGTGGATCGGTAGTACGTTGAGCATGTCGTCCCAGCGGCCGTCCTTGATCATCTGTGCGGCCTCGGTGCGGTCTTTAGCACGCTGGCCGACGATGATCGTGGCGTCGGGCTCGCAGTCTAGTACATACCAGCACTCGGTTTTGCCCAGGCTGCCGTTTTCGTGCTCGGCGGCGTACTCGTCGTTGGGGTGAATCTGGATTGAAAGGTCGTCCTTGGCGTCCAGAATCTTGATGAGCAGCGGGAACTCCTTGCCTTCACAGTTGCCAAAGAGCTCGCGGTGCTCGGCCCACAGCCACGATAGGGCGTGGCCGGCATACGGGCCCTCCGCAATCTGACAGTCGCCGTTGGGATGGGCCGAGATGGCCCAGCACTCGCCGATGGGACCCTCGGGAATGTCGTAGCCAAATACGGTTTCGAGTTGACGGCCGCCCCAGATTTTCTCGTGGAAGATCGGCGTCAGTTTAATCAAATCGGACATGTTCATACCCCCATTGTGCTGCGTGGGCGCCGCGTAAAACTGTTCAAAACGAGCGCCTGTATGACTACAAAAACCTATGCCAATGTTACGTTGTGCAACTCAAAGCGGTCGCCAACGTTGCGCGAGACCGAATACTCAAAGGCGGCGCCGCTGTCCAAAAAGCCAATCTGCTTGAGCTCGAGCAGGGGAGAGCCAGGTTTGGTGTCCAGGCGCTCAGCTTCTTCCTTGGTTGCTGCCACGGCGCGAATGGTACGGTGGAAGCTCGAAATTTTCAGCCCGCATTGCTCGCGGATGAAATGGTAGACCGATCCGTACAGGTCCTTCTTTTTAAGGCCCGGAATCAGCTCGAGCGGCATGTAGGTGTACTCGATAACGATGGGCTTCTCATCGGCCTGACGCACGCGCACGATGTGATAGGCAAAGTCATCCTCGGCAATTCCCAGCTGGGCTGCGATGTCCGCTGGTGGATTAACAATCGAGAAATCGTAGACCACCGAGGTCACCTTCTCCCCGCGGTGCTCATACGAAAAACCCTGGGCACGGTCGTTTTTGCCCTGGAAAAACGCCTGGCCGGGAAGTCCCGCCGTGTCCTTAACGTAGGTACCCGATCCGCGCCGGCTGGTAATAAGACCTTCCTCGGTGATTTGCTCGATAGCTCGTTTGACGGTGATTTTGGAAACGCTATAGAGCTCACAGAACTCAACGACGGTGGGAAGCTTGTCGCCCGGTTTAAGAGCGCCATCCTCAATACTCCGACGAATATCTGCAGCTATCGCCTCGTATTTGGGAATCATGGAACCTCCTTTCCGACATATATGAATACAAAAAGTAAGTATAACCCTCAACAGGGCATCCATATTACTTTTATCTAAGAAGTTCGAGAAAGAAAAAAGAAAAAGACGCTTTACTTTTAAAATTAGAGCGCTATAGTTTAAGCAACGAACGGAATCCTTCCGCACAACAGGATCGACCGTTTGGGGACGGTTTTGTTTTGGCGGGTTGGATATCGGTATGGCCGGTGCGCGCCCGCGCCGGATAACCTGCCAAAGCAAACCCGTCTCCAACCGGAAGCTCTAGAACACGAAAGCGAGGACTTTGATGGCACAGTATCAGCTGCCCAACGACTTCTTCTTTGGCGCTGCTATGTCCGGCCCGCAGACTGAGGGTCAGTGGAACCAGGGCGGCAAGCTCGAGAACCTGTGGGACACCTGGTCCATCCAGGATCTGGGTTCGTTCTACAACCGCGTTGGCTCTTACGCCGGCAATGACTTTATGGCCAAGTACCAGGAAGACCTTCGCATTTTGAAGGACTTGGGTCTGGATACCTATCGCACTTCCATCCAGTGGAGCCGTCTGCTCGATGCCGACGGCAACCTCAACGAGGAAGGTGCCGCGTGGTATCACGAGTTGTTCCGCGCCTCTCGCGAAGCCGGCTTGGAGCCGTTTGTCAACTTGTACCACTTTGACATGCCCACCTACCTCTTTAACCGTGGCGGCTGGGAGAGCCGTGAGGTTGTCGAGGCTTACGCACATTACGCCGACGTCGCCTTCCACGAGTTTGGCCAGGAGATTAAGTACTGGTTCACCTTTAACGAGCCCATCGTCGAGCCCGAGCAGCGCTATCAGGAGGGCGTGTGGTTCCCGCAGCTCCACGACTTCAACCGCGCCCGCACCGTGCAGTATCACATTTCGCTGGCGCACGCGCTGGCTGTTGCCAACTATCGCAAGGCCTATGACGAGGGCGCTATTCGCGCCGATGCCAAGATCGGCATGATCAACTGCTTTACCCCGGTCTACACCAAGGAGAACCCCAGCGAGGCGGACCTCGAGGCCGTGCGCATGACCAGCGGCATCAACAACCGCTGGTGGCTCGACCTCATCACCAAGGGCGAGCTTCCTGCCGACGTGCTCGACAGCCTGGCCGAGGGCGGCGTTAAGCTCCCGTTCCGCGCCGGCGACCAAGAGATCCTCAAGCAGGGTGTTGTCGACTGGCTCGGCTGCAACTACTACCACCCCACGCGTGTTCAGGCGCCGGCGAGCAAGGTCGACCAGTACGGCCTGCCGCACTTTGCCGACGAGTACGTATGGCCCGACGCCGTTATGAACGAGAGCCGCGGCTGGGAGATCTACCCGCAGGGCCTCTACGACTTTGGCATGGACTGCGCTAAGAACTACCCCGATCTTGAGTGGTTCGTTTCCGAGAACGGCATCGGCATCATGGACGAATACAAGAACCGTGACGCCGAAGGAACCATCCAGGATGACTACCGCGTCGACTTTGTACGTCAGCACCTGGAGTGGGTGGCCAAGGCCATCGACGAGGGCGCCAAGTGCCGGGGCTATCACTACTGGGCCGTCATCGATAACTGGTCTTGGGCCAATGCCTTTAAGAATCGTTACGGCTTTGTCGAGGTCGATCTCATGGACGGCTACAAGCGCCGCCTTAAGAAGTCGGCGGCCTGGCTCAAACAGGTCGCCACGACCCACGTGGTTGATTAGCGACCGGGCGAACGCCCAGACCGCGCGCCGCCGCGCGCAACACATGGCACATCTGGTGGCAGAGGGCGACAGACCACCGTGCGCATAGGAAAAGGCCGGATTTGAAAGTTAGGAGCAATCATGGCCAGTGACAACGGAAAGAGCTTCCTCGACAAATTTGCCGAGGTCTCTGCGAAGGTGGGAAACCAGGTTCATCTGCGTTCCCTGCGCGATGCCTTCGCGACCATCACGCCGCTCTATATCCTTGCGGGTATCGCGGTTCTTATCAACAACGTCGTGTTCCCTCTGTTCCCGCTCGATGCAGCGGGCCTTGCCAACCTTCAGACCTGGGGCTCGGCAATTACGCTGGGCACCCTCAACGTCTCTGCCATCATCTTGGCTGGACTGATTGGCTACAGCCTCGCTAAGAACGAGCGCTTCGATAACCCGCTTGCCTGCGTGGTCGTTGCCATCTCCGCTTTCGTCATCATGATGCCGCAGCAGATCACCGCCACGCTTGCCGCCACGAGCCCGCTGCTCACCGACAAGATCACCTCTGCCGAGGTCACGGGCGCCCTTTCGACTGCCAACACCGGCACCAACGGCCTGTTCGCGGCTATCATCATCGCTCTGCTCTCCGTCACCCTCTTCATTAAGATTTCCGGCGTCGAGAAGCTTAAGGTCAAGCTGGGCGAGGGTGTGCCTCCCGCGGTCTCCAACTCCTTTAACGTCATGATCCCGATGCTGCTCAACCTCTCGATCTTCGCCATTGCCGCGGCTCTGCTCGCCGTGTTTGCCGGCACCGATCTGTGCACCATCATCTCCACGTGCATTTCCAACCCGCTCAAGAGCATCATGAACGCCGGTCCGTGGGCTGTTATCCTCATCTACACTCTTGCGAACCTGCTGTTCTGCGTCGGTATCCACCAGTCCACCATCTCTGGCGCTACCGTCGAGCCGATCCTGACCATGCTCATCGTCGACAACATGGCTACCTTTGCCGCCGGCGGCACCATCCAGCCCGATCACTACATGAACATGCAGATCGTCAACAGCTTCGCCCTCATCGGCGGCTCGGGCTGCACCCTCATGCTCCTGCTCGATACCTTCCTGTTCTCCAAGAACAAGGCTTCCAAGACCGTTGCCAAGATGGCTATCGTTCCTGGCCTGTTTAACATCAACGAGCCGGTCATCTACGGTTACCCCGTCGTGTACAACCTGCCGCTCATGATTCCGTTCGTGCTTCTTCCCGACCTGTTCATCGGCATCACCTATGGCCTGACCTGCGCGGGCATCATCAGCCCCTGCATCGCCCAGGTGCCTTGGACCATGCCTCCCGTCATCAACGCCCTGCTTGCCACGGGCTTTGACTGGCGCGCCGGCGTGTGGCAGGCCCTCGAGCTTGTCATCGGCATGGCTGTCTACCTGCCCTTTATGAGGATCTCCGAGAAGGCCATCGCCAAGCAGGAGGCCCTTGCCGAGCAGAGCGCCTAAACGTTCGTCCCTTTCACCTTTGCGGGCACCGGTACGCGGTGCCGGTGCCCGCACCTCTCTTTTGCGTAAGGGCGCAGAAAGAGGGCACAATAACCGCAAGGAATACAACCAGTCGTCGTCTGCGCGCCGCGCAGTTATAAGGAGAAAACCATGAAGAAGATCATGCTCTGCTGCAATGCCGGTATGTCCACGAGCCTGCTGGTCCAGAAGATGCAGGCCGAGGTTGCAAACCGTGGTCTGGATATCGAGGTCGAGGCTCGCCCCATGAACGAGGCCCATGATCACCTGGACGAGTGCGACATCCTGCTGCTCGGCCCGCAGATCGGCTACACCAAGGGCGACTTTGAGAAGGAGGCCGCCGGCCGTTTCCCGGTCGAGGTCATCAACATGGTCGACTATGGCCGCATGAACGCCGCCGGCATCATCGACCACTGCGTCAGCGTGATGGGCTAGGTGCAGCGCATGGAGGATATGAACGAACTGCAGATGACCTGCTTCGAGATCATCAGCTACGTCGGTACCGCCAAGAGCATGTACATCAACGCCGTGCAGAAGGCCAAGGAGGGCGATTTCGACGCCGCCGAGGAGCTCATTAAGCAGGGCGACGAGGCCTATAACGGCGGCCACGATGTTCACATGGGACTTCTTAAGAAGGAGGCCAATGGCGAGCGCAACGGCGAGGCCCCGCTGATTCTGCTGCACGCCGAGGACCAGATGGCCGGCACCGAGACCATGCGCGTCATGGCCACGGAGCTCATTGAGGTCCACAAACAGCTACAGGCACTCAAGGCCTAGCTGGCGTTTTCGCCGCGACGGATCGTGCGGTTCGCATACAATCCAGTCCCTTTTGCAGGCGCCGGGAGTCTCCCTCTCCCGGCGCTTTTTGTTTGGCGAGTTGCTGAGCGTCATTGCTCGTTGAGCGGGCGGACGTTTCCCCAGATAAAACCTGCCAAAACAAACCTGTCCCTTTTTGGTAGGTTTTTGCCTTGGGAGCGGTACCATACAGGCAATGTTTAAACGAGAAAGGTGGGCTCCCATGGAACCTAAGCAGTACTACATTGGCATCGACGTCGGCGGCACTTCGGTTAAGGAGGGCCTGTTCGACGAGGACGGCAACCTGCTTGCCAAGGCCAGCGTGCCCACGCCTCCCATCGTTGACGCTGCGGGCTTTGCCGCGGTGACCGAGGCTATCGACCAGGTGGTCGCCAAGGCGCAGATTCCGCGCGCCTTTGTGGCAGGCATTGGCCTGGCCGTTCCGTGCCCCATTCCGGCGTCGGGCGATGCCAAGGTCAAGGCCAACATTGCCATTAACCTGCCCAAGCTGAGGATCGCCATTCAGGAGCACTGTCCCGACGCGGTCGTTAAGTACGAGAACGATGCCAACGCCGCTGCCATGGGCGAGGCCTGGCTCGGTTCTGCCAGGGGCGTGCAGAATGTGGTGATGGTCACCATCGGTACCGGCGTGGGCGGCGGCGTTATCGTCAACGGTGACGTGGTATCGGGCGTTGTGGGTGCTGGCGGCGAGATTGGCCACATGTGCCTGAACCCGGCTGAGGAGCGCACCTGCGGCTGCGGCGGCCATGGCCACCTGGAGCAGTATTCCAGCGCCACCGGCGTGGTGAGCAACTACCTTGCCGAGTGCGAGAAAGCGGGCGTCGAGCCCATCGAGCTCACCGGTCCCTCCGATTCCAGGGACGTGTTCCAGGCCTGCCGCGAGGGCGACAAGCTTGCGCTGGCCGCGGCCGATACCATGGCCGACTATCTCGGTCGCGCACTGGCGCTTATTGCCAACGTGGTTGATCCCGAGATGTTCCTCATCGGCGGCGGCGCCTCTGCCTCGGCCGATGTCTACCTCGACAAGGTTCGCGAGCACTTTAAGCAGTACGCGCTTTCCGCCTCGCGCGAGACGCCCATTAAGGTCGCTTCGCTCGGAAACGACGCCGGCATCATCGGTGCCGCCTACGTAGCCCTGCGCGCCGCCGGTAAATAGCTGGTGCAAGGGGGACAGGTTACTTTGCACCAATA
The DNA here is from genome assembly GCA_900542965.1 of uncultured Collinsella sp. Lineage (GTDB taxonomy): Bacteria > Actinomycetota > Coriobacteriia > Coriobacteriales > Coriobacteriaceae > Collinsella. Next base: position 7,163 of record UQPY01000023.1, read on the forward strand.
TGGTGCAAAAGGGACAACCTTGGCCCCGTGCCTGCCCCAAAATATGCCGTAGACCTTCCGTCTGCGAAGGCTCGGCATCGGCGTGCTACCATAGCTACGTCCAAGTACACATATCAAGTGGAGGATATCCATGGCAAACGTTCTTGTCTTTGGTCACCAGAACCCCGATAACGACGCCATCATGAGCGCCGTCGTCCTGTCCCAGTTGCTCAACCAGGTTGAGTATGCCGGCAACACCTACGAGGCCTGCGCCCTTGGTCAGCTTCCGGCCGAGTCCGCCAAGCTGCTCGCCGACGCCGGCATCGCCGAGCCCCGCGTGATCGAGTCCGTCGAGGCCGGTCAGCTCGTCGTCCTCACCGACCACAACGAGTCTGCCCAGTCCGTCGCCGGCCTTAAGGACGCCACGGTCTTTGGCGTTGTCGATCATCACCGCATCGGCGACTTTGAGACCGCCGGCCCGCTGCACTACATCTGCCTGCCCTGGGGCTCCAGCTGCACCATCGTCACCAAGCTCGCCGGCGTGCTCGGCGTTGAGCTTTCCGACGTCCAGGCCAAGCTGCTGCTCTCGGCCATGATGACCGACACGCTCATGCTCAAGAGCCCCACCACCACCGATGTCGACCGCGCCGTCGCCGCCAAGCTCGGCGAGCAGGTGGGCGTCGACCCGGTCAAGTTTGGCATGGAAGTCTTCCTCACCCGTCCGTCCGGCTCCTTCACCGCAGCCGAGATGGTCGGCAACGACATCAAGATGTTCGAGCCCGCCGGCAAGAAGCTGCTCATCGGCCAGTACGAGACTGTCGACAAGACCCGCGCACTCGGCATGATCGACGAGATTCGCGAGGCCATGCGCGCCTACGCCGCCGAGAAGGGTGCCGACGGCATCGTCCTGTGCATCACTGACATCATGGAGGAGGGCTCGCAGGTCCTGCTCGAGGGCGAGACCGAGGCTGCTCAGAAGGGCCTGGGCATTGCCGACGAGCACGACGGCGTCTGGATGCCGGGCGTCCTCTCCCGTAAGAAGCAGGTCGCTGCCCCCATCATGGCCGCCTGCTAGGTTTAGTTGACCAAACGCCACGACCGGACCGCGGACGCCCCGCGCTCCGGTCGTTTTTTGTGCACGGCGCCGCGTCGTCTCTTGGACAGGTATGCCCGTGCCGTTGAACAAATAATGTTCAACCTGTGGTTCCGCTTTTCGGCCACGCCTGCGTGCTTGTCGTGCAGGGTAGGCTAGATGCAAGCGTAATACGTTAGAGCGCGGCGCCGCCACTTGGGCGGGCCGTGCTTTTTTAAGACGGGAGCTTTCCCGTGAAAGGAGCCGCCCATGGCAGCAACTGAGCAGCTGTTCAACGTTCGTGAGCGCAAGCGCTTTGAACGTCACGACATCTGGGAGCGCATCGCCGAGAACGGCACGATTTCCGCCGCCGTCATGGTCTTCGCCGCCATCGCCGCCGTCATTTGCGCCAATACCGATGCCTATGAGGCCATCCATCACTTTTTGGAGACCCCGCTGTATGTGGGTCTGGGCAACCTTACGGCCGGTCTCACCGTCGAGCTATTCGTCAACGACTTCCTCATGGCGATTTTCTTTTTGTTGGTGGGTATTGAGCTCAAGTATGAGATGACGGTCGGCGAGCTCAAAAACCCGCGCCAGGCCATGCTTCCCATGCTGGCGGCCGTGGGCGGCGTCGTCGTTCCCGCCTGCATCTATCTGATCTTTAACCATGCCGGCGCGCACAACGGCTGGGCCATTCCCATGGCAACCGATATTGCCTTTGCACTGGGCGTGCTGTCGCTTTTGGGCAACCGTGTGCCCAACGGCGTGCGCGTGTTCTTCTCGACGCTCGCCATCGCCGACGACCTCATCTCCATCGCCGCCATCGCCATCTTCTACGGTCAGAGCCCCAATCCGTTTTGGTTGGGCGCCGCCGCGCTTGTGACCTGCGCGCTCGTGTGGCTCAACAAGACGCAGCATTACCGCCTTGCCCCGTATTCGGTACTGGGCCTGCTGTTGTGGTTCTGCATGTTCAAGAGCGGCGTACATGCCACGCTTGCTGGCGTCATCTTGGCCTTTACCATCCCGGCCAAGTGCGGTGTTAAGCTCGACAGCCTTACCGATTGGTTGGGGGAGTGCCTGCCGCTGCTCGATGACCGCTACGACGACGAGGCGCACATCCTGGGCCAGCATGACTTTACCGTCTCGACCACCAAGGTCGAGCGCGTCATGCACCGCGTGACCCCGCCGCTCATCCGCATGGAGCGTCTGATTTCCACGCCGGTCAACTTTGTGATCCTGCCGATCTTTGCGTTCGTGAACGCGCAGGTTCGCCTAGTGGGCGTGGACATGAGCACGCTGCTCACCGACCCGGTGACGCTCGGCGTGTACTTTGGCATGCTGCTGGGCAAGCCGATCGGCATCTTTGGCATGACGTTCGCCTTGGTCAAGCTCAAGGCCTGCGAGCTACCGCGCAACGTCAACTGGCACATGATTGCCGGCGTGGGTATTCTGGGCGGCATCGGCTTTACCATGTCGATTCTCATCAGCGGTCTCGCCTTCCCGACGGCCCAGTTTGAGGTTCTGGCTGCCAAGGCCGCCATCCTTGCCGGTTCGGTTACCGCTGCCGTGCTCGGCATGATCTACATGAGCGTGGTCTGCAAGCACCCCGCGTCCAAGGACGAGTAAAAGCTCGAAAACAGACACCAGAACCGGTTTGGATGCGTTCGAAACTCGGATCAGGGTGCTACTGGCCCCCTGCCAGATGCCCCCGTGGTCAAAAAACGCCGTTTGTGAGTACTGTCACAAACGGCGTTTCATTTTAGGTGTGGAAAATAATGAACAAAGTTATAAGAGCTGTACGTTAATGAGTGACCATCGACTTCCAATTCGGCGCTAACTGACGGTGATTAAGGAGTTTCAGTCCAGCTTTGCCGATTTCGACCAAGAATCGCTGCTACTAAAAAGGTAACAGTACTCATATTTGCCCTTTTTTGGCCACAAGCCCTAAAACAAGCCTCGCCAGGGTCGGGAAACGGGCCAAATCGTCGGCCTCGAGGTTTATTCCACGGTGCCGTAGACGGCGCCCCAGCCGTGGGCGGCCAAGGCGGAGTTGAGCTGGTCGCAAAGTGACTGGCGGTCGTAATAGCCGGGCGGTAGCAGGTTGACGATCTCCATGAGATCGGGCGCCAGGTCCAAGATTTCGGCCTGTACGATCAGATCCAGGCGGTCGATGGCGTGGCGGTCGTAAAACAATCCGTCGACCAGGCGCTGCAGGTCGCCGAATTCCTCGGCCTGGAACGATCCGTACTCCATAGTGCCTCCTTGGGCGCCCCACGCCGGCATGCGCGGCGATTCGTAATTCATTGCGATGGACTTAATCTATCACGGCTTCATAACGTTGCGACGGTGGCGGTCTATACTTAGACGAACTGCAACGTACCGCTTCGCGAAAGGTCGCATCCCATGCAGACGATCTACCAGAAGATGGAAACCACCGAACTCGATGCCGCCATCGAGGCGCTCAAAGCCGAGGTCTCCGAGGTCAAGGCCAAGGGCCTGGCGCTCGATATGGCCCGCGGCAAGCCATCGCCCGCCCAGGTGGACATCTCGCGCCCCATGCTCGATATCCTCAATGCCGATGCCGATCTGCACGACGGCAACGTCGACTGCTCCAACTACGGCTGCTTTGAGGGCATTCCCTCGGCACGCAAGCTAGCGGGGGAGTTCCTGGGTTGCCCCGCCGAGCAGACGCTCGTGCTGGGCTCGTCGAGCTTGCTGATCGAGCACGATATCGCCGGTATGTTCTGGCGTTGCGGCTCATGTGGTAGCGACCCTTGGGAGGCTTATGAGGCCGCGCATGACGGCAAGAAGGTCAAGTTCCTGTGCCCTGTTCCCGGCTACGACCGCCACTTTGGCATCACTGCCGACTTGGGTATCGAGAATGTCCCCGTCGCGATGACCGACAACGGCCCCGACATGGACGAGGTCGAGCGCCTCGTCGCCGCCGACGATTCCATCAAGGGCATCTGGTGCGTGCCCAAGTATTCCAACCCCACGGGCATCACCTTTAGCGAGGACACTGTGCGCCGCCTGATTGAGATGCCTACGGCCGCACCCGATTTCCGCATCTTCTGGGACAACGCCTACTGCGTGCACGACCTGTACGACGAGACCGACGAGCTCGTCAACATCTTCGATATTGCCCGCACGGCGGGCACCGAGGACCGCGTGGTGGCATTCGCCTCGACGTCCAAGATCACTTTCCCGGGTGCCGGTATCGGCTTTATCGGTGCGAGCCCCGCGGTTATCGCGGAGTTCTCCAAGCGCCTGAAGGCCGGCCTCATCAGCGCCGATAAGCTCAACCAACTGCGCCACGTGCGTTTCCTTCCCACCATCGAGGCGGTCAAGGAGCACATGAAAAAGCATGCCGAGTTCTTGCGCCCGCGCTTTGAGGCCGTTGAGCGCAAGCTCACCGAGGGCCTGGGCGGCACGGGCTGCGCCACCTGGACGCATCCCCGCGGCGGCTACTTTGTAAGCTTCGATGGTCCCGAGGGATCGGCCCAGAAGGTCGCCGCGCTTTGCGCCGACCTGGGCGTCAAGCTCACGCCGGCCGGTGCTACCTGGCCCTATGGCAAGGACCCGCGCGACACCAACATCCGCATCGCGCCGAGCTATCCCACGGTCGAGGACCTGGAGGCCGCGCTCGATGTGCTGGTGCTGGCCGTCAAGCTCGTCGCTGCCGAGCTTGCGCGTTCCGAACGCGCCTAACGCGCGGCTTCCCGTACTATCCGCACTTTCGATACGTAAAGGAGCGTATACATGGATTTGGGTATTTCCACCAACCCCACGCCAGAGCTCTACACCATTAAGGTAACCGGCGAGATCGATATCTCTAACGCCGATAGCCTGCGCAATGCCATCGACCTGGCGCTCGAGCAGCCCACCGAGGCCGTTGAGCTCGATTTTGCCCAGGTGAGCTACATCGATTCGACGGGCATTGGCGTGCTCGTGGGCGCCGCGCACCACGCGGCCGACCACAGCAAGCGCTTTAGCTGCACCAATGTGCAGCCCCCGGTGATGCGCGTGGTCCAGCTGTTGGGTGTCGACCAGGAGATTTCGATCACCGCTGCATAATCTTTGCCCCCAAAAGGGCGTGCCGTTTGGCATATGTTTGTGATGCGCTCGGACGTTTTGGCGTCCGGGCGCTATACTTGACCGAATGAATAGACGAGTTCCGGCCGAATGGCGCGGTGCGGGCTCGACTCACATCGAGCCTTGGAGGTATGTGTGTTTGGTATTGGAGAGGGTGAGCTTGCGATCATCGTGGTCTTCGGCTTTTTGCTGTTTGGCCCGGATAAGCTCCCACAGATGGGCCGCACGATCGGCCGTGCCATCCGTCAGTTCCGCGAGACGCAGGAAAAGATGACGGCCGTTGTTCAGTCCGAGATCATCGATCCGGTGAGCGAGGCCGCGTCGGCCCCGGTCAAGCCCAAGAAGGCTGCTGCGACCGACGACGATTCCGATGCGGACGAGGATGCCGCCGAGACGGCAGCGCCCGCCAAGAAGGAGACCTTTGCCGAGCGTCGCGCCCGTCTTGCTGCCGAGAAGGCCGCAAGCGAGGCTGCCGCCGAGGGCGAGGGTGCTGCTGAGGAGTCCGAGGCCGAGGGTGCCGAGCCTGCCGCTGCCACCGCTGCCGCCGTCGAGCCCGAATCTGCTGCAGAGCCGGAGCCCGAGCCCGAGCCGGCAGAGCCCACGACGGCTGACCTCTACGCCCGTCGTCCCCGCAAGCGCAAGGCCGTCGTCGACCAGCTCGCCCGCGAGCTCGAGGCCGAGGACGACGCCGCTGCCGCCGACGCCTCGAAGGGAGGCGATGAGTAATGCCTATCGGACCTGCGCGCATGCCGCTCTTCGATCACCTGGGAGAGCTCCGTCGCCGCCTGACTATCGTGGTCGTGTCGGTGTTTGCCGCCGCCATCGTGCTGTACTTCGCCACGCCCGTGGTGCTCGACATCTTGGAAGATCCCATCCGCTCCTTTGTGCCGGACGGTAAGTTCTACATCACCACCACACTCGGCGGCTTTGGCTTGCGCTTCTCGCTGGCCATCAAGATGGCCGTGGTCATGTGCACGCCCATGATCATCTGGCAGATTCTGGCATTTTTCCTGCCGGCACTGCGCCCCAACGAGCGCAAGTGGGTTGTGCCCACGGTGCTCGCCTCGACGGTGCTGTTCTTCCTGGGTGCCATCTTCTGCTACTTCATCATCATCCCGGCGGGCTTTGAGTGGCTCATCGGCGAGACCTCGGCTGTCGCTACGGCGCTGCCCGACCTGGAGAACTACGTCAACATGGAGCTGCTCTTTATGATCGGCTTTGGTGTGGCGTTTGAGCTGCCGCTCATCATCTTCTACCTGTCCGTCTTCCACATCGTGTCCTATGCGGCTTTCCGCAGTGCCTGGCGTTATGTATACGTTGGCCTGCTTGTGGGCTCGGCTGTGATTACGCCCGACGGCTCGCCCGTTACGCTGGGCCTCATGTATGGCGCCCTGCTCTCGCTCTACGAGATTTCGCTCGCCATCGCCCGCGTGGTCATTACCGCGCGCGAGGGCAAGGAGGGCTTGTTTGTGAGCCGTCTGGACCTGTTCTCGGACGATGAGGACGACGAGGAGTAAATCGGTATGCACGAGGTTGGCATTGTCAACGGCATACTCGATACAGTGATTCGCGCGGCGCGTGGGGCGGGGGCCTCGCGCGCCGTTTTGGTAACGCTGCGTATCGGGGATATGACCGAAGTTGTGCGCGAGGCGCTTGACTTTGCATGGGAGACATTTCGCGACGAGGACCCGCTCACGCGAGGCTGCGAGCTTGCCGTGGAGGAGGTCCATCCGCAAAGTGAATGCTTGGACTGCGGCGAGGTTTTCGACCACGATCGCTTCCACTGTCGCTGTCCCCAGTGTGGTGGTGCCAACGTGCGCCTACTGCACGGCCGCGAGCTCGATATCGCGAGTATCGAAATCGAAACCCCCGACGATTAGCCCGCTAGCCATCTGGTGATGGGGTATAAAGGGGCCAAAGTAAGGAGCGCTAAGTATGGCCGAGAAAACGATTGATATCGCATCGCCGATTCTGTCGCGCAACGAGCGCCTGGCAGATCAGCTGCGTCAGCGATTTAATGAGACAAACACCTATGTGATCAACGTCTTGTCGAGCCCCGGTTCGGGCAAGACCACCACGATCCTGGGCACTAACGAGCGCCTGCGCGACAAGGCTGGCCTGCGCTGTGCCGTCATCGAGGGCGATATCGCCTCGGATGTCGATGCCATCACCATGAAGGAAGCCGGCATGCCCGCCATCCAGATCAACACGGGCGGCCTGTGCCACCTCGAGGGCAATATGATTATGGAGGCCGTTGACGCGTTCGACCAGGCGGTGGGCCTTCAAAACATCGACGTCATCTTTATCGAAAACGTTGGTAACCTGGTCTGCCCAGTCGACTTTGACCTGGGCGAGAACCTGTCCATCATGATCCTCTCGGTGCCCGAGGGCGACGACAAGCCCATCAAGTACCCGGGCATCTTCCAGCACGCCGCCGCGCAGCTGCTCAACAAGGTCGACGTGGCCCCGGCTTTCGATTTTGACATGGATAGGTATACTAAGACACTCGATGACCTCAATCCGCAGGCGCCGCGGTTTGCCGTGAGCGCGCGCAAGGGCGAGGGCATGGATGCCTGGTGCGATTGGCTCATCGGGCAGATTGAGCAAGCAAGGGCGTAAGTCGGCCGCCATACGGGCGGGCGTAGCCGCAGAGATACGAGATAGGAGCCTCTTTTGAAGCTCATCATCGCCGAGAAAAACGACGCCGCGCGTCAGATCGCTGAGCGGCTGTCCACGGGTAAGCCCAAAAAGGACAAGGTGTACAACACCGCCATCTACCGTTTTGAGTGGAAGGGCGAGGAGTGCGTGACCATCGGCCTTGCCGGTCACATCCTGGCGCCCGATTTTTGCGACAGCGTGCTGTTCGATAAAAAGCTGGGATGGTATTCGGTCACCGAGGACGGCGAGATACTGCCGGCCGACATGCCCGATGGCCTGGCCCGCCCACCGTACGATACCAAGCGTAAGCCGTTCCTTGCCGATGGCATTTCCATCAAGGGCTGGAAGCTCGAGAGCCTGCCTTACCTCACCTGGGCGCCCGTCATTAAGCTACCGGCCGAGAAGGAACTCATTCGCTCGCTCAAGAACCTTGCCAAGAAGTCCGACAGCGTCATTATCGCCACGGACTTCGACCGCGAGGGCGAGCTGATCGGCTCGGACGCCCTCAACAAGGTACGCGAGGTTGCGCCGGACTTGCCGGTCGCCCGCGCCCAGTACTCTTCGTTTACCAAGGCCGAGATCACGCAGGCCTTCGATAATCTCGTCTCGCTCGACCAGAACCTGGCCGATGCCGGCGAGAGCCGTCAGCACATCGACCTCATTTGGGGCGCGGTGCTCACGCGCTACCTGACGCTCGCCAAGTTTGGCGGCTTTGGCAACGTACGCTCCGCCGGCCGCGTGCAGACGCCGACGCTTGCCCTGGTGGTCGAGCGCGAGCGCGAGCGCATGGCGTTTGTGCCCGAGGACTATTGGCAGATTCGTGGCATGGGCGCCGCGCAGGGTGCTGCCGAGGACGACCGCTTTAAGATCGCTCACAAGACGGCGCGCTTTACCGACAAGGATGCTGCTGAGACGGCGTACGGCCATGTTAACGGCGTTTCGACGGCAACCGTCGCCGCGGTGACCAAGCGCTCGCGCAAGCAGCAGCCGCCCACGCCGTTTGCGACCACCTCGCTGCAGGCTGCCGCCGCGGCCGAGGGCATCTCGCCTGCGCGTACCATGCGCATCGCCGAGTCCCTCTACATGGCCGGTCTCATCAGCTACCCGCGTGTCGACAACACCGTGTACCCTGCGACGCTCGACTTGGGCGGCGTGGTGAGCGACCTGGCAAAGATCAATCCGGCGCTGGCGCCCGTATGCAAAAAGGTCCTCGCCGGCCCCATGAAGCCCACGCGCGGCAAGGTCGAGACCACCGACCACCCGCCTATCTATCCTACGGGCGAGGGCGACCCGTCCGCGCTCGACGGTGGTCAGCGCAAGCTCTACGACCTCATCGCCCGCCGCTTCCTGGCAACGCTTATGGGTCCTGCGACCATCGAGAACACCAAGCTCGAGCTCGATGTGAACGGCGAGCCGTTCGTGGCATCGGGCGATGTGCTTGTGACCCCGGGTTTCCGCGAGGCATACCCGTACGGTCTTAAGCGCGACGAGCAGATGCCGCCGCTGGAGCAGGGTGACACGGTCGACGTGTTCGACATTAAGCTCGAGGCCAAGCAGACCGAGCCGCCCGCGCGCTACAGCCAGGGCAAGCTCGTGCAGGAGATGGAAAAGCGCGGCCTGGGCACCAAGTCCACGCGCGCGAGCATCATCGAGCGCCTGTACGCCGTGCGCTATCTCAAAAACGATCCCGTGGAGCCGAGCCAGCTGGGCATCGCCATCATCGATGCACTGTCGCAGTTTGCCCCGCGCATCACGAGCCCCGATATGACCAGCGAGCTCGACGGCGACATGACCCGCGTGGAGCGCGGCGAGGACACCGAAGAGCATGTCGTGACGCACTCGCGCGCGCTGCTGGCCGGTGTGCTCGACGAGCTGCTCAAGCATACGCAGGAACTGGGCGACGCCATCAGCGACGCCGTCACGGCCGATGCGCGCGTGGGCACCTGCCCCAAGTGCGGCAAGGATCTGGTTATGAAGACGAGTGCCAAGACCCGTGGCAGCTTCATTGGCTGCATGGGCTGGCCCGACTGCGACGTGACCTATCCGGTGCCGAGTGGCGTCAAGGTAAGCCCGCTCGAGGGCGAGGCCGCCGTGTGCCCCGAATGCGGTGCACCGCGTATTAAGTGCCAGCCGTTCCGCCAAAAGGCTTTCGAGATCTGCGTGAACCCGACGTGCCCCACCAACTACGAACCCGACCTTAAGGTGGGCGAGTGCAAGGTGTGTGCCGAGGCCGGACGCCATGGCGACCTGATCGCGCACAAGAGCGAGAAGAGCGGTAAGCGCTTTATCCGCTGCACCAACTATGACGATTGCGGCGTGAGCTATCCGCTGCCGGCGCGTGGCAAGCTCGAGGCGACGGGTGAGACCTGTCCCGAGTGCGGCGCTCCCATCGTGGTGGTCAACACGGCGCGCGGTCCGTGGCGTATCTGTGTCAACATGGACTGCCCGACCAAGGAGAAGAAGCCCGCCCGCGGCCGCAAGACTGCGACCAAGGCGAGCACGGCGAAGAAGACGACGGCGGCCAAGAAGACGACGGCTAAGAAAGCCACTGCCGCCAAAAAGACGACCGCGAAGAAGTCGACTGCCAAGAAAACAGCCGCCGACAAGTAACGGCGCAGTCGAAACATTGCCCAAAAAAACGAGCGAGGACCCCGCGATCCTCGCTCGGTTTTTTGACCGGCAGTTAGGGACGTTCTTTTTCTGCCGGCAGTTTAGGAACGTCCCTAACTGCCGGCTCGGGAACGACAAAGCGCTAGTTCACCTCGACAGGCTTGGCGCCGGGATAGCGCTCCTCAAAGTCTAGGCGGTACTTATTGTCATTGGTGCCCGCCACGTTGTCGCGCGACAGCGGCGCCACGATCTCATTCTTGTGGTCCGCAGGCTTGGCGTATTTCAGGCTGATCTCCCAGGCATCACAGATTGCGTCAATGCGGTGATCCAGGTCGTCGTACAGGGCGATGATGTCCTTCCAGGAGCTGTAGTTCTTGGAGCTCGTCGGGACGTCCAGGTCCTCGACGATGTCGTAATACTGCTCGATGGTGTCCTCCGTGCGCTCGGCGACGTCGGCGAGATTTTGACGGGTGGTTCGATCCTCTTCCAGATAGTTGCCGTTGAAGTTCTGCGCGCAGCCACGGACCTGGCTGTCGAGATCTTCGAGCAGGTCGTAGTATTCGCTCAGTCGGCGGTAGAGGTTCTGCTCAGAGAGCGTTGCTTCGCCGCCATCCTCGTCGTCATCATCGTCATCGTCGTACAGGCTGTTGGGATCGCCGAGAGGCTCAAGGTCATCATCGTCAACATCGTGGTGCAGCTTGGTAACCTCGGCGGTCGTCTGCGTACCGGCGTTGTCGAAAGGCTTGATCACAAAGAAAATGACCAGGGCGATGATGATCGCCACCAGCACAACGATAACGGCGATAAGCGGCCCGGTGCCGCTCTTTTTGGAAGCGGGGGTCTGTGGCGAAGCGGGCGCGTATGCGGGAGCCGGCTGCTGTTGGGGCGAGCCGCTCGCGACGGGTATGCGCTGCGTGGTCTCGACGGCCTCGGTCCTTGCGGCGGGGTCGGGGCTATAGGCGAGGGGGTCGTCCGCCTTGGCTTGCGGCGCATCAAGGGAGCCGGTCTGCTCAAAAGCGGGCTGGCTATCGCTCGCGGCTGTTTGCTCAACGGGTGCACCGCACGAGGTGCAGAACTTGGCATCATCTGCAAGACGCTTGCCGCACGAGGCGCAATACCGAGACATTGCCACTCCTTTCGCCACATTTCAATGCAATACGACGATTATACCCAGCGTACAAAAAAGCCGGCAGTTGGGGACGTTCCTTTTCTGCCGGCAGTTTAGGAACGTCCCCAACTGCCGCCCCAAACGACTAGGTCGGATTTGGGGTGCGCCGGACGCTGGGGTATCATGGCTTGGTTGATATATCTGCATTTACGCGCCTTGTAGGAAGGGGCTGCGCCCATGGCTTTTGAGCCCGCTCAACATAGCTTCATTACGCTCGAGGGCGTCGATGGCGCCGGCAAGTCCACGCAGGCGCGCCTGCTTGCCCGCGCGCTCGAACTCGCTGGCTATCAGGTTGTGAGCCTGCGCGAGCCGGGCGGCACTGCCATCAGCGAAAAGATTCGCGCCCTGCTGCTCGACCCTGCCAACACGACGATGGGCGATACCTGCGAGCTGTTGCTCTACGAGGCTGCGCGTGCCCAGCTGGTGCACGAGGTCATCGCGCCCGCCCTCGCTGCCGGCAAGGTGGTCCTGTGCGATCGCTTCTACGATTCCACGACCTGCTACCAGGCATTTGCCGATGGGCTCGACCGCCAGATGGTGCGCGACGCCAACAACCTGGCCGTCGCGGGAACGCACCCGGCGCTCACGCTCGTCTACCACATCACGCCCGAGCAGGCGGCGCTGCGCATGGCAGCCCGTGGCGCGGCAGATCGCATGGAGGCTAAGGGCATGGCATTCCAGGAGCGTGTCTACGAGGGGTTTTGCGCAATTGCTGCCGAGGAGCCAGACCGCGTAAAGCTCATCGACGCCACTACGACCGTCGAGGAAGTCTTCGAGAAGACGGTCGAGCAGGTTCGCGCGTACGGTCTCGACATTCCGCAGGAAGCCGTCGCCGCCGCGCTTGCCAAGGAGGCCGAGTAACATGGCCCCCGCTCAGGCAAGCCTGCTGGCCAAGCTCGACACCCAACAGCGCGTGCGCGACTTCTTGACCAACGCCATCGCAAGCGGCCGCGCATCGCACGCCTACCTGTTCTTGGGCGCGCCCGGCGCCGGTAAGCTCGACGCCGCATGGGCGCTTGCCCAGGCATTCCTGTGCGAGCAGGGCGGCTGTGGCTCGTGCGACAGCTGCGTACGCGTCGCCCGCCATACGCATCCCGACGTGCACTATTACACGCCCGAAAGTGCTACGGGCTACCTCATCGCGCAGACCCGCGAGCTGCTCGACGACGTGCCCCTGGCACCCATCCGCGCCAAGGCAAAGGTCTACATCATCGACCGTGCCGAACAGCTGCGCGCCAACACCGCCAACGCGCTGCTCAAAACGCTCGAGGAACCGCCCGAGGGTGTCATGTTCATCCTGTTGGGCACCTCGGCCGACGTGATGCTGCCCACCATCGTGAGCCGCTGCCAGTGCGTGCCGTTTCGGCTGGTGTCGCCTACTGTGGCCGCGCAGGCCGTGAGCCGCGCCACCGGTCAGGATCTCGCGCGCTGCCGCATGGCCGTCGCCGTGGCGGGAAGCCCCACGCGTGGTATCGAGTTCCTCAAGAGCGCCGAGCGCCAGGACGCCCGTCGCCAGATGGTCCGCGTCATCGACTCGCTCATCGCCGCCGACGAGGCCGATGTGCTCAGTCGCGCCAAGTCGCTCATCGTCGCCGTCAAGGCGCCGCTCGCCGAGGTCAAGTCCACGCAGGAAAAGGTGCTCGAGCAAAATGCCGACTACCTGTCGCGTGGAGCATTGAAGCAGCTTGAGGACCGCAACAAGCGCGAACTCAACGCGCGCGAGCGTTCGGGTATCATGGAAGCGCTGGCGAGCGCGCGGACGCTCATGCGCGACGTGCTGCTGACGCTTCAGGATGAGGCGGCAGACGTTGTGAACGAGGACGTGCGCGACACGATCGGGCGGCTTGCCGCCGCGACCAATGTTGCGGGTGCCACCCAGGCGCTCGAGGCGGTCGCAACCGCCGAGCGCAACATCGCCAGAAACGTTACTCCCCAGCTGGCCATCGAGGTCATGCTGTTCGATATCAGGAAGGCACTGAAATGCCGTTAGTCGTACCCGTTAAGTTTACCTACGCCTCGCGCGACCTGTGGTTCGACCCGCAGGATCTGGATATCCTCGAGGCCGATTATGCCATTTGCTCCACCGAGCGCGGAACCGAGATCGGCCTGGTCACGGCCGATCCCTTCGAGGTGCCGCAAGACGAGATCGGTCAGCCGCTCAAGCCCGTGTTGCGCGTGGCGAGCGACATCGACCTGCAGCTTGCCGACGACCTGGCCATCCAGGGCGACGAGGCCATGGTCGACTTCCGCCGCCTGGTCAAGGAGCTCGACCTCGATATGAAACCGGTGGGCGTCGAGTACCTGTTTGGCGGCGAGAAGGCCGTGTTCTACTTTGCGGCCGAGGAGCGCGTCGATTTTCGCCAGCTCGTCAAGGATCTGTCCTCGACGCTGCACATTCGCGTCGACATGCGCCAGATCGGCGTGCGCGACGAGACCCGCCTGGTGGGCGGCTATGCCCAGTGCGGACAGGAGCTCTGCTGCACGCGCTTTGGCGGACAGTTTGAGCCCGTCTCGATCCGCATGGCAAAAGAGCAGGACCTGCCGCTCAATTCCTCCAAGATCAGCGGCGTTTGCGGCCGACTGATGTGCTGCCTGCGCTATGAGTTCGAAGCGTACAAGGACTTTAAGAGCCGCGCGCCCAAAAAGAAGACGCTTATCGATACGCCGCTCGGCAAGGCGCGTATTCAGGAATATGACACGCCGCGCGAGCAGCTGGTGCTGCGCCTGGAGAACGGCAAGGTCTTTAAGGTCAACCTGGCTGATATGACCTGCTCGGAGGGCTGCAAAAAGAAGGCCGCCGAGCAGGGCTGCAACTGCCGCCCCGACTGCGTGACGCGCGACGTGCTCGAGCGCATCGAGTCGCCCGAGATGCGCCTGGCGCTCATGGAGCTCGACCGCGAGAACGGCGTCGACGTGGGCGATGGCCTGTCGAGCGCCGACCGTCTTGCTGGCACGTCGATGCCCAAGCGCCGTCGTCGCGATGCGGACGCCGATACCCGTGCCGGTCAGAGCCAAGGCGAGGGTCGCGGCCGCGGTAAGGGTCGCGGCAAGGCCGAGGCACCCGAGGCCGAGGAGGCTGCCGGTGGACGTCGCCGCCGCAAGCGCTCGGGTTCGGGCGATGCCGGCGAGGCCGCTCCCGCAGGCAAGAATTCCCCCCGCGAGCGCGAGGCTCAGCAGCCCCAGCAGCAAAACCGCGGCGGTGGCATGAATCCCACGCGCCGTCGCCGTCGCCATTTGTCGAGCGAGGAGCGCGAGGACGCCTTCCGCGCCGCAGCCGCTCGCGAAGCCGGTGCCGCCCCCAAGGGTGGTTCGGGTTCTGATACGCCTGCCGACAAGGGTGGCAAGCAGCGCAACGATGACGAGCGCGTCCCGCGTCCGCGTCGTCGTCATTCTTCGGGCGCGCAGCAAAAGCCCTCGGTGCCCTCCGTGGCCGATCAGGTCTCGGATGGCGAGGTCAAGGTCACACGTCGTCGCCCCGGAGATGGCGGAGGGGCGGCTGCCAAGGCCGCGCGCGGCGCTGCTCGCGACGAACGCGAGTCGCGCGAAGATCGTGGTGGCGAGGGTTCGGCCGACCAGGGCCAGAAGCGCCGTCGCCGTCGTCGTTCCCGCAAGCCGCGTCAAGATGGTGGCGAGGGCTCGACCCAAAACTCGTCCGCACCGCAACCGCCCACCGGCGAATAGTGCCCGCAAACGGATTTAACCTGCCTGACCCCAAACGCGTCGGGGTACCATGACGCTGAATCAACAACCCTCCCTGCGACCGAGCGTAGGGAGGGTTGTGTCGTGAAGAGCCATCTGAACAAATTGAGCCGTCTGCAGGGTGCTGGCATCCTACCGTTTGCGGACGAATTGTTACCGTTTGCCGAGCAGGCGGCGCACGAGGCGCTTGAGGCGTTGTCGCCCACGCGATGTGCTGGCTGCGAGCGCGCCGGCGCGCTTATTTGCCAAGACTGCCTGGCCGCGCTCGCGCTCATTGACCCACGTTATAGCTGCACCCGATGCGGAGCCCCGTTTGGAGACTTGCTGTGCACCGAGTGCTCGGTCGAGGGTGCGTCTTCGGCGATGGCCGAAGCGCTCGACCGGTGCCTGGCATGTGCCGTTTACACACATCCGCTGCCGCGGATCATTAAAGCGTACAAAGACGCGGGCGAGCGACGCCTGGCACCGTATCTGGCAGAGCTGCTATACGACACCGCCTTACATGCCCAGGTCGCGGCACCCGAACGCTTAGGCGGTGTGTTGTCCGGCGCCGATGCAGTGGTGTTTGTGCCCGCGACGGCGGCGGCGTTTCGGCGACGCGGCTTCGATCATATGGAAGCCATCGCGCGCCCATTTTGCGAGCTGTCGGGTGTTCCGCTGCTCGACGCCCTCGTTAAGTACGGACATGGCGACCAGCGTGAACTCGGTCGTGAAGAACGCCGTGAACGTGCCCGAGGCATGTACGAGACCGTTGAGGATGTGCGGGGCAAGCACCTGCTGCTTATCGACGACGTTATCACCACGGGTGCGACGATGGCAGCGGCTTCGGCGGAACTCAAACGCGCCGGTGCC
This sequence comes from uncultured Collinsella sp., assembly GCA_900542965.1. Lineage (GTDB taxonomy): Bacteria > Actinomycetota > Coriobacteriia > Coriobacteriales > Coriobacteriaceae > Collinsella. Next base: position 23,296 of record UQPY01000023.1, read on the forward strand.
GCGGCCGTTGATGGCCTCGCTATCGCACGCGTTTGGTAGGGGTGATTCGTGTGGCGGTAAAGATTGAGCGATGCAACGAGCCGACAGGCGAACAGCTAGCGGCTTCCATAATCCTAACAGGCGCCTCGGCGCTACGCATGATGCGTGCCGAGCGTCGGCAGATGGGCTACATCGGCTGGAAGGACCTTGAGCCCGAGGAGGAGCGCCGCGTGCTGTGTACGTCATCGCCTTCGACCGAGGATATCTATCTTCCCGACCTGGTGCGAATTGGAGCCAAAAGCGGCGAGGTGCAAGAAGATCTGTGCTTGCTGGTGGGATCTGCGGCGCAGCGCCGACGCATGCCTGGCGTGGGCTGGTCCGTGTGTTCCGGGTTGCCTGCCGGCTCGATTCTAGAGGTGGAACCGGGGGTGTACAGCCTATCTCCCGAGGCCCTTTGTGTTGCCGTCGCCCGCGAGATCGGCTGTATCCAGGCGTTTGCCCTGGCCCAGGAACTGTGTTCCAAGATTTCACTGAGCGATCGCGGGAAGTATCTGCCTCTCTACACCTCACCTGTTGCGAATAGACTTGTAAAGGACAAGGACCAACCGGCAGACGTGGGCTACTTTGAAGTCGAGCCGGTGTTGACGCCCGATCGCCTGACAGATTACCTCGCGGCATGCAAGGGGAGTGCGGCCAAACAACTGCGGCGGCTGTGTCCCTATCTGTCGGAAAACCTGCGCTCACCCATGGAGTGCATCATGCTTGCCATGTTTTCGCTTCCGTTTTCCTATGGCGGATTTGCCTGCGGTCCCTTTAAGACCGACTACAAGATCGAGTTCGATGACCGCGCGCAGGCAATCTCGGGGATGCCCCATGCAGTTTGCGATGCATATCAGGAGGCAGCCCGGTTTGACCTTGAATACAACGGTGAGCTGGGTCATTCCTCTCGAAGGGGACGTGTCCATGACGAAAAACGCAACACGGGCTTGATTACTATGGGAATCGAGGTCGCGACGGTCAATAACGAGATGCTCTGCGACATGGAGGCAATGGAGGCACTCGCATGGCGCATCCACCAGCGTATGGGTAAGCGGTACCGGAATCGTGTCGATGCCCGCAGGAAGAAGCAAGAGGCGCTATTTAACACGCTGCGGGCGTGTTTTGGGCTTAAGCCGGTATAATTCGCGTCGAAAATAGGGGGTTAATCATATGCCCTGGCCAAAAAATGGCAAATATGAGTACTGTCACTAAATCAGTAACAGCAAAATCAAAGAATTTAGGACTCGGAGGCGGCGTAAAGAAAGAAGATAATAAACAAACGTAGAATAACTAAGCATCAGATTGGCGACACTAAGCGCAAAATCTGTCCGAGAGGCCAAAATTGCCTGTTATAAAATTGGTAACAGTACTCATATTTGCCATTTTTTGGCCACGGCACCCCGAGGCGGGCGCCCCGGAGCTCCCCGTAGGGGAGCTCCGGGCTTCATGGGGGCACGAATGGTCCGCTTCGACCTGCAAAATCTGTGCTCACGGTGCGAATGGCGCCCCTAACCTTAAACTTTAGCTTGAACTTAGCTATAATGCGCTACGTTCCTGCCAGGCTGTGGTTGCGGACGGACGAAATGCCCGTCCTAGTCCAAGACAGACGCGGTCAAAGGGATCCACGTAAGCGACCGCGTGCGCGCGGCGCGATCATGGCGCGTCCTAGATGTAAGCCGCACCGTCCGTTCTACTTTCTTTGGGGCAATACCGCCTCGCGGGCGAGCGGGTCAGTCGTGAAGGTGGCTGCGGCCTCCCGAGCAAACACCCCGGTGCGCAAGTGTGGGGTCAAATACCAGGTCAGCTGGTGGGAACAATCTGATATTCCGCGCAACGCACGGATTGTATACGACACAGAAGGCAGGGTAGTGGACATGGTGAGGGGCAGCTTGATGCACGCGGCTCGGTTAGGTGCTGGGACCGCAGCGGTCATTGCCGTTTTGGGCCTGAGCGGATGCGCGTTCAACCCGCTGTCTACGTTCACGACTCCCACGATTGACCAGATCGAGTACGAGACCGTCACGCCCGCGGTGTCGGATGATGCCCTGGTCACCCCCGGTACCCTGACGGTTGCCCTCGATACCTCCGATGCGCCGCAGGCCATGCAGGGCGCTGACGGCGAGCTCACGGGGTATGCAGTCGACGCTGCCCGCGCCCTCGCAAGCCGCATGGGCCTTAAGGTCGCCTTTGTCGATGCGTCCTCGGCAGGTTCCGCGCTCGGTGACAAAAAGGCTGATATCTTTATCGGCGAGATCAACTCCACGGATGGGGACGTTAGCTCGCTCGGCACCTGCCTGTACGATGCCGCTTCCGTGTTCGGTAAAACCAGCGATGGTGGGTCGCTGAGCGTTTCCACCGATACCCTTAACACGTCTACTCTGGGTATCCAGATGTCCTCGGCCTCGCAGGAGGCGCTTGCTAAGCAGAGCATCACCGCCAACCAAAAGACTTACTCCAACATCAACGAGTGCTTTGAGGCGCTCGAGTCCGGCGAGGTCGACTATGTGATCTGCGACTCCACGGCTGGCGGTTACCTTGCGCGCCTGATGAGCGAGATCTCCTATGTCGGTGCGCTCGAGGCGCCCTCGACGCTTGGTGTTGCAGGCCTTTCGTCCAATGACGAACTGTGTCGTGCCGTGAGCGATGCCCTCGACGGTATTACGGCCGACGGCACGCTCGAGGCGGTCCACTGCGTCTGGTACGGCACGATGCCCTACGACCTCACCACTAAGACGGTTTCGGGCGCTAACGTGCAGCCGGGCGACTCTGAGTCCAGTGAGACCGCATCCTCCGAAGACAAATCGTCCAGCCAGGAAGACACCATCACCGACGACGACATTAACAAACTCAATAGCTAGTTATTGCTAGGGGTGGTGTCTCCTATACGTTGGAAAGGACACCTCTTCACGGTTTCAACACGCACTGCCGGTCTTCCCCGATGGGGGAGCCCGGCTTTTTCATCCCAATAAAACCAGCAGGTCAAAGCCAATTTTCGAGACCAAATACAAATCTGTGGGCTCCCTCCTATAGCGCACTTTGCCATGGAAAAGTGCGAGACTTCGGTATGCGGTATCAAGCAATCGTTATTCGGGTCTTTAGGAATCCGCGTGATTAAATGCACGGCAATGGGTACATAGCCAGTACAGTAAGTCCCCGAGGCAGATTGGAGCCACGTATGGATATCAAGGTTTCTGGACGCAAGACGACGGTAACCGATGCTCTGCGTGCGCATGTGGATGAGAAGATCGGCGAGGCGCTCAAGGTTTTCGATATCGAGCCCATGACGGTCGACGTTGTACTTCGCTATGAGAAGAACCCCTCGAACCCCAACCCGGCAATCGTCGAGGTTACGGTTCGTGCCCGCGGTTCGGTGATTCGCGTTGCCGAGCACGGCGCAGATATGTACGCCGCCATCGACCTCTCCGCCGATAAGGTCACCCGCCAGCTGCGCAAGTTCAAGACCAAGGTCGTGGACAACCGCCAGGGCGGTGCCAGCGCGGCGGATGTCGCACCGGTCGAGCGCGTCGAGGATCTGGCCGACCTGCTGCTGCCCGAGGAGGAGGACGACCTGCTCGTCCGCGAGAAGGTCATCGATGTCACCCCGATGACTGAGGAGCAGGCGCTGGTGCAGACCGATCTGCTCGGCCACGACTTCTACGTGTTCGAGAACGCGACGACTGGCCTCATCAATGTGGTGTATCACCGTAAGAATGGTGGATATGGCATCATCAAGCCCCGCATCGAAACACTTGACGAGTAAAATACGTTAACTTGCATGAGTTAACGGTTGGCGGCCATCCCATGCGGGTGGCCGCCTTTTTACGTAAGGAGTCGCTTTGATGGACAAGGCCGCATCCGCCGGTCATTCGGACCGTTGCCGCATCGTCGTCGATACCTGCTGCGACTTTAGCCCCGAGGTCGCCGCGAACCTCGATGTCGATATCCTGGGTTTCCCCTTCATTATCGATGGCGAGGAGCGCACAGACGACATCTGGTCGAGCATGAGCCCTAAGGAGTTCTACGACCGCATGCGCGCCGGTGCCCGCGTGTCCACCTCGGCTGTGTCGCTCGGTCGCTATATCGAGTTTTTTACCGAGTGTGCCAAAGAGGGCACGCCCACGGTCTACCTGTGCTTTACCTCGGCGCTGTCGTCGAGCTACAACTCCGCGTGCCAGGCGGCAGATGCCGTGCGCGCCGAGCATCCCGATTTTGAGCTCTACGTGGTCGACAACGCTCTGCCCTGCGCGACCGGCGCGCTCTTGGCGCTCGAGGCCGTGCGCCAGCGTTCGGCGGGACTGACCGCCAAGCAGCTGGTCGATTGGGCAAACGAGGCAAAAACCTACGTGCACGGCTACTTTACGCTCGAGAGCTTCGACGCACTGGCTGCCGGCGGCCGCATTCCTCCCGCGGCGGCGCAGCTCACGGCAAAGCTCGACGTCAAGCCCGAGCTTTCCTACGACCTGGCCGGCTCGCTGTCGCTGATCGGCGTCAACCGCGGCCGCAAGAAGGCACTCAAGTCCATCCTCAAGTCGTTCCGCGAGAACTACGTGCCCGACCGCACCATGCCCATCGCCATCATGACGGCCGATGCCGAGAAGGATGGCGATTGGCTCGAGGCAGCCATCCGCAAGGAGGAGGGCTGCGCCGACGTCACCATCATCCGCAGCTCCGTGGGTCCCACCATCGGCTCGCACGTGGGCCCCGGCATGGTGGCCTGCGCGTTTTGGGGCAAGAACCGCGCCGACAAGGCATCGCTTTCCGACCGCATCGCGCGCCGTGTGCGCGGCCAGTAGGTAAGTGCTGCGGCCGTAATCGATCCCAACTCACTGCCCAAACGCTGGCACCGAGTATTCAACCTGGTAACAACACCCAACCCAAAAGGAAAGGTTTCATGGCAAACAAGCTCTCTGTCGCATTTATCGGCACCGGAATCATGGGTGCCCCCATCGCCGGTCACATTCTGGACGCCGGCTACCCCGTCACGGTTAACAACCGCACCAAGTCCAAGGCCGCGGCGCTCATCGAGCGCGGTGCTGCCTGGGCTGATACGCCGGCCGATGCCGTGGCTAACGCCGATGTCGTCTTTACCATGGTGGGCTATCCCTCCGAGGTCGAGGAGCTCTACCTGGCGGGCGACGGTCTGCTCGCGTGCACCAAGCCGGGCGCGGTGCTGATCGACCTCACTACGAGCTCGCCCGAGCTCGCCCGTGACATTGCCGAGGCCGCCCAGGTTTCTGGTCGCATGGCGTTTGACTGCCCCGTCACCGGCGGCGAGTCGGGAGCTATCGCCGGCACGCTCACGGCTATCGTGGGCGCTACCGAGAACGACATCGCCCCGGTCCGCGACATCCTTGCCACCTTTGCGGCAAACATCTGCTGCTTCGACGGCGCCGGCAAGGGCCAGGCTGCCAAGCTCGCCAACCAGGTGTCGCTGGGCGCCTGCATGGTCGGCATGGCAGACGCCATGGCGTTTGCCGAGCTGAGCGGCCTCGATTTGGAGAAAACCCGCCAGATGATCTTGGGCGGCACCGGTAAGTCCGGCGCCATGGAGAGCCTGGCGCCTAAGGCGCTCGACGGCGACTACAAGCCCGGCTTTATGGTCGAGCACTTTATTAAGGACCTGCGCTTGGCGCTCGCCTATGCCGACGACCGCGAGCTTGCGCTGCCCGGCGCCGACGTGGCCTTTACGCTCTACGACATGCTTGATGCCATCGGTGGTGCCAAGCTGGGCACCCAGGCCGTCACGGTCCTCTATAAGGAGGAGGCCGACGCCATCGCCGCCGGTCTGGACTGGTCGCAGTATCGTCCCGAGGAGCATGGTGCTCACGAGGAAGGCTGCGGTTGCGGCGAGCATGGCGACGATCACGAGTGCGGTTGTGGCCACCACCACGACGAGGGCCACGAGTGCTGCGGCGGCCACGGCCATGACGACGGCCACGAGTGCTGCTGCGGCCACAATCACGGGGAGTAGCGCCCATGAGCTGGACGTTCGTGGTGCTTGCGCTGGTGCTCTTTCTCTTTGCGATCTACATCGGCTTTTTGTGCGGCCAGTGGGCGTGCGAAAAGCGCGTGATCACCAAGCGCGACTACTGGATTGCCAACTTTGCAGGAGCGGCGGCAGTCGTCCTGCTGACCTGGGTGTTTTCGCTGTTCCCGCTGGTGCAGTTTGCGCCGATCGGCTGGCTCGGCGGCTTTATCGCTGGTCTTAAGATGAGCTTTGGCGAGTCCGTCGGTCCATGGCGCAAGCACGACGAGGTTTTTAACGTCAACAAGGCCCATCGCGCCGCCGCCGACGCGGGCGACGCCGAGGAGCGCCGCCGTGCGCGTCGCAATGGCGCGGCCGACCGACAGCTCATCTCGGTCACCGATGACAGCAAGGGTGCTGGCAGGCACGCTAAGAAATAGTAAGAAGAGGTAACTATGGCAGAAAACAAAGACGAACAGCTCACCGACGAGGAGCTGGCACAGCTTCAGCTGGCAGAGGAGAACGAGAACGCCGTCGACCGCCTGGTCCAGGAGCTCGGCTGCCCCACGCGCCGTATCCGCCAGTTTGCCGCCCGCGTGCTGCACCTGCTTGCCGAGCGCGATCCGCAGCGCGTGGTGCCCTGCGTGCCCGCGCTGATCGAGGCGCTCGACCGCCCCGAGGCTCAGACCCGCTGGGAGGCCCTCGATGCCCTGACGGCGCTCGCCACCACCTGCCCCGAGCAGCTGGGCGATGCCTTTGAGGGCGCCGAGACCGCACTGTTCGACGAGATTTCCTCCACGCTGCGCTATGCCGCCTTCCGCCTGCTGTGCGTGTGGGGCGCCACGAGTGCTGAGCGTTCACGCGAGGCTTGGCCCATCCTAGACGAGGCCATCCAGTGCTACCACGGCGACCTTGAGTATCGCGATATGCTCGGTTGCCTGTACGAGTTTGGCCAGGGCGAGATCGACGCCGAGGTCGCCGAGAAGCTTGCGCTGCGCCTTAAGTTCGACGCCGAGAACGGCAAGGGCAGCTATCTCAAGGCCCGTTCGAGCGAGATTTGCGAAATGCTTGTTAAACGTTTTGGCCTGGATCTCTCCAAAAAGAAGAAGCGTGCTAGCGTTAAAAAATCTGACGACGCCGAAGACGAGGAGTAACAGATTATGGCGCACGATGTAGTCCTGATTCCTGGTGACGGTATCGGTCCCGAGATTACGCAGGCCATGCGCCGCGTGGTCGAGGCCACCGGTGTCCAGATCAACTGGAACGTCCAGGAGGCAGGTGCCGGCGTCATGGACGAGTTTGGCACGCCGCTGCCCCAGCACGTGCTCGATGCGGTCGCCGAGACCAAGGTTGCCATCAAGGGTCCCATCACCACGCCGGTCGGCACAGGTTTCCGCAGCGTCAACGTGGCCCTGCGCAAGCACTTTGACCTGTACGCCTGCGTGCGCCCCTGCCTGTCGCAGCCGGGCGACGGCTCGCGCTTCCGCGACGTCGACCTGGTCATCGTGCGTGAGAACACCGAGGACCTCTACGCCGGGATCGAGTTCGATGAGGGCGCTGCCGAGGTCGAGGAGCTCTCACAGCTTGTCGAGCGCTCGGGCCAGAAGACCTTCGCTGCCGATTCCGCTATCTCGATCAAGCCCATCTCCATCGCCAAGAGCCGCCGCATTGTGGAGTACGCCTTTGAGTACGCCCGCCGCTGCGGCCGCAAAAAGGTGACGGCCGTGCATAAGGCTAACATCATGAAGGCGACCGATGGCCTGTTCCTGCGCGTTGCGCGCGAGGTGGCCGCCAACTATCCCGATATCGAGTTCAACGACAAGATCGTCGACGCTACCTGCATGGGCCTGGTCCAGAATCCCAACGACTTCGATGTTCTGGTGCTGCCCAACCTGTACGGCGACATCGTGAGCGACCTGTGCGCCGGCCTGGTAGGCGGCTTAGGCATGGCCCCCGGCTCCAACATCGGTGCTGACTGCGCCATCTTCGAGGCAACGCACGGCTCCGCGCCCGATATCGCTGGCCAGGATATCGCCAACCCCACGGCCGAGATCCTCTCTGCTGCGATGATGCTCGATCACCTGGGCGAGAACGACGCTGCCAATCGCATTCGCGCCGCCGTCTCTGCCACGCTCGACGAGGGCGAGCAGGTTACCGGTGACGTGCGTCGTGCCCAGACCGGCTCCGTCGAGGGCGCCGTGGGCACGCAGGCCTTTGCCGATGCCGTTATCGCGCACCTGGCCTAAGGTATGCACGCTGCAAACGCCTAAATAGTACTTAAGTGTTTGCGTATAACCTAAGAATCAATACGCCCGGCACTCTGTCGGGCGTATTCTATTGAAGACTATGTTTCCTAACAAGGAGTAACTGATATGGGTCTGATTCAAAAGAAGGACGAGAAGGACGAGATCGACGGCATCCAGATCATCGAGCGCGGCGAAGGCCCCGACGGTGACGAGGACGAGAAGATCGATCTGGTCGCCGGTACGTCTGCCGAGCACATTGCCGCCGGCACGACGGCCGAGGAGGAGGACGCCCGACTGGAGGCTCAGATTGCCGCGGATGCCGCTGACGAGAATCTGATGCCCGAGGCCCAGGATGAGGACGACGATATCCTGGGTTCCGACGAAGACGACCATGCATCCAAGCATAAGAAGACGATGATTGCCGCCTTTGTGGTTGCCGTCGTGATCGCTGCCGTGGTTGGCTTCTTTATTGGCAATGGCGGCTTTGGCGGCAAGGGTGTCGGCTCGTCGACCCTGACCGAGGATCAGCTCGATTCGACCGTGGCAAGCTATAGCTACAACGGCAAGAAGAGTGACATCACCGCGCGCGAGGCCATCGAGAGCCAGTACAGCCTCGACACCGTCAAGGACGACGACGGCAACTATACCGCTCCTTCCGCCGACGTCATCCTGTCCTACGTGCGCAACAAGATCCTGCTCGATGCTGCCGAGGACGAGGGCATTACCGTCTCTTCCAAGGAAATGAAGAAGTACGCCGAGGATTCCATCGGCACTTCGGACTACAAGACCATGGCCACGCAGTATGGCGTGTCCAAGGACCAGGCCAAGCAGATCGTCCGTCAGTCCGCGACGCTGCAGAAGCTCTACAAGAAGAAGGTGGGCGATAGCTCCGCAAGCATGCCGACCGCCCCGACCGAGCCTGCTGACGGCAACGAGGAGACCGCGAGCAAGGACTACGCCGATTACATCATCAAACTTGCCGGCGACGAGTGGGATAGCGAAAAGGGCACCTGGAAGGACGCCGATAGCACCTACGCTAAGGCCTTCGCTGACGATGCCTTTACGGCTGATAGCGCTACCTACAAGCAGGCCATGACCGCCTATTACACCGCCTACCAGCAGTACTCTTCGCAGGCTTCGAGCGCCAGCTCCAAGTGGACCGAGTATGCTAACGGCCTGTATGCCAAGGCCAACATCAGCATCTACGGCCTGTTTGCGTAAGGTTTGCCTGCACTACTGCGCGTTAACCGATCACCTGATTAAGCCCGCTAGAACGGACAATGAACTGCGTCCCAAATCTTGGACGCCCTAAATAGCGACTAGGCCGCGAGGGCCTGATTCCGGAACTCCTCCGGGGTCAGGCCCTTCAATCTTACCTGCCTCCGGCTCGTGTTCCAGTGGACTATGTATTCCTCCAGGTCGCGTTTGA
>UQPY01000024.1 GCA_900542965.1 uncultured Collinsella sp.
AGTTCCGCACGAACAGGAGGCCACTTAATGTGGCCTCCGTCGTGAGCAGGACTGTCCGAGCAGGAAAGTTCATATATGGCGGCAGGCGCCCGCCCCGCCCCCGAGGAGCATCTCTCAAGCAAAAACTGTCGTGGGGTAAAGTCCGAGGTCAGTGGCGTTTTATACCGAGAAATTCAAAAAAGTTGAAAATTCATTACATATTTGCGTTGACTTTAGGTAACTAAAGTTTCATACTCCTTTTCAACCACTGGGGGATGTGAACACGCACGGATCGTTCACATCATGATTGAAGAGGATTTCTCAGACATGTTCACGCATCAGCTAAACATTATCAGCGTAGTAATTATCTGATGCGGGTTAGCACATACAGCTAGCCCGTACGATAACGGGCGGCTGATGAAGATGAGGGCCGTCGAGCGCAACCGACGGCCCTCATTTTTTATGTCTAGGAAGTTCTTTTTAGAGGAGGAAATGTAATGAACGGAGTTTTGCTCATGGTTGTGGCTGCGGCGGTGCTCGCCTGCGGCTATCTGGGCTACGGCCGCTGGCTGGCCAACAAGTGGGGCGTTGACAAAGAGGCCCTCACGCCGGCCAAGCGCATGAAGGACGGCAAGAGCTTCTCGCCCGTCTCTGCCTTCACCGCGTTCTCGCACCAGTTCAGCTCGATCTGCGGTGCTGGCCCTGTCACGGGTACGATCGTCGCCATGGCCTTTGGCTGGCTGCCCGTCGTGCTCTGGGTCCTCGTCGGCGGTATCTTCTTTGGTGCCGTCCACGACTTTGGTGCTCTGTACGCTTCGATGAAGAACAACGGCAAGTCGCTCGCTCAGCTCATCGAGAAGTACATCGGCAAGACCGGCCGTCGCCTGTTCCTGCTGTTCTGCTGGCTGTTCTGCATCATCGTCATCGCCGCCTTCACCGACATGGTCTGCAAGACGTTCATGTTCACCCCGGCCGTTGACGCTTCTGGTGCTGCTACCGGTGCCATCGACTTCACCAAGTCCTATGCCGCCGGCTGCGCTGGTACCATCTCCATCCTGTTCACCTTCGTCGCTATCGCCTTTGGTTGGGCCCAGAAGAAGTTCAACCTCACCGGTGCTGCCGAGTTCGTCACCGGCGTGGTCCTCATGGTTCTCATGTTCGCCGTCGGTATGCAGTTCCCGGTCTACCTGGATAAGCTCCAGTGGTTCGCCGTCGTCATGGTCTACCTGGTCTTCGCTGGCGCTATGCCCATCCAGATGCTCAAGACCCCGCGTGACTACCTCACTTCCATCATGATGATCGTCATGATCGTCTGCGCTGTCCTCGGCATCGTCGTCCTGGGCGTCAACGGTCAGGCCACTATCACCGCTCCGGTCTTCACCGGCTTCTCCACTGCCTCCGGCATGATGTTCCCGGTCCTGTTCGTCTCCGTCGCTTGCGGTGCTCTCTCCGGTTTCCACAGCCTCGTTTCTTCCGGCACCTCTTCTAAGCAGGTCGAGAAGGAGCAGGACGCCGTCAAGGTCGGTTACGGCGCCATGATCGTCGAGTCCTTCGTCGGCATCCTTGCCATCATCGTCGCCGGCATCATGTTCTCCGACATGAACACCGCCGGTACCGGCGCCCTCAACGCCGGTGTCGCTTCCACCCCGTTCCAGATCTTCGCCGCTGGCATCTCCCGCGGTATGCAGGCCTTCGGTGTTGACGGCACGCTCGCTACCGTCTTTATGACCATGAACGTCTCTGCTCTGGCCCTGACCTCGCTCGACGCCGTCGCCCGCATCGCCCGCACTTCGTTCTCCGAGTTCTTTGCCCAGACCAACGATGCCCTGGCCATCGAGTCCAAGGCCGGCTATATGAAGGTCCTCGGCAACCCCTGGTTCGCCACGGTCGTTACCCTGCTTCCCGGTCTTGCCCTCGCTTTTGGTGGCTATGCCAACATCTGGCCGCTCTTTGGTGCTTCCAACCAGCTGCTCGGCGGCATGACCATGATCACCCTCGCCGTGTTCTGTAAGTGCACCGGCCGCAAGGGCTGGATGCTCTACGTGCCCGTCGCCTTCCTGCTCTGCTGCACCTTCACCTCGCTGGTCCAGAGCGCCATGGGCTGCATGGCCGCTGTCCAGGCTTACGGCTTCTTCGGCACCATCCCGGCTACCGCCACCACGGCCGCCGTCTCCGTCGCCGCCACCAAGGGCCTGCAGCTTGTCTTCGCCGTCCTGCTGATGGTCCTGGGCCTCATCGTCGCCGTCAACTGCCTCAAGGAGTTCTTCGGCAAGGAGGCCGGTTCCATGCCCGACGAGGAGCCCGAGTGGTCCGAGATGGGCAAGGCCGAGTATGGACGCGCTGCTGCTGCCGAGGCTCCTGTCGACGCCGAGGCCGCCAAGGCTTAGTCGACCTGACGCGTTGAACGTCACATCTATATGACTCGGAAAGACCGGATCCGCGACTTCGCGGGCTCGGTCTTTTTTTCATGCAAAAGCGGGCGACGCTCGAGTGTTCTCGCAGATGTTTTGCGTGGATAAGGGCGCGCGTTGTACCATATAGACGTATATGTGTGCATATGAAAGGGGCCCCGTGGCCAAGACGGTATATTCCGATAACCAAAATAATGTCGATGCCCTGGCTGAACGTCTGAGCAGCCAGACGTCGCTTTCTGCCGAGCGTGCCAAGCTGGTTGCCTACGACCTGCTCTGCCGCAAGGCGCTCAAGATGAAGTCGAGTGCGCTGGCGCAGATTTTCCGCTCCGTCGATAAGGAGTGCGACACCAAGGCGATGCGCGATGAGCTTATCGCGGCAAAGATCGTGACCAAGATCGAGGGTAGCGGCATTAACGGGCGCCCGGCGTTCTATACCATCAATGCCGAGATTCGCGATGTCCAGGAGCAGCCTGCCGAGTCCGTCGAGGTTTTTGTCGTCGAGGATTCCGCTGACGTGCCTGCTGTGGAAGAAGCTGTCCCGCGTGAGCATGTCGATACCGATGAGTTGCTCGATGAGAACGTCGTGCGTGCCTTTACGGCCAAGGCAGGACGCGGCGGTTTTGGTGGGGGTGGCAAGCGCGATGCGCAGCGCCGCGCCCAGCAGGAGCGCTTCCGTCGCGCCGTTGCTCAAAAGGGTGAGACGGATGCTGAGACCGTCGAGGAAAAGTCCGTCGGGATGCAGGAGCCGACTCGCACTCAAGAGCATGCTGAGATCCAGGAGCCCAAGCGTCGCCGCGGTGCCCACTTTAAGGCCGAGCAGCGAGGTATTGCATGCGAGGTCCAGGATTCCGTCGAGGCTGCTGACGCGTCCGATGAACCGGTCAAGAAGGCTCCGGGTTCATGCCGTCCCGGACGTGGTTTTGCGGGGCGCGCGTATCCCGTAAGGCATCAGGAGAAGAGCGAGCCAGCTTCGACCACTCAGGACGAGAAGGCCGAGAAGGCCGTTGAGCCGGCAGCTCGCGAACAGAAGCCTGCTGAGCCGCAGCTTGAGGTTGATGCCGAGGCCAAGGGCCAGCAGCCTACTGATGGGCAGGCGGAGCGGGGCACGTCGAGCAAGCCTCGCCGCCGTCGCCATCGTGGGGGCCGCAGTTCCCATGCCGAGACTGCAGCCGAGAAGACCACGCCGCAGGACGAGGATGCGAAGGTCGAGGTTTCTTCGGGGCAGCCTAAGCGCCAGCCGGCGAAGGAGAGCAAGTCCAATCGTCCGCAGAAGCAGGCGCCTATGCCGAAGCGCGAGCGCAATTCCCAAGGCGATTCTAAGCGCAAGTCTCAGAAGAAGCCGGAGTCTGCCGCAGCAGATACTGCTGCCCAGCAGCCCAAGTCGGCAGTCCACGGCGAGGTCTCGGCGTTTGCCCTTGCCCGCGTTTTAGGCAGGCAGCTGCTCAAAGTTGTCCCTACGCCTACGGCGCTCTCTAAGATCAAGGAGCAGCAGACCCAGATCGTAAAGGTCGAGGGCAAGGACGGCAAAAAGGCTCCGCAGCGCACTCAGCACAACGAGATGTCCAACCGCAAGATTGCCGAGGAAATCGCAATCATCCAGGCTTGGATCGAGCAGAACCGAGGTGCCGATACGCCGGTTGCCTCGCGCCGCCAGCGTGCCTACCAGATCTTTAACGACGAAAAGGCTTTTGACGGCAAGCACGGTGAGCGCCTGATCAGACGTATGACCGAAAAGGGCATCAGCATGCAGGCGATTAAGGTCGCCCCCAACCGCCCCGTGCACTTTACGGGTTTCTTTACGCTGGGCGCCGACAAGCCGTTCATTATGGTTGAGAACCTGGATACCTACGACGAGATCGTCAAGCTGCTGCGTGGCCGCAAGCACGCCAAGCTCTTTGGCATCAAGGTGGGCGGCGTGATTTTTGGCGGCGGATGCAAGGCGAGCGTCTCGCATGCCCTGGACGATTATCTGGCCGAGATCGGCTATCGTTTTAACTACGTCTACTACGTGGGCGATATCGACCGCGAGGGCGCGCGCATCGTCGAGCAGGCTCGCAATGCCAATGTGGTTGAGATTCGCCTGCATGCTGGCATGTACCGCGCCATGCTCGCCGAGCACAAGCGTCGCGTGAAGGCCGGCGGCGAGTGCGAGCCCGCGGCTGCCAACCAGGGCGTGCCGCAGAACTTGGCGGCGACGATCAAGGATCTGCCCATGGTCACGCGTGTGCAGTTCCGCAACGTGCTACGTGAAGGCGGGCGCATTCCGCAGGAGATTCTGATGACCGCCGACTATCGGGATGGCGACTCGGGAAGCTTCGACCGCATGCTGAACAACTAAATTCCGCCGGCTCCGGGAGAGCGGGGACACCGGCTTAGGTTTCCTGCTCTACAGTCCTGCTCACGACGGAGGCCACATTAAGTGGCCTCCTGTTCGTGCGGAACTCGCGATAAACCTAAGCCGGTGTCCCCGCTCTCCCGGGGCCTGTGGTTACTTGGTTGTTGCATGCGGCTCGCTTTTCGGAACTGGGCTGATGGACACGTTCCAAAATTTCCCACAGTCGCTGTACAGGGTGTCTATAAAGAGCCGTGGCCAAAAAACATCAAATATGAGTACTGATACTCTTTTAGTAGCAGTAGTTTTGACCACATTTAAGGTGATTTGACGTGTCGATCGAGCAGATAAGCTGCCGTATCTCCTCAAGTGTTCATTAAAGGAAGACCTTGATGCGAATAAGTCTCATTAAGATCTTCTTTTATTAACGAAAATAATGTAGCTACAACGGTAACAGTACTCATATTTGCCGTATTTTGGCCACAGTCCTTCGGAGAGTCCTCGAAAATAGTCCCGAGCCGGCACTTGGGGACGTTCCTATAATGTCGGCACTTAGGAACGTCCCCAAGTGTCGACACCGCGTCTGCCTGCGGCGGCCGCGCGCCGCTGCGTCGCTCCGCATCCTTGCGGGTTCGGATCCCTCCGCTTGGCGGCGTTGGCTCGATTTGCTTGACGTGAGGGGCTCTTGGCTGGTGTGGGACGGAGGGATTCCGCGTCCGCCTGGTCGGCGGCCGCGCCCCCGCTGCGTCGCTTCGCTCCTTGCGTGCTGCGCTGGAAAACGCTTCGCGTTTCCTCAGCTCCGCACCCTTGCGGGTTCGAATTCCTCCGCTTGCCCACAAGAAAGCGCCCTGGGCCGTTATGGGCTTAGGGCGCTCAGTTTTAATGGCTGGGACGGAGGGATTCGAACCCCCAACAGCCGGCACCAAAAACCGGAGTTCTACCGTTGAACTACGTCCCAATGTGTGGTGTTGCCCAAAAGCAACTCGTCTAGTTTACCTAATCTGCGAGGGCATCGCAAACGCCGTCGAGTAGGCGTACGGCGAGCGTCTGCGCGTCGCTGGCCGTGAAGGTGCCGTTGTAGCGCGTCATGCCCGTTAGCTCAATGCGAATGCGTGCCGGCTTCTGCTGCGCGGCGACATTGGCAGTGCGGATGCGCTGGGCCAGGTTGTGGCACTCGGCGAGGGCAATCGTGGCGCGCGGTGCGGCGTCGGCGGGCAGCTCATCGCTTGCGATCTCGAGCACCAGGTCTACGTCGGTTGGGACCTCGGAGTCGCAGAGCATCATGCCGCTGTTGTCGGTCGTTGCCGTGGCGATATTCCACATGCGCGACGCAACGCTGCGCGCGATGGGGTCCTCGCCGATAACGGCAATCTGGAAGCGCTCGAGCACGTTGGCGGCGCGAGCAAAACCGATGCGGGACTCGGCTTCGGTGACCGAGGGCTTGCCCTCCCACACATGGTGCAGGCGGTTGATGTAGGCGTAGGTGTCCTGGAAGGCCATGCCGTCGGCAAACAGGCCGACATTTTCCTGGAACTGCTGCAGGGCGGCCTCGGTATGCGGACCAAAGTAGCCGTCGTCTTCACCACAGGCAAAGCCCAAAACGTTGAGAGCGCGCTGCAGGGCCTGCACATCGGCGCCATGGAAATTGGGCATGCGCAGATAGAGGGTGCGGTCGCCCAGCTTATACGAAGCGTCTACAAGGGCGCTCCAGCAGGGGATATCGACGGCATGACCGGCAGCAAGGCCGCTGTCGAGCCTGAAGGTGCTGACGGCCTGCTCAGTGGTGGCTCCAAAGTACTTGTCGGTGACTTCGGCGGCATCAATCGTGTAGCCGAGCTGCAGGAGACGAGACTGCACGTCCTCGATGGCTGCTCCTTGCATGCCCGTTGTAATAGGTTCCATGAACGAACCCCTTTCGGCGTACCATTCGTACTATTTGAGCGTCTGTCGGATAGACAACGCAAAGGGATGCATAAACATGCACTCAACAGTGTAGCAAGTTGTGCCTAAATACGCTGCTGACAGGTTTTATAACCCCAGTTAGTTAAGGCGCTCCACAAAGAAAACTGCCATGGAGAGGAACAGCTCGCGTGCGTGCGGATCAAGCTCAACGTTCTCGATGGCCGCTTTGGCCTTAGCGGTCAGGTCGAGCGCGTAAGTGTGGGCGTAATCGATGGAGCCGGTTTCCTGGAAGATCTCCACGGCGCGTGCGAGCTGCGCGGGATCATCGGTGCCCGAGGAAAGAATCGCCTCGACCTCGTCGTGGTGGCGCTCATCAGAGAGGGCGTGTACGGCGACAAGCGTGCGCTTGCCCTCGGTGATGTCGGTGCGGAAGTCCTTGTTGGCGGCTTCCTTAGTGCCGACAAGGTTGAGCAGGTCGTCCTGAATCTGAAAGGCAAGGCCCGTGTGCAGGCCAAAGGCGCGCAGCGCTTCGATTTGCTCATCGCTGCCGCCGCCGATAATGGCTCCGGCGGCAAGTGGCGTGGCTCCGCTGTAAAACGCGGTCTTGTGCGTCGCCATGTCCAGGTAGTCATCAACCGAGATATCAAAGCGCCCGTCACGGACCCAACCCAGGTCGAGCGCTTGACCCTCGATGGTGCGGACGATCATCTCGGTAAGCTCGTGGAGCACGCGCAGCTTCACGTCGGACTCCAGCGTGGGGTCGTCGAGAACCGTCTTGGTGACCATGGTGAGCGCCAAGTCGCCACAATTGATGGCAAGGCCCGTGCCCTCGGTAAGGTGCATGCAGGGCTTGCCTCGACGAAGCTGTCCGTTGTCGGCGATGTCGTCGTGGATCAGCGCGCCCGACTGGAAATGCTCGATAGCTGCCGCGGCGCTGCGGGCACTCTCAAAGCTACCGCCCACTGCGGTTGCGGCGAGCATGCAGATAAGCGGGCGGTGGCGCTTGCCGGCGTTGGCCGTAAAAGCCGAGAGCGGCGCGTACAGGTAGCGCTCGATATCGGCAGAGGTCGCCTGTCCGTCAAAGAACGTGGCCAGATAGTCGTTGATCTGGTCAAAGTGCTGGGCTAAAAAGCTGGTAAACGGACTGGACACGGGTTCTCGCATTCTTTCTGAGGTTGCATTGATGCAATATGCAGACAACATATTGCCACATCAGGGCGTTTGGCGCGGCAGTTTTGGCGATTTAGGACAACGGGCGTGCGTTTGATGGAGCGTGCCTAAATCAGCCTAAAATGCTCGAGCGCCGCAACGACACCGTCGTGATCGACGGTGTCGGTCACGTAATCGGCCTTATCCTTGAGATAGTCCGGTGCGTTGCCCATCGCAATGCCGACATCGACGGCGTTCATCAGCGAGACGTCATTGCTGGCGTCGCCGATGCCGTATACGGTTCCGTGGTGGGGATCGAGGGCGTCGAGTACAGACTGGATGCCCCCGCGCTTCGTGCATTCGCGGGGCGAGATTTCGGTTACCTCGAGTTCGAGCTCGTTAAAGCACAGCAGCGGCTCAAGTGCCTTATCTTGAGCGATGTGGTTGGCGAGCGATGTAGACATCAAGATCTTGTAGGCGCTGTAATGTTGCAGCTGCGTGACTGCGTCGCCCAGGGTGCGCGCGTATCCGGGGGCATCAGGGGCATCGGCACTCATGCGCACGACGCCGTTGAGGCCCTCAAAGCGGATGACCTCGCCCGACTGCTCAAGATAGGGGGCAAGGCGCTGCAGCATGCCGGGCGTCATCGCTAAATCGCGAATCACGTGTCCCTCAAGTTCGACATAGCCACCCGCGAGGCAGACGATGCCGGCCCAGGGCAGCTCAAGAAGTTTGGGGTGGATGCAGCTGAGGGTGCGCCCTGTGCAGATAAAGGCCATGTTGCCATTTGCAACGAAATCGCGGACGGCCTGCGAGACCGCCTCGTTGGGATAGGGGGACAGGTCTCGCTCGCTCTCGGGAAGCTCTTGTGCCACTCGAGGGTCTTGCCAGGCGAGCGTGCCGTCAATGTCGAAGAAGCAGATATCGCCGTGCTTGTGGGTTGGGCTGGCGACAGGGGAGGCCGAGGCGGTGGGCACAAATCCCGGCTCGAGGCCCATGATCTGGTCAAAATGCTCTTTAACGCGGGGAACGGAGATGCCGATGATCACCTGGGCGGTCTTGCCCGTAATGATGAGGCCCTTGGCGCCCGCCGCGACAAACGCCGCGTTATCTGCAACGATGGAAGGGTCTGCGACCTCGACGCGCAGGCGCGTGGCGCAGTTGGTTGCGCCCACAATATTGCCAACGCCACCTAAAAGCTGAATTGCCCGCTCAGCGAGGACGTGATCTTGATCGGATCGACTATTGACCTCGTCATTGGGAGATTGCTCTTTGGCAAAGCCGCTTCCCGTTAAATGATCGATTGCCGCGCGATTGGCGACATGATCCTCGCGGCCCGGTGTCTTAAGGTCATAGATCAAGATGAGTGCTCGAAAACTAACAAAAAAGATGAGGCTAAAGGCAAGGCCGATACCGAGTGCCAAAAGATAGGCACCGGCATGCGTGCGCATGAGCGGAATAAAGTTGAAGGCTGCCATCTCCATGAGGCCGCCCGAGAAGATGCCGACGATGCCAAAGAGATTCATGGTTGTGGCAAGGCAAGACGATAAGACGGCGTAGAGAAAAAAGAGCCCGGGGTGGGTGAACATAAAGAGAAACTCGAGTGGCTCGGTAACGCCGCAAACCACCGAGGCGATGATGGCGGGAACAAGGATGACCCTGAGGCCGGCGCGGCGCTCTGGTTTTGCGGTGGAGTAGAACGCGGCTGCGATGGCGGGAAGGCCAAAGAGCTTGACCCAGCCGGTGGCGGTAAAACCGGCCCACGGCGCAAGTTCATTAAGGGGGCGCGTGCTATGGGAGAGGATGGGGAGCAAGCTGCTCCACGTGGCGTAGATGCCGTCGTTAATGACCAGGTTGTCGTAGTAGATCGGCATGTAGAGCAGGTGGTGCAGCCCCATGGGCTCGAGCGCTCGCTCCAAAAGCACAAAGATGCCCACGCCAAAGGGGCCGACGCTCGTAAGTGCATGGCGCAGCGTTTCGGTCACAGCGTATACGAAGGGCACGATGGCGGCCGAGATGGCGGCAAGGGCGAACACGGCAAAAAAGCTGATGAGGTAGACCAGCGAGGAGCCCGAGAAGGTACCGAGCCAATCGGGAACCTTGGCATCGTAGAAGCGGTCATGGATGGCGACGACGGTTGCCGACACCGCCAGCGGGCCGATAATGCCGGTGTCGAGCGTCTTGATGCCGTCGATGATGGTGATGCCGCTAGCGGAGGTCAAAGACGACGGGTACTTAAGTCCAAGATTGTCTCCGCTCAGCTTAATGATTTCGCTCAAAAAGAAGCAATAGGCAAAATAGGCGACGAGAGCCTCGAGGCAGCAACGAGCCGGTTGTTTTTGGGCAAGGCCGATGGGCAGCGCTACGGCAAAAAGGAGCGGGAGGCGTTTAAAGACCGTCCACGAGCCGCGTTGGATGATGGTCCAAAAAGCGTACCAAGGGGTTCCGTATACGGCGAGATCGCCGACGATGTCCGCAGTCGTTGCGAGAGCGGAGACGCCGACCATGAGGCCTGATATAGAAAACAGCATGGCGGGCGCGAACATTGCCCCGCCAAAGCGTTGGATTTTTTGCAGCATGTTCTGCCTTCCGAATATCGAGGCGCGTTGCGCGTGGGGAAACGTTTAAACAATGGATTCATTGTAGAGGACCGGACGATTGTCGTACCGGCAGTTTTGAGCGAAACCGATTTGGGCATGACAGAAACCGTCAACGGTTAAATCCTGTCGCTTTACCGATATTCAGTTTAAACAACTTTAAGAAATGCTATCGTGCCTAGCCGGAAATGAACAATGTAGAGGTGAAACAATGCCAAAAGCGATATACGAAGGAATCTACCGAGAAATACGCTCGCGCATCATTAATGGGACCTATGCGTTTCAGGAGATGCTGCCAACCGAAGCCGAACTGACCGCGGAATTTGGCTGCACGCGCAATACCGTCCGCCGCGCTTTGAGCATGCTGGCCGACGGGATGTTTGTGCAGCCCATACACGGCAAGGGCGTGCGCGTTATTTGGCTTAAGGGCGAAACCGACATGTTGGGCGCACTCGAAGAGG
This sequence comes from uncultured Collinsella sp., assembly GCA_900542965.1. Classification (GTDB taxonomy): domain Bacteria; phylum Actinomycetota; class Coriobacteriia; order Coriobacteriales; family Coriobacteriaceae; genus Collinsella. Next base: position 10,835 of record UQPY01000024.1, read on the forward strand.
TTGAGTCGTTTGGCGAGTTTGCAAAGCGCAACAATGCCGTTGCATCGACGGACGTTAAGTCTTTTGAACATCTGGTCTGCACCGAGCAGCTCTCTCGTCGCCTGGGCTTTAGGGTGGGCGAGGAGCTTATTCGCGTAGTGCGTGTCCGAAGCCTCAACGGCAACGCGCGCCAAGTGGACCATGGCTATTTTTTGGCGTCGATCGCCAAGGGCCTGACCCCCGAGATCGCGGCAGATTCTATTTACGGCTATCTGGAGCACAAGCGCGGTGTCAAAGTGATGGCGAGCCGTCGTACGGTGAGTGTCGAGCTCGCCAACGATGAAGACTGCAGCTATCTTGACCTCGGCAAATACAACTGCGTTGCCGTCATGGAGAGTCAGTCGTACACCTCGGATGGCATCTTGTTTGAGGTGACGCACACTCGCACACACCCCGAGATCTTCCATTACCGCGTCAATTCCAAGCGATAGCCGGCTAGCTCGCAGCCTGACGAGACTCATGCCCTCAAAGAGAAAACGCCCGGTCAAACCGACGGTACATCGGCTTGACCGGGCGTTTTCTCTGCATTAGATAACAAATAATTGTTTATACAAAACTTGTCAAGTATCAAGTTGAAATTACCGTTCACCGAAGTTTTTCTACCGCTCTAGTAATACTTGTTCAAACAACTAGCCAAATAGCGTATTGTACAAATCAGCAAAAGGGGCAAAGTCCCCGAGCCAATCTCCGAAGGCGGCGGCAAAGGGTGCCGCCACGGTGTGAAAGGGTGGATTGTAATGAAGAACGAAATGAGCAGAAGGCAGTTCCTGGGCTTTGCTGGTTCCGCGGCTGCGGTTCTTGGTCTGGGCCTCGTGGGCTGCGGTGGTTCTGCCGGCTCTGGCTCCTCTGCTTCTGGTGACGCTGCCGAGGTCTACTTCCTCCAGTTCAAGCCCGAGGTCGACAAGGAGTGGAAGGAGATCGCCAAGGCGTACAAGAAGGAGAAGGGCGTCGAGGTCAAGATCGTGACCGCCGCCTCCAACACCTACGAGGAGAAGCTCAAGTCCGAGATGTCCAAGAGCTCCGCTCCGACGCTGTTCCAGGTCAACGGCCCCACCGGCCTTAAGAACTGGAAGGACTACTGCGCCGATCTTTCCGACACCAAGCTCCGCGGCGAGCTCATCGACGACTCCCTGGCTCTGCAGTCCGACGGCAAGGATCTGGGTATCGACTGGGTTCAGGAGAGCTACGGCATCATCTACAACAAGGAGCTCCTCGAGAAGGCTGGCTACAAGGCCGAGGACATCAACTCCTTCGACAAGCTGAAGGCTTGCGCCGATGACATCCAGGCCCGCAAGGACGAGCTCGGCGTTGACGGTGCCTTCACTTCCGCCGGCATGGATGACTCCTCCAGCTGGCGCTACACCACCCACCTCGCCAACCTCCCGCTCTACTACGAGTTCGAGAAGGAGCACAACCAGGAGGACGACGAGATCAAGGGCGAGTATCTCGACAACTTTAAGCAGATCTTCGACCTGTACATCACCGACTCCACCTGCGATCCTTCGCAGCTCGCCTCCAAGACCGGTGACGACGCCACCAACGAGTTCGCAACCGGCAAGGCCGTCTTCTACCAGAACGGCTCTTGGGCCTACGCCGACCTCACCAAGGCCGGTATGACCGACGACCAGCTCGGCATGCTGCCGATCTACATCGGCGTCGACGGCGAGGAGAACCAGGGCCTGTGCTCCGGCGGCGAGAACTACTGGTGCGTCAGCTCCCAGGCTTCCGAGGATGCTCAGAAGGCCACCGAGGACTTCATGTATTGGTGCGTCACTTCTGACACCGCCACCAGCATCATCGCTGACAAGATGGGTCTGACCGCCCCGTTCAAGAGCGCCAAGGAGACCACCAACGTCTTCTCGCAGCAGGCCGTTGCTATGGCCAAGGACGGCAAGAAGACCGTCGCTTGGGACTTCGTTTACATCCCCTCCGAGGAGTGGAAGAAGAACCTCAAGCAGGCTCTCATCGCTTATGCTGCCGACAACACCAAGTGGGACGGCGTCAAGAACGCCTTCGTCGATGGCTGGAAGACCGAGAAGGCTGCTTCCGAGTAAGCAGTTGCTGCCCAAGCTATCTGATTAGCGACAGGGGGCGGGCAGACGTAGGTTTGCCCGCCCCCTGCATATTGAAAGGACCCTTCTATGGGCAAAGCACTCAAGCGCTGGTGGCCGCTCTTTATGCTGCCCACGTGCCTGGCGTTTATGATCGGGTTCGTGATTCCCTTTATCCAGGGTTTCTATCTCTCGTTCTGCCAGTTTATTACCATCAATAACGCGCACTTTGTCGGTATCGAGAACTACGTGCGCGCACTGACCGACCCGCAGTTCTCCACGTCGTTCTTCTTTACCGTGGCGTTTGCCTTCCTGTCGACGGTGCTCATCAACGTGATCGCGCTGGCCATTGCGCAGGCGCTCACTCGCAAGGCGCTCAAGGGCACCAACATCTTCCGTACGATTTTCTTTATGCCTAACCTGATTGGCGGCATTGTACTGGGTTACATTTGGCAGATTCTGATCAACTGCCTGCTCTCCAACGTGGGTGCCCAGCTTATCGCCCTCAACTCCGCCGCTGGCTTCTGGGGCCTTATCATCCTGACCCTGTGGCAACAGGTCGGCTACATGATGATCATCTACATCGCCGGTCTGCAGTCCATTCCGTCTGATTACATCGAGGCCGCCAAGGTCGACGGCGCTACGGCATGGCAGACGTTTTGGAAGGTTAAGATCCCCAACCTGATGCCGACCATCACCATCTGCCTGTTCCTGTCCATCACCAACGGCTTTAAGCTGTTCGACCAGAACCTCGCCCTTACCGGTGGCGCCCCGGCGCACTCCACCGAGATGCTCGCCCTGAACATCTACAACACGTTCTATTCGCGTGCTGGCATCGCATGGCAGGGCATCGGTCAGGCCAAGGCAGTTATCTTCTGCATCCTGGTTGTCGCTATTTCTATGATCCAGCTTAAGGCCACGAGGTCCAAGGAGGTGCAGCAGTAATGAAACGCGATAAGGCTATCAACCGCGCGCTCTCGATCTTCTTTACGATCCTGTCGCTCGCATGGATCTACCCCGTGTTCATGATTGCGCTCAATTCCTTTAAGAAAGCGACCGCAATCAGCACCACCACGGCGTTCGATCTGCTCACGCCCGAGACGTTCAACGGCCTCGCAAACTACGTGCACGCTCTGAACGAGCAGGGCTTTGCCTCGGCGTTTATGTACTCGCTTATCATCACGGTCACGTCGGTCGTGCTGATTCTGGTGTGCTGCTCCATGTGCGCTTGGTACGTGGTGCGCGTCAACAGCAAGATCTCGAACTTCTTCTATTACCTGTTCGTCTTCTCGATGGTCGTACCGTTCCAGATGCTCATGTTCACGCTGTCCAACCTCGCGGACCGCATCGGCTTTAACACGCCGTTTAACATCTGCTTCATCTACCTTGGTTTTGGCGCGGGCCTCGCGGTCTTTATGTTCGCCGGCTTCGTCAAGAACATCCCGCTCGAGATTGAGGAAGCGGCCATGATCGACGGCTGCAACCCGGTCCAAGTGTTCTTTAAGATCGTCCTTCCCATTATGAAGCCCACCTATCTTTCGGTCGGCATCCTTGAGACCATGTGGGTCTGGAACGACTATCTGCTGCCCTACCTTACGCTCGACTCCACCAAGTACAAGACCATTCCTATCTTGATCCAGTACTTCCGTGGCGGCTATGGCCACGTCGAGCTCGGCCCCATGATGGCGTGCATCATGATGGTCGTCATCCCCATCGTCATCATGTACATCTTCTGCCAGAAGTACATCATCGACGGTGTGGTGGCAGGTGCCGTCAAGGGCTGATGCCGTAACTGTTTTGCAAGTTTTGGCGGCGCCTCTCAGCGCGGCGCCGCGTATCGAAAGGTAAAGGCATGGCCGAGATCGTTCTCAAACATGTTCAGAAGGTGTATCCCAACAACGAGTCAAAAAAGAAGGGCTTCTTTGGCAAAAAGAAGAAGACCGAGGAGAAGAAGCACAACCTCAAGGTTACCGAGGACGGTGTGCTCGCTGTAGAGGACTTCAACCTCACCGTTCACGACCAGGAGTTCATCGTCCTCGTTGGCCCTTCTGGCTGCGGTAAGTCCACGACGATGCGCATGGTCGCCGGCCTGGAGGACATCACCTCGGGCGATGTCCTCATCGATGGCAAGCGCGTCAACGACGTCGCTCCTAAGGACCGCGACATCGCCATGGTGTTCCAGAGTTATGCTCTGTACCCCAATATGACGGTGTACGAGAACATGGCGTTTACGCTTGAGCTCAAGAAGGTCCCCAAGGACGAAATCGACCGCAAGGTTCGCTCCGCTGCCGAGATCCTGGGTATTACCGAGTACCTCGACCGTAAGCCCAAGGCGCTCTCTGGCGGCCAGCGCCAGCGCGTCGCCATCGGCCGCGCCATCGTGCGTGACCCCAAGGTCTTCCTGATGGACGAGCCGCTGTCCAACCTGGATGCCAAGCTTCGTAACCAGATGCGCGCCGAGCTCATTAAGCTGCGTCACGAGATCAAGGGCACCTTCATCTACGTTACCCACGACCAGACCGAGGCTATGACCCTCGGCGACCGCATCGTGGTCATGAAGGACGGCGTTGTCCAGCAGATCGCCACGCCGCAGGAGGTCTTCAACCATCCCGCGAACATCTTCGTCGCCGGCTTCATCGGCGTGCCGCAGATGAACTTCTTCGATGCCCAGCTGGTGCGCTCGGGCAACGGCTTTACTGTCAAGACCGAGGATATGAACGTGGCGCTCGCCCCGGAGACTTGCGCTCAGCTTGCCCTCAACTGGGACGGCGGCGACGTGAAGGAGATTACGGCCGGCGTGCGCCCCGAGCAGATCCTGCTTGCCGACAAGGGCGAGGAGGGTGCGCTCCAGGGCACCGTCGAGGTGACCGAGCTCATGGGCTCGACCGAGCATGTCCACGTGACCGCTCCCGACGGCCAGTTTGTCCTGATTATCCCCGTCGTCGACCTCGAGGCCAAGGGCGCGCTCAAGGCTGGCGACCCCATCTGGTTCAAGTTCGAGAAGAACGCGACTCATCTCTTCGATAAGGTGTCTGGCAAGAACCTTATCTAGGCCCGATGCATCCAGGCCCTCCCTTTGGGCGACTGCGGCTTTGCCATCCTTTTGCCGCGGTCACATATAAGGCTCCCCTCCCGTCCACTGGGCGAGAGGGGAGCCTTTCTTTGTATCGGGGTTGTCCATCTGTCAGTTTGTCTTGATCTGTAACAGGTAGAGGGCCAAATTGGGTCTAGATGTTACAGAACGAGATTGAGTTGAGCCGCCTGTCTTTTCATCTCAATCCGTAACACGAAGGACTGATTTTGGCGGTTACCTGTTACAGATCGAGATTGTTTTATCCGGCTTATCCATTTGTCTCGATTTGTAACAGTAAGGGCGGATTTCGGACGTTAGATGTTACAGATTGAGATAAACCCTAGGGAAAGAACCGGTTTGTCTTGATCTGTAACAGGTAGGACCGTTTTGGCCGAATAGGTGTTACAGATTGAGACGATTTAGTCGAGGCGGCTCACAGGGGCAACGCACGGGCACAAAAAACGGAGCCGTGTCGCCACGACTCCGTTTCTCAAGAGGATGGGTAAGGGAAGTGAAATTAGTTTAGGTGCCAGATCTCGTCGTTGTACTGGGAGATGGTGCGGTCGGACGAGAAGGTGCCGGCGTTGGCGATATTGATGAGCGCCTTGCGCATCCAGGCGTCCTGGTCCTCGTAGTCGGCCAACACGCGCTCCTTGGTCTGGATGTACTCCTCAATGTCGAGCAGGGCCATAAACCAGTCCTTGCCCTTAATGTCATCGTGCAGGCGCTGCAGGCGCTCGGCGTTGCCGGTCGCCATAAAGGCCGGGTTGGTGATGAAGTCCACCAGCAGTTTAATGCCGGGCTTGCGGTAGAGCGCACCGGCGTTGTAGGTGCCATCGGCGTAGAGCTGCTCAACCTGTTTGGACGAGGCGCCAAAGGTATAGATGTTCTCGTCGCCCACGAGCTCGGCAATCTCCACGTTGGCACCGTCGAGCGTGCACAGGGTTAGGGCGCCGTTGAGCATGAACTTCATGTTGGAGGTGCCGCTCGCCTCCTTGGAGGCCAGGCTGATCTGCTCGGAGATGTCAGCGGCGGGGATCACGCGCTCGGCGGCGGTGACGTTGTAGTTCTCGATCATGACAACCTGCAGGTAGGGAGCCACGTCGGGGTCGTTTGCAATCCACTGCGACAGCGTCAAGATCAGATGGATGATGTCCTGCGCGATAGTGTAGGCAGGCGCCGCCTTGCCGCCAAAAATGATGGTGACGGGGTGCTTAGGTCTGTTGCCGTTCTTGATATCGAGGTACTTCCAGATGATGTAGAGCGCAAGCATCTGCTGGCGCTTGTACTCGTGGATGCGCTTGACCTGGACGTCGATGATGGCGTTGGAGGGAATGGTCACGCCCTGCTCGAGCGCCATGAACTGGCGCATGATGGCCTTGGCCTCGACCTTGGTGGCGGCCAGGCGCTCAAGAACGTCCTTGTCGTCGGCGAACTTGGCGAGTTTGCTCAGATCGCCGGTGCTGCGCCAGTCGGTGCCGATCACATCGTCGAGCAGGCTGGCGAGCGCGGGGTTGGCCCCATGGATCCAGCGGCGGAAGGTGATGCCGTTGGTCTTGTTGGAGAACTTCTTGGGATAGATCTCGTAGAACGGATGAAGCTCGGTGTCCTCCAGGATCTTGGTGTGGAGGGCGGCTACGCCGTTGATGGAGAAGCCAAAGTGGATGTCCATGTGGGCCATGTGGACGGTATCGTGTTCGTCGATGATGGCGACGCGCGGGTCATCGTGCTCGGCCTTCGCGATCTCATCGAGCTTGACGATAATGTCGGCGATGGCAGGGGAGACCTTCTGCAGGCTGGCGAGTGGCCACTTCTCGAGCGCCTCGGCAAGAATCGTGTGGTTAGTGTAGGCGACCATGGAGCGTACGATGGTCACGGCCTCGTCAAACTCGATGTCGTGCTCGGTGGTGAGCAAGCGAATGAGCTCGGGGATGACCATGGTGGGGTGCGTGTCGTTAATTTGGACCACGGCGTAGTCGGCCAGATCGTGCAGGTTGCTGCCGCGCTCGATGGCCTCGTCGATCAGGAGCTGGGCGGCGTTGCTCACCATGAAGTATTCCTGGTAGATGCGAAGCAGGCGGCCCTGCTCGTCGGAATCGTCGGGGTAGAGGAACAAGGTGAGGTTCTTGGCGATCTCGGTCTTGTCGAAGTCGATGGAACTGCCGGGGACCAGGCCGTCGTCTACGCTCGCCAGGTCGAACAGGCGCAGGCGGTTCTTGGTGGGCCGACCGTAACCGGGCACATCGATGTTGACGAGCTTGGAGGTAACGGCAAAATCGTCGAACTCGACGGTGTAGGAGCGGTCATCGTCGACTAGGATGTCCTGCTCACCGAGCCACTCGTCGGGGACGGCCTTCTGCTGGTTGTCGACAAAGCGCTGACGGAACAGACCGTAGTGATAGTTGAGGCCCACGCCATCGCCGGTCAAGCCCAGCGTGGCGATGGAATCCAGGAAACATGCGGCCAAGCGGCCCAGGCCGCCGTTGCCGAGTGACGGCTCGACCTCGAATTCCTCGATCTTGTTGAGGTCGTGGCCTGCGGCGGTGAGCTGGTCCTTAACCTCGTCGTAGATGCCGAGGTCGATCATGTTGTTGATGAGCAGCTTACCGATCAAAAATTCGGCGGAAATGTAATAGAGCTTTTTCTTGCCGTTGTTGAGCGGGCGGGCGGCGGAGCGCTCCTGCACGAGTTTGACCAGCAGCTTGTAAATGCGACGGTCGTCGAGCTGCTCGAGCGAGGTGCCAAAAGACTGCTCGGCGAGTTCCATGAGGTTAATTTGGGGCATGTTTTCTCCTGTGATGGGTTGTTTCATGTCTGCAATTCATAAGAAGCCCGCGCGAGGGGATTGGGGTGGCCTCGCGCGGGAAAAGCAAGCGCGTCCGCACGGTGGGGAGGGGTCGGGCGCGGTAGCTCCTATTGAGGAAGCTCGATTTCGGCTTCCGACGGGATGCGGAAGTAGGTCTCGGTCCAGTCGGTGAGTTTGTGCTCGAGCTCGCGGGTGATGGCGCCGTCGAGCATGCGCCAGGTCCAGTTGCCACCCAGCGTGGCAGGGGTGTTGATGCGCGCCTCGTTGCCCAAGTTGAGCAGGTCCTGCATGGTGTAGATGCACGTGTCGCTCACGCTGGCGGCGATGGTGCGATTGAGTGCGTCGGCCATGGGTTCGCCGGCCTGCTGATGGGTGTACAGGGCTGCCTGCTCACGTTGACGCGGGGTGGCCGTTCCCTCAAACCAACCGCGCGCCGTCTCGTTGTCGTGGGTGCCCACATAGGCGACGGTGTTGGCGATGTAGTTATGCGGCAGGTAGTACGAGTTGGTGCCCTCAAAGGCAAACTGCAGGATCTTCATGCTGGGGAAGCCCGAGTTGTCGCGCATGTCGATGACGCCGGGGGTGAGGAAGCCCAGGTCCTCGGCGATGATGGGCAGCGTGCCGAGCTTTTCCTTGAGCGTCTTGAAGAACTTGAGGCCGGGACCCTGCGTCCACGAACCGTAGGACGAATCGGGCGAGGAGAACGGCACCTCCCAATAGGCCTCGAAGCCGCGGAAGTGATCCAGGCGGATGACGTCGTACATGTCGAGGGCGGCGCGAATGCGGCCCTCCCACCAGGAGAAGCCGTCGGACTCCATGGCGTCCCAGTCGTAGATGGGGTTGCCCCAGTACTGGCCGGTGGCCGAGAACTGGTCGGGCGGCGTGCCGGCGACGCTCACGGGATTGCCGGCGGCGTCGATCTTAAAGAGCTCGGGTGTCGCCCACATCTCGACGGAGTCACGCGAGACATAGATGGGCAGGTCGCCGATGATGAGAATGTCGCGCTCGTTGGCATAGGCCTTGAGGCGGCTCCACTGGCGATCGAAGAAGTACTGCGTCATCTGGTGGTAGAGCATACGCGCCGGATGGTCGGCGCAGACCTTGGCGGAAGCCTCGCCGCGGGTGCGGAGCTCCGCGGGCCACTCCCAAAACGCCTTGAGACCGCACTCCTCTTTGACGGTCATGAACTCACAGTAGGGGATGAGCCAGTCCTCGTTGGCCTGGATAAAGTCATCGAAATCGGCCGGCTTGTCGGCAGCAAAGCGCTCGGCGGCGCGGTCGAGAATCTGACGGCGGCCGCCAAAGATAGCACCGTAGTCGACATTGCTGGGGTCGGATCCCAGATACACGCCATCGATATCGCGCTGTTCCAGATACCCTGCCTCGATAAGCTCGGCAAAGTCGATAAAGTTGGGGTTGCCTGCGCGGGCCGAGAACGACTGATAGGGCGAATCGCCATAGCTGGTCGTCGTAAGGGGCAGAATCTGCCAGTAATGTTGTTTGCACGAGGCGAGAAAATCGACGAAGTCGTAGGCATTCCAGCCAAAGCCGCCGATTCCGTATGGTCCGGGCAGAGATGAGACGGGCATGAGGACGCCGCTTGCACGCTCCATGAATGCGCTCACCAACCTTCTTGTTGTGGGGTCGGCCTGCCGATGGGTATGCAGTCCGCCTCCGATGTTCTGATTCGATACGCCTATTGTAAAACATGTTGTTTAAACATGTACAGGCAAGATAAAAAAGTTGGTCGATTTTCGGCGAATGGCTACATGCCATGAAAAAGCCCCGACCTCACAACGTGAGATCGGGGCAAGAACGGTATGTAGGTTTTTGCTACTCGGCGTCGGCGAAGCCGTTGGGGTTGTGGCTCTGCCAGTTCCAGCTATCGCGGCACATGTCCGCGATGTCGTACTGGGCCTTCCAGCCCATCATGCGCTCGGCCTTGGAGGCATCGCACCAGTTGGCAGCGATGTCGCCGGCGCGGCGCTCGCGGATCACGTAGGGCAGCTCCTTGCCACAAGCCTTGGAGAAGGCGGCGACGACCTCGAGTACCGAGGTGCCGGTGCCGGTGCCCAGGTTGAAGATCTCGACGCCGGTCTTGCCGTTCATCCAGTTAAGGGCGGCAACGTGACCAGAGGCCAGATCGCACACGTGGATGTAGTCGCGCACGCCGGTGCCGTCGGGGGTGGGGTAGTCGTTGCCAAAGACCTGAACGGCCTCGAGCTTGCCCACGGCGACCTGGGCGACATAGGGCACCAGGTTGTTGGGGATGCCCTTGGGGTCCTCGCCGATCAGGCCCGACGGATGAGCGCCGATGGGGTTGAAGTAACGGAGCAGCACGACGTCCCACTCGGGGTCGGCGGTGTGGACGTCCATAAGGATCTGCTCGATCATCCACTTGGTCCAGCCATAGGGGTTGGTTGCGGGCTTCTTGGGGTCTTCCTCGGTGACGGGCGGGTTGTCCGGGTCGCCGTAGACGGTCGAGGAGCTCGAGAAGATGATGGACTTGCAGCCATGGTTGCGCATGACGTCGATGAGCACCAGGGTGTTCTCGATGTTGTTGTGGTAGTACTCGACGGGCTTGCTCACCGACTCGCCGACGGCCTTAAAGCCGGCAAAGTGGATGACGCGGTCGATCTGATGGGTATCGAAGATCTTGTTCATCGCATCGCGGTCGAGCACGTTGGCCTCGTAGAAGGTGAGGTTCTTGGCGGCCTCGTCGCCCACGATGGTCTTGACGCGGTCGACGGCGACGGCGCTGGAGTTGGAGAGATCATCGACGATGACGACCTGGTAGCCACCCTCGAGCAGCTGAACGACGGTGTGCGAGCCGATAAAGCCGGCGCCACCGGTAACGAGGACACAGGTGTCTTTGGGGTCGAGTGCTTTGGACATGTAGTCTCCTATCGAATCAGGAACACTTCTAGAGGGGAGTATAGCGCAGGCGGGGACGCCCAAATGGTGCACTGTAGGAAAAGCAGAGGATTATGTTAACGTACTCATATAAGAGCTTGCTCAATTGTTACCTCAAATTTGACAATTGCTTACGAGCCGCCGACCTTGTAGTTTCCTGACGTTCGTGGAAATCGTTGGGACGCGCCATATGTACGCTAATATGTATGAGTTGAGCGACATATAAATAAGCATGTAACGGAGTACATATGTCACCAAACAGCGATTCCATCCTTTCCCAGGAGCTCTCGCGCCGCACTGCCCTTAAGGCCCTGTTCGGCGCCGCTTCTGCGGCAGTTCTTTTTGGCCTGCCCACTCGCGCCCATGCGGCGGAGGCTTCCAAAGAAACCACCGATAAATTGAATGCCGCCCAGGCCCAGCTCGACGAGGTTCAGGCCCAGCTCGACAGCATCGCAAATGAGTATGCGGCGCTGGCCAACAAGAATGCCCAGACCCTCAACGACATCGAGAATGTCCAGGGCAAGATTGACGACACGCAGGCCCAGATCGATGAAAAGAAGGCCGAGCTCAAGAAGAAGCGCAACGACCTTTCCGATCGCGTGGCCGCCAGCTACAAGTCCGGCGGCACGAACATCCTGTCGCTGCTGCTGGCCTCTGGCTCGTTTGAGGAACTCGTCGCCAACGCGCATTACGTTGAGAAGATCAACAAGAGCGACCGCGATGCCATCGAGGATATCCAGACGATTCAGGCTGAGCTCGACGCACAGAAGACCGAGCTCGAAGCACAAAAGGCCGACCTGGAGAAACTCAAGGACCAGCAGACGGCTCAGATGCAGGATATGCAGGCCAAGCAGCAAGAAGTCCAGACCGTGCTGAACGGTCTTTCCGACGACGTCAAGGAGCTCATGGCTCAGCGCGATTCCGAGATCCTCGCTGCCGCCCAGGCTGAGGAGGCTGCCAGGAAGGCCGCCGCTGCCGCTGCCGCCGCGAACAAGAACAATTCCTACTCGGGTGGTTCGAGTTCGGGTGGCGGATCGTATGCGCCCGGAACCCCGCAACAGAATGCCGGCTCGGGCAAACAGCAGGCCGTCGTCAACGCGTGCTACTCCACGCCTTCGCCGGGTCAGAACTGGTGCGCGGCGTGGGTTACCAATGTCTTCCGTAACGCCGGCGTTGGCTACTTTGGCGGCAACGCGTGCGACATGTTCAACGCCTGGTGCTATAGCTCCGATCGTTCGGCACTGCAGGTGGGCATGATCGTGGCCGACTCGTCGCACAGCGGTACTGGTGCTCCGGGCCTTATCTACGGTCACGTGGGCATCTACGTTGGCGGCGGCATCGTTATGAGCAACGAGGGCGCCATTACGTCTAAGTCGCTTGATTCGTTTATTAGCTTCTATGGCACTGGCTCTGGCGTGCGTTGGGGCTGGCTCGGCGGTATTGCGCTGTCGTAGCTGCGGTTTGAAGCAAGTTGGTCCGGGACTGGGGGCGAGGCATAAGGTTGCCTGCTCTACAGTCCTGCGCAAGACGAAGGCCACATTAAGTGGCCTTCTTTGCGTGCGGAACTCGCGACCAACCTTATGCCTCGCCCCCAGCCCCGGACCTTCCGGGTCCAAGGCGTGACACACCGGACTGGGTTATCTGAATAAATATGGTGAAGGCCCCTTTCGGGGCCTTCTTTTTATAAAAATTCGCCTACTCGGTGGACTTCGGGTTGTAGGTCTACGCCGAATTGGTCTTTGACGGTTGCTTGGATGTGGCGGATGAGTTCGTCGACGTCGGCGGCGGTGGCGTGGTCGGCGTTGACGATGAAGCCGCAGTGTTTCTCGCTCACCTGTGCGCCGCCGATGGCGTGACCGCGCAGGCCGGCGTCCATGATGAGCTTGCCGGCAAAGTAACCCTCGGGGCGCTTGAAGGTGGAGCCGGCGCTCGGCATGTCGAGCGGCTGCTTGTTCTCGCGGCGCTGACGGTAGTCGTCCATGTCGGCCTTGATCATCGCGGCGTTGCCCGGGGCGAGGTTGAAGGTGGCCGAGAGCACGATAAAGCCGTCGTCGGCAATGCGGCTCTTGCGATAGCCCAGGTTGAGCTCATCGACATCGAACTCGATGATATTGCCGCTGCCGCGGGTACCGTCGTCGAGTACGCGGGCGGGCTTATAGACGCGCACGGACTCCAGAACATCGGCCATGCAGGCGCCGTAGGCGCCGGCGTTCATGTAACAGGCGCCGCCGACCGAACCGGGAATGCCCGAGATGGGCTCCATGCCAGTGAGACCGGCCTCGGCAGCCGCGGCGGCCACATCCGAGAGCAGGGCGCCGGCTGCTGCCGTGACGTGCGTGCCGTCGACGGTAATGTCGGAGAGGCCTTCGCCCAGTGCCACGACGACGCCACGGATGCCCTTGTCGCCAACGAGCAGGTCGGAACCGTTGCCCACGATGGTGAGCGGCAGGTCGCAGCGATAGCAAGTGTCGAGCGTGGCGACGAGGCCCTGCTCGGTATCGGGCGTAACAAAGACGTCGGCGGGGCCGCCGATCTTAAACGTGGTGTGATCGCGCATGGGCTCGCTCATGAGCACGTTGTCCTCGCCGGCAACACCGGCGAGCGCACAGAGCAGGTCCTCGTTAAAAAAGTCGTTCTCGTGCATACGAATATCCGCCTTATGGTGGTCGTTTTCATCAATCGAATGCAATATACCCTACCTGGATGGATTTGGTGCAAAGTAACCTGGCCCCAATGCACCACATGGTGCAAAGGGGGCAGGTTACTTTGCACCAATCGCGGCGATAAAACAGCCGTCTACCGGATTGGTAAAGCGTTTATCATCGAGGTAGATGGGCGGTCGCTATACTTTCAAGAGATTGCGCGCAAACCCGGAAGGAGCGAGATGGCCAACAAAGTCACCCTCAAGCAGATCGCCCAGGAGGTGGGGCTTTCCCCCTCGTCGGTCTCGCTTGTTCTCAACAATCGGCCTTGTCGCATCTCGGAAGAAAACCGCAAACTCATCAAGGAGGTCGCGGCGCGCAACCACTATGTCCCCAATCAGATTGCGCGCAGCCTGGTCATGCGCGAGTCACGCACCCTGGGCCTTATCGTCCCTAACATCGAGAGCCGCTTTTTTGCCTCGCTCGCCGGCAGCCTGGAAAAGCGCTGCCGCGAGGACGGCTATGCGCTCTTTATTACCAGCTCGGGCGGAAGTGCCGAGGACGATCTGGAACTGCTGCGCCAGCTGGTGACACGCGGCGTCGATGGTGTGTTCCTGGTCGTGGGCGACGAGTTTTCCGATGACCGTGCCCTGCGCGAAGAGGTCAGCCATCTGCCCATCCCGGCCGTAATGGTCGACCGCGCCATTGAAGGGCTCGAGTGCGACAAGGTGATGTTCGATCACGAGATGGGCGGCTATATGGCTACGCGCTATCTGGTTGAGCAGGGACATCGTCGCATTGCCTGTCTCGTTAACGCGCGTCGTTCCAATACGGGCCGTAAGCGCCTTGCCGGCTACGAGCGCGCGCTGCGCGAGGTAGGCCTTCCCATCGACGCGCGCCTGGAGTTTGAGAGCGAGTATTACATTCCGAGTGCATACGAAGCATCGGAGGCGGTGCTCGCGACCGATGCCACCGCCGTGTTTGCAAGTTCGGATAACATCGCGCTGGGCTTGCTCAAACGCTTGCACGAGATGGGGAAGAACATCCCGGGCGATATCTCGGTGGTGAGCTATGACAACTCAGCAGCCGATGTGCTCTTTGAGCCGGCGCTGACCGCGATTGAGCAGGATCCGGGCGTGCTTGCCGAGCATGCTTTTGGCTGTATGTCCAAGCGGCTTGCCGGTAAGGGCGGCAGGCGTGCCGAAGAAGTGGTTTTGGAGCCTGCGCTCATCGTAAAGGGCAGCGTGCTCAATCTTACTAAACACAACTAAACACGTTTACCAATTCGTATAGATCGAATGTGGAGCACCTGTGACAGATAATGCCGCAGGTGAGTGTCCAGTTTTGCCGAGCTGCAGGATAGATAGCGATGATAAAACGTTTTTTCACAGTGATAAAACGTTTTAGCAAATATACTAGTCCCAACGAAAGGTTGCCGTATCGGAGGGCGACCGCGCAGCGAAGGGACATAAACAATGGCTAAAACACTGGGAACGCCGTGGCAAAAGCTGGGACACGAGGTGCCCGCTTCCGAGCTCGAAGGCGTCGATCTGTACTGGCGTGCCTCGAACTATCTGTCCGTCGGCCAGATCTACCTTCGCTCCAACCCGCTGATGCGTGCCGACTTTGTCGACGAGAAGACCGGTGAGACGCGCGACTTCGGTCGTCCGGATGTTAAGCACCGCCTGGTCGGCCACTGGGGCACCACGCCCGGCGTCAACTTCCTGTTCGGTCACGTCAACCGCCTCATCGCCGATCACAACCAGAACGCTATCTTCCTGATGGGCCCTGGTCACGGTGGTCCCGCCGGTACCGCCCAGTCGCTGCTCGACGGCACCTACCGCGAGATTCGCCCCGACATCACCAATGACGAGGCCGGCCTGCAGAAGTTCTTCCGCCAGTTCTCCTATCCCGGCGGCATTCCGAGCCACTTTGCGCCCGAGACGCCCGGCTCCATCCACGAGGGTGGCGAGCTCGGCTATACGCTCAGCCACGCCTATGGCGCCGTCATGGACAACCCGAGCCTGCTGGCCGTTGCCGTGGTGGGCGACGGCGAGTCCGAGACCGGCCCGCTGGCTACCTCTTGGCAGTCCAACAAGCTCGTGAACCCGGCAACCGACGGTATCGTCCTGCCGATTCTGCACCTCAACGGCTATAAGATCGCCAACCCCACTATCCTTGCCCGCGTGTCCGATGAGGAGCTGACCAAGTTCTTTGAGGGCATGGGCTACAAGCCGCACTTCTTTGTCGCCGGCTTTGACGACGAGAGCCACGCGAGCATCCACGAGCGTTTCGCCGCCCTGTTTGAGCAGGTCTTCGACGAGATCTGCGACATCAAGGCGACCGCTCAGGCCCAGGCTGCCGCGGGCGAGACCGTGGTCCGTCCTGCCTATCCCATGATCGTGTTCCGCACGCCCAAGGGCTGGACCTGCCCCAAGCAAATCGACGGCAAGAAGACCGAGGACTCCTGGCGAGCCCATCAGGTGCCGCTGGCGAGTGCCAAGGACACCCACGAGCACTTCCGCGTGCTGCGCGAGTGGCTGCGCTCCTACAAGCCCGAGGAGCTCTTTACGCCCGAGGGCCAGGTGCGCCCCGAGGTGACGGCCTTTATGCCGACCGGTGAGCTGCGCATCGGCGCCAACCCCAACGCGAACGGCGGCAAGGTTCGCCGCGAGCTCGAGCTGCCCGATATCCACGCTCACGAGATTCCCGTCGCCGAGAAGGGCCACGGCTGGGGCTCCACCGAGGCCGCTCGCGTCTTTGGCGAGTACACCGCCGACGTCCTTGCCAAGAACATGGACGACTTCCGCATCTTCGGTCCCGACGAGACCGCGTCCAACCGTCTGCAGGCTGCCTACAAGGTGACCAAGAAGCAGTGGGACGCCGGCTTCTATGCGGATGATGCCAACGACGAGCTGCTGGCCGGTTCCGGCAAGGTTGTGGAGCAGCTGTCCGAGCATCAGTGCGAGGGTTTCCTCGAGGCCTACGTGCTCACCGGCCGCTCCGGTGTTTGGAGCTCCTACGAGAGCTTTGTCCACGTGGTCGATTCCATGGTCAACCAGCACTGCAAGTGGCTCGAGGCCACCAAGCGCGAGATTCCGTGGCGTGCCCCCATCAGCGGCCTCAACATTCTGCTTTCGAGTCATGTCTGGCGCCAAGACCACAACGGCTTCTCTCACCAGGACCCCGGCTTTATCGACCTGCTGCTCAACAAGGCCAACGATACACATATCGTAAATGCTTATTATCCGGCGGATGCCAACATGGCACTTGCCGTGGCCGAGCGCGTCTACCAGTCCACCGATTGCGTCAACGCCATCTTCTGCGGCAAACAGCCCGCCCCGACTTTCCAGACGGTCGACGAGGCCAAGGCCGAGCTTGCCGAGGGCGTTGCGACCTGGGAGTGGGCATCGACCGCCGCCTCGCTCGCCGAGGCCGATGTCGTCGTTGCCACCTGCGGTGACGTGCCGACGCTCGAGGCCCTGGCGGCAACCGATATGCTGCGCGAGCTGGGCATCAAGGTGTGGTTCGTCAACGTGGTCGACCTGCTCAAGATCCAGAACGTCTGCGAGAACGACCAGGCTATCACCGACGAGCGCTGGGCTGAATGCTTCGGCTGCGGCGAGAAGCCCGTTCTCTTTGCCTTCCACGCCTATGCCGGCACGATTCGCCGCCTGATCTGGAACCGCCCCGGCCACGACGCCTTCCGTGTCCACGGCTACGAGGAGAAGGGCTCCACGACCACGCCGTTTGACATGCTGCGTCTGAACAACATGGACCGTTGGGCCCTGGCTGCCGACGTGCTGCGTATGGTCGATGCCGACAAGTTTGCCGAGCAGATCAACGAGTGGGAGGCCTTCCGCACCGAAGCCTTCGAGTTCGCTTGCGACGAGGGCTACGATCACCCGGCCTTCACCGACTGGGTCTGGCCCGACGCCGCTGCCGCAACCGCAGCCGACGGCGCGCTCTCCGCAACCCAGATGACCGCTGGCGACAACGAGTAAGTAGGCATCCGGGACGGCCTCGCGCTGGGGCCTTGCCCGGGAGGGTGACTTTGTCCGGGGAAGTGGGCTTCGCGAACTTCCCCGGACAAAGTCACCCTCCCGGGCAAGGCCCTCTCGACCGTTTCGATCTGCGGGGCTGAAAATTTTTAATGCAACGGTGACTTTGCTGATGCTGCCCTGGAGGCTGCGCATCTTTCTTTGGTCAGCTAGGATTGCATTGCCGGGGCCGGGGTGCCTGCTTTGTTTTGAGAAGTTCGCGGAGCCCACTTCTCAAAACAAAGCAGGCACCCCGGCCCTCGTGGAATAGCTAAGAGGGGGATGGATGAGCTTTACGAGCGTGGCGTTGCAGATGGTGACGGTTTCTTTGCCGATCCTGTTGGGTTGGTGTATCTCCAAGCTGGGGTTTATGAAGGCAGAGTTTGAGCGCGAGCTTTCGCGTTTGCTGCTGCAGGTGGCGTTGCCGTGCTTGGTGCTTTCGTCGGCGTTGGGTGACGATGTGCAGTTGCCGAGCGTTGCCGATACGTTTTCGCTTATGGGCTTGTCCGTCGCCATGTATGCGGTGGCGATTGTTATTGCGTTTACCGTTACCGCTGCCCTTCGTGTGCCCAAGGGAACAGAGTGCTCGTATCGCTTTGCCGTGCTCTTTGGAAATGCCGGTTTTATCGGGTTTCCGGTTGTTCAGGCGGTGCTTGGCAAGCAGGCGCTGCTCTATGCTTCGATTGCGCTCATCCCCCTCAACATATTTATGTTTACCGTCGGTGTCATGCTCTTTAGTGGCACACGAGGCGGCCTGAAGAAGCAACTGCGAAACCTTGCCGCTTGCTGCAAAAACCCCGGCCTTATCGCGAGCCTTGTTGTGCTCGTGATCGTGTTGACGGGTTGGACCGATTGGGGCGTGCTGGGCGATTCGATTTCCATCGTGGGCACCATGACCACCCCGGCGGCGCTGCTACTCATGGGTTCGTCTATTGCCAAGTATCATCCGCTCGATATGCTTACCAACTGGCGCGCCTATGTCGCCGTTGCATTCCGTTTGGTTATCGTGCCCGTGGCGTGTCTTGCCGTGGCTCGCGTGTGGCCGGGCATGACGCCCATGTTTATCACAACACTCGTCCTCGAGATGGCAATGCCGGTTGGCAGCAACGGCACGCTGTACTGTCTCCAATACGGCAAGGACGCACGCCCCATGATGCAGTGCACCTTCCTGTCGATCATCTGCTCCATTTTGACCATCCCCCTAGTAACCATGCTGTGCGGGTAGGCATCCGGGACGGCCTCGCGCTGGGGCCTTGCCCGGGAGGGTGACTTTGTCCGGGGAAGTGGGCTTCGCGAACTTCCCCGGACAAAGTCACCCTCCCGGGCAAGGCCCTCTCGACCGTTTCGATCTGCGGGGCTGAAAATTTTTAATGCAACGGTGACTTTGCTGATGCTGCCCTGGAGGCTGCGCATCTTTCTTTGGTCAGCTAGGATTGCATTGCCGGGGCCGGGGTGCCTGCTTTGTTTTGAGAAGTTCGCGGAGCCCACTTCTCAAAACAAAGCAGGCACCCCGGCCCTCGCCCGTACACTTTTCCGCTGAGCGCGTGATTGCCGCCGCGTACCGAAGGGTTGCCGTTGCAACTTCAAATTGGTGCTATATTCGGCTTGAGTTGTTTAATACTAGTACGGGAGGCTGATATGGGGCTGTTCAAGAAGAAAAACCCGCAGGATGCCTTTGATCCCGATGTGTTTACCATCACGGATACGATTTTGGACCCGCCGCGGTTTACGTTTTTGCCGGCTATCTACCAGGATGCCACGCGTCGTAAGTGGGCTGTGCATCAGCGTGGTGCGCAGCCAAAGATCTTTGACTATGCGGATGTGCTGCAGTGCGAGATCGTTGAGACTGGAAATCCCGAGGATGTGCCAGAGCTCAGCAATCGTGAGCTCGCTCAGCAGATTCTGATTAATCCAGCTCAGGCTACCAAAAATAACGCCGCCAAGCGTAATATGTGCCTTGGTATGGGTGTCATCGTTGCCGTGCAAACCGGCGAGGATGAGATTTCGAAGCTTGAGATTCCGGTGACCGCGGGCGAAGTCAAGCGAGACTCCGGCCTATATCGATCGTATCGGAACGTTGCGGAGCAGATCAAAGAAGCCTTCGACGCCATGGGGCGTCCGGAGCAATGATGCCCGCAGCATCAAGCGGTTGAGGAGCCTTGCCCATGTCGAGTGAACCGTATGCGATTCCGCCCAAAGATCGCGCCTTTGAGGGTATTCTTTGGTATATCAAACATTATGGCCTGCAGGGTGGTGACCGGCTGCCCGCCGAGCGTGTGCTCTGTGAAGAGCTGGGCGTGTCACGCACGGCGTTGCGCGCTGCGATCACGCGTCTTATTTCGTGCGGAACTTTGGAAAGCCGCCGCGGTTCGGGCACCTATGTGTGTCCTCCCAAACCGCTGAATATCTTTCAGGAAACATGGAACTATACGCAGGCGGTGGAGAGGGTTGGCTCAAAGTCGACCGCACGCCTGGTTTGGTCCAAGGTCGTGTACGCCGATATCGATCTGGCCCAAAAAGCCCAGATCGACCTGGGTACACCGCTCTTCTGCATTCGACGTGTGCGCGTGGTTAATGGTTCCCCGGCGTCGATTGAGACGGCTCACGTCAATCTGTCTTTGTGCCCCTCGCTTCCCGATCACGATTTTGAGCAGGAAAGCCTCTACGACGTTTTGCTCAAAGAGGGGAATGTCCATGTGGCGCACGGCAAGGAGCATATTTCCATCAGCCGTCTGAACGCCGACGAGGCCAAGTTGCTGGGCGCTCAGGAGGGCACGCCGGTGTTTTACAAAGCTTCGCACGAGCGTGACGAGAACGATGGCTTTGTCGAGTATTGCAAGTCCGTGATTTTGCCGACCAAGTATCGTTTTGCCGATAACGGCGAGGCAGACGGCGTTGCGACGAAGGTAGGTGTCGAATGGCTGATGCAGTAGAAGACTTGCCGGTTTACAAGCAAATTCGCCGCTGCATTGCGGAGCGAATCGAGCGCGGCGACTACCCGACGGGCTCGATGATTCCGTCCGAAAACGAGCTGGCCGAGGAGTTTGGCACGACGCGCCTGACAATCCGAAGTGCCATGGACGAGCTGGTCAAAAGTGGCCAGATTCGTCGGGTACAGGGCAAGGGCGCCTTTGTGGGACACAAGTGGTTTGACGAGCACGAACGCAAGGGCGGCTTCCGTCAGTCGGTTCTGGCGTCGGGCGCGACGCCGTCGGTGCGCATCCTGGCGCGCTCCAAACGCTACGCCGGCCCGTATTATGCCGACCTGTTTGGCATCGCCGAGGACGATCTGCTTTACTCGGTGCGCCGTCTCAACTGCATTGATGGTGAGCCCGTATCGATCGAGATGACGCTGATTCCGTATCCGCTGTTTCCGGGCATCGAAGACGTGGACATTTCGGTCTTCAGCCTGTTCGAGACCTATGACATGTTGGGGCGCAAGCCGGACAAGTCGATTGAGAAACTCGATATCGAGGCGCTGGGCGCACGCGATGCGAGTTTGCTCAATCTTGAGCCGGGCGATCTGGCGCTCGTACTGGAATGCCTGACCTATGACTCGAGTGGGCAGGCGATTGAGCATGCCAAGTCTTTTAACCGCGGCGATGCCGGCGGATATACCTACAACTATTAGCGTCTAGAGCATCCTCGTGCACGGCGAGGTGCTCATTTTTTTTACGGACATGTGTCGCATGACCGATGAGCGGCAAAAACTGACCGTCTACCGAGATGGGAGGACGAAATCAAAAAATCGGTATTAAAAACGGCTAACCTGTAATCGTTCACTGGTATTAAGAACCTTTGAATTGTTGAGCTTGGGGCCAAGATGTCCACAAGGTTAAGCGGTGCGACGGGGCGGCAAGCCCGTTCATTCCGTGCGACAATTCAAACTGCTCGTGAAAGGAGCGGGAATGAAGGAGACCGAGAAGATCGAGATCATGCACTTCGACCAGGAGGGCTACCTCGAGGACGGCAGGAACGTCTACGAGGCCGGCAAGAAGATGACCGCCCTGGCCGACCGCGTGCACGAGGAGGGCTACGACGCCGTCTTCCTGATGGGCGTCGGCGGCACCTGGGACGAGTTCATGCAGCTCGAGTACCTCATGAACAAGTTCGGCGACCGCGACCTCGAGGTCTA
>UQPY01000025.1 GCA_900542965.1 uncultured Collinsella sp.
TCGTCGGCAGCGTCAGATGTGTATAAGAGACAGGGATGACGATATCGGTCACCTTGGCGCCGCGGGCACGCATGGCCGTAAAGGTCGCGTGACCAGGGGTATCGATGAAGGTGATCTTGCGGTCGTTGATCATGACCTGCGAAGCGCCGATGGCCTGGGTAATGCCGCCCGCCTCGCCGGCAGCGACGCCGGTGTGACGGATGGCGTCGAGCAGGCTCGTCTTGCCGTGGTCGACGTGACCCATGACGGTGACGACCGGGGCACGCGGTTTAAGATCGGCGGGGTCGTCGTAGAACGAGAAGGTGTTCTCCTCCTCGGGGGTGATGATCTTGATCTGGCGGCCCAGGTCGTCGGCAACGAGCTCGACGAGGTCATCGGACATGGACTGCGTCATGGTAAGCGGCGTGCCCAGCAGGAACAGGCGCTTGATGATGTCGTTAGCCGGAACGTCGAGCGCCTCGGCGAGCTCCTGGACGGTAACGCCCTGGGAGACCTTGATGGCGTCGAGGTCCTCGGGGTTCACGCCCTGGGCCAGCGCCTCCTCAATCTTGCGCTCTTCCTGAGCCTTTGCGGCCTCGCGCTCGCGCTTCTCCTTGCGCTTTTTGCGGCGACCAGTGGACTCGCGAGAGGCCTCCTCGACGGCGGCACGAGCCTCCTCGAGCACCTTCTCGCGGCTGTACTCCTCGGCCTCGCGAGCCATGCGGCTGTAGTGGTCCTCTTCGTTGTTGTGGCCGCCCTTGCGCTTCTTGCCCTTGCCCTGCTTGTCGGGGTTGGGGAAGTCCATGCCAGCAGCGACGTTGTTGCTGGCGTTGGTGCGATGGCTGTGCGGACGGCTCTCGGAGACGTTGCGCTCGGAGTTGCTGTCGGAGGCGTTGCGATCGTTACGACGGCCACCGCGACGGTCGTTGTTGCCGCCACGACGGTTGCCGCGCTCGGCGGCGCGCTCGGCCTTGGCCTTCTCCTCGGCGTCCTTCTTCTCCTTGAGCACGGTCTCCTGTGCGGCGATCTGGTCGAGCAGCGAACGGAAGCGCGAACCGGAGTCGGAAGCGGGAACGGCGCGGCGCTGGGCCTCGCGGGCAGCCTCCTCCTTCTCGCGGGCAAGGCGCTCCTGCTCAGCCTTCTTCTTAGCCTCGGCCTCGGCGCGGGCGGCCTCCTCGGCAGCCTGGGCTGCGGCAAACTGGCGGCGCTCCTCCTCGCGGGCCTTCTCGGCGGCGATGCGCTCGCGCTCGGCCTCAGCGGCGCGAGCGGCCTCCTCGGCGGCAGCTGCCTGCTCCTCGGCCTGCTTGGCGGCCTCGACTTCCTGAGCGCGGGCCTCGATCACCGAGGCGAGCTGCTTGCGGACCATGGCGACATAGGCGTCCTCCAAGGTGGAGGAAGCGGACTTAGCGGGAATCTTCATATCGGCGAGATGACCCATCAGTTCCTTGGAGGTCATGCCGAACTCTTTGGCCAGGGTGGACACACGGACTTTTGCCATATGACTTCACCTACCCTTTCTGGCACCTTGGGTGCCTAGAGACTGAACGAGCGTGGGAGACGCGCCGGGTCCCGCCCGGCGCGACCGCGCGCTAGATCAGGTCCTCCGCATCATCGAAGGCGTCGGTGTCATGGACACCGCAGAAACGGGAGCCGGGACGGGCCTGGTTGCGGCACTGGATGCCGTCCTCGGACACGAACTCGCAGCGACGGACGTCCTCGTCCTCCTCGTCACCGATCAGGTCGGCGGCGGGCTCCTCGTGAACGGGAACGTTCTTGAGGATGTCGGCGGCAAGGGTCTCGGACTTGATATCGATGTGCCAGCCGGTCAGGCGCGCGGCGAGGCGGGCGTTCTGGCCCTCCTTGCCGATGGCGAGCGAAAGCTGGTCATCGGGCACGATGACGCCGGCATAGGCCTTCTCCTCGTCGATAAGGACGCGGGTGACCTTGGCAGGCGACAGGGCGTTGGCAACGTAGACGGCCGGATCGGCATCCCACAGGATGACGTCGACGCGCTCGCCACGGAGCTCGCCCACGACGGCGCGAACACGGCTGCCCTTGGGGCCGACGCAGGCGCCCACGGGATCCAGGCGATCGTCGAGCGAATGGACGGCGACCTTGGAGCGCTGGCCGGGCTCGCGGGCAATCGACTTGATCTGGACGGTGCCCTCATAGATCTCGGGCACCTCCTGCTCAAACAGACGACGCATGAGCTCGGGGTGGGTGCGGGAGATGACAATCGGCGGACGGCTGTGCTCGCCACGGACCGGCTGCAGGTTGGAGTTGGGGTCGCGAACGTCGATGATCACGGCCTTGATGTGCTGGTTGTGCAGGTAGCGCTCGCCCATCGGACGCTCGTTGCGCTCGTTCTCGTAACGGCGCTGGTCGAAGTGCGGAAGCTCGGCCTCGACGCCCTCGCGAATCTTGACGATCGTGAAGTCGGGCGTGGACTGCAGCACGGTACCGCTGATGAGGTCACCGATTCGGCCGGAGAACTCCTCGTAGATCTGCTCGCGGGCGGAGTTGCGCACGATGGCGTTGATCTCGGCCTTGGCGTGCTGGGCGGCGATGCGGCTCGTGTTCTTGGGAGTGACGTCGATCTCCTCGAACTCGGTGAAGTTGCCCTCCTCGTCCATGGAATCGTCGATCGGCTCCAGACGGTAGACGTAGATCTTACCGGTGGTGCGGTCGATAGTCACCTTAGCGCCCCACTCAAGATGCAGGATCTCGGCATAGCTCTTGGCGAGCGACTGCTCCAGGCGGTCGATCAGGTAGAGCTGGTCGATGTGCTTCTCCTGGCAAAGCTCCATCAGGGCGGACATCATGTCGGATGCTGCCATCTTACTTTCCTTCCTTCACGGGCTTGAAGTCGTAGGTGGGCTTCAACTTGCACTTTTTAACATCAGAGAAATCGAGGGTAACGGACTCGCCGTCCTCGAGCTCGAGGGTCACGTTCGTCTCGGTGGCGGCGGCAATCTTGCCGGCGTACTTGCGACGGCCCTCGGTGGCGGTGGAGGTGAGCTCGCAGTTCTCGCCCACAAAGCGGGCAAAGTCACGCGGGCGGCGCAACGGGCGCGCCATACCCGGGCTCGACACCTCGAGCGTATAGCTCGAAGAGATGGGGTCGAGCTCCTCAATCACATCGCCGACCCATTTGGTGTTGGCCGTGACGTCATTGAGCGACAGGCTCTGACCCTCGGCACCCTCGATACGCACACGCACGCAGGGGGCCTTGGTGGCACCCACGAGCTCGACGTCGACGATGTCGACATCGTGCTGGGGAGCAACGGCCTCGAGCGCGTCGATGATCGCCTGCTCGGTCTTGGTCTTGACCATTGCGGCACCTCCATCCATACAAAAAAGAAGCGGGGCCGAAACCCCACTTCTTTCAATTACAACTTCATTTGCAAGCAAACTATACCAATACCTGCGCAAACGTGCAACCACAACACAAACCCGCAGGTCAGCGTGAGCACAGGTTCTCCACAAGAAATGGATAATTGGGTGTTGTCGCAAGTATCCATAACCAAAGCGAGGGGCGACTCCCTGCGGAATCGTCCCTCGCTTTTTCATGTCAGCTATGCGCGCGGCGCTTACTTGACCACCAGGTTAACCAGCTTGCCGGGCACGCAGATGGCCTTGACGACCGTCTTGCCCTCAAGCCACTTGGCAACGGCTTCCTCAGCGGCAGCCTGCATCTCCTCGTTGGAGGCGTCGCGGGCGACGTCAATGCGGCCACGGACCTTGCCGAGCACCTGTACGACGATCTGCACCGTGTCCTCGATGGACTCGGCCAGGTCGAACTCGGGCCAGGCGGCGGTGTAGGCATTGCCCTCACAGCCGAGCGCCTCGTGCCACAGCTCGTCGGCCCAGAACGGGCAGATGGGAGCAAGGACGCTCACGATATCCTTGGCCACACCGTAGCACAGCGCCTTGTCACGGGAATCGCCCTCGGTGGCGTTGAGGTAGGCACTCGCGGCGTTGACGAGCTCCATGACGGCAGAGATCGCAGTGTTGAACTGACCGCGGTCAAAGTCCTCGGTGCACTTGGCAATGGTGCGATGACGCTCGCGATAGAGCTTCATCGCGACCTCGTCGAGCGCGGACTTGTCAAAGGCCACGTTGGCGTCGCCGGACTGGACGAGCTGCCAAACGATACGCCAGGCGCGCTTGATAAAGCGGTTGGCGCCCTCAACGGCCTTGGGATCCCAGTCGAAGTCCTTCTCGGGCGGGGCGATAAACAGGATCGCCAGACGCATGGTGTCGGCGCCGTAGGGCTCGATGACCGAGCTCGGGGGCACGACGTTGCCCTTAGACTTGGACATGGTGTCGCCATTCTCGTCCTTGACCATGCCCTGGCACAACAGGTTGGTGAAGGGCTCGTCAACACTCAGCAGACCCAGGTCGCGTAGTGCCTTGGTAAAGAAGCGGCTGTAGAGCAGGTGCAAAATGGCGTGCTCGATGCCGCCAATGTAGTTATCGACGGGCATCCAACGGTCGGCAGCCTCGCGGGAGAAGGGCAGCTCGGTGTTGTGCGGGTCGGTATAGCGCAGGTAATACCAGCTGGAGCAGGTGAAGGTGTCCATGGTATCGGTCTCGCGCTTGGCCGGGCGGCCGCAGACCGGGCAGGTGGTCTCGTAGAACTCCTTGCACTCGGCGAGGGTCTCGCCGGCGCCCAGGTCCAGGTTCTCAGGCAGCGTCACCGGCAGCTGGTCCTCGGGCACGGGCACGATGCCGCAGTGCTCGCAGTGGATGGCCGGGATGGGGTTGCCCCAATAGCGCTGACGGCTGATGAGCCAGTCGCGCAGACGGAACTCGACCTTGCGACGACCGCAGCCCATGGCCTCGAGGTCGGCCACGATGGCAGCCTCGCCCTCGGAGTGCTTGCCGCCGCGCATGCCGGTGTACTTGCCGGACTGGACAAGCGTGCCCTCGGCAGCGTGGGCGCAATCCCAGTCGACGGTCTCGGCATGGAAGGTATCGATGGTCTCGCCACTAGCCTCGACGGCAGCGCGGTCGTCATCGTCCAGGATGATCGGCACAATAGGCAGGTCATACTTGCGGGCAAACTCAAAGTCGCGCTGGTCGCCGCAGGGAACGGCCATGACGGCGCCGGTGCCGTAGTCGGCAACGACATAATCGGCAACCCACACGGGGACCTTCTCGCCGTTGACGGGGTTTACCACATAGCGGCCCGTGAAGGCACCGTGCTTCTCGAGGGTGCCCTGGGCACGCTCGACGGCAGAGATATGCTTGGAGTCCTCGACAATCTTGGTGACGGCCTCCTCGTACTCTGAGCCCTCGACGAGCTCATGCAGACGAGCGTACTCGGGGGCCAGGACAAAGAAGGACACGCCAAAAAGGGTATCGGCACGCGTGGTGAAGACGGTGATCTTGCCCTCATCGCCCTCGATGGGCTCGCCATCCTGGTCGCACAGGGTAAAGTCGACCTCGGCGCCCTCGGAGCGACCGATCCAGTTGGCCTGCATCTGCTTGACGCGCTCGGGCCAGCCGGGGAGCTTCTCCAGGTCGTCGAGCAGCTCCTGGGAGTACTCGGTAATCTTGAAGTACCACTGCTCCAGGTCGCGCTTCTCGGGCTCAGTGCCGCAGCGCCAGCACTTGCCCTCGGTGACCTGCTCGTTGGCCAGAACGGTCTTGCAGGTGGGGCACCAGTTGACCGGGTTCTTCTTGCGGTAGACCAGGCCCTTTTCCCACAACTTCTCAAAGATCCACTGACCCCAACGGTAATAATCGGGGCTGCAGGTCTTGACCATGCGATCCAGATCGTAGGAGAAGCCCATGCGCTTCATCGTGGCGAGCGCCTGGTCCATGTTCTTATATGTCCAGGCAGCAGCCTGCGTATGGTGCTTGATGGCGGCGTTCTCGGCGGGCAGGCCAAAGGCGTCAAAGCCGATGGGGTGCAGCACGTCGTAGCCGCGCATACGGGCCTGACGGGCCATGGCATCGCCGATGGTGTAGTTGCGCGCGTGGCCCATGTGCAGGTCGCCCGACGGATACGGGAACATCTCGAGCACGTACTTCTTGGGCTTGCTGTCGTCGGTGTCGACGGCAAAGAGGTTGGAGTCCTCCCAGGCCTTCATCCACCTAGACTCAATGGCCTGCGCGTCGTATGCAGGAATCTCGTCCTTATGATCTGTGCAATCGCACATATCAGCTCCTTTAATCTTAGCTGGGGTCGGTCGGCTTAGCTTTATTCGCTACTGCGGACAGTCCTGCGCAAGACGAAGAGCACATTAAGTGCTCTTCTTTGCGTGCGGAACTTGTAGCGAACAAAGCCAAGCCGACCGACCCTAAGGTTAACTTGACTGATGATAACAAATACGACAAGCGAGATGCCTGCGACTTGCGGGCATCTCGCTTTATCTAAATAACGTGGTTGATACTCAACCTTTATGTGAGGCTCTTACCTTATCGATAAGATACGGACTGCTGAGAATCCTTCACGACAACGTCGTGGGCGCCGCCTTCGACGATGGAGGTGGAGCTGACCAGGGTCAGGCGTGCCTTTTCCTGGAGCTCGGGGATCGAGAGGGCGCCGCAGTTGCACATCGTGGACTTGACCTTGTAGAGTGTGCCGCCCACACCGTCCTTGAGGGAGCCGGCGTAGGGAACGTAGGAGTCGACGCCCTCGACGAAGCTGAGCTTCGCGGCGCCGCCCAGGTCGTAGCGCTGCCAGTTGCGGGCACGCGCGGAACCCTCGCCCCAGTACTCCTTCATGTACTGGCCGTTGACGTTGACGCGCTCGGTCGGGCTCTCGTCGAAGCGGGCGAAGTAACGGCCCAGCATCATAAAGTCTGCACCCATGGCAAGGGCGAGTGTCATGTGGTAGTCGTAGACGATACCACCGTCGGAGCACACGGGCACGTAGACGCCAGTCTCCTCGTAGTACTCGTCGCGAGCGCGGCAGACGTCGATCAGCGCGGTGGCCTGGCCACGGCCGATGCCCTTGGTCTCGCGGGTAATGCAGATGGAACCGCCGCCGATACCGACCTTGATGAAGTCGGCACCGCAGTCGGCCAGGAACCGGAAGCCCTCGGCGTCGACAACGTTACCGGCACCGACCTTGACGTCCTCGCCGTAGTTGGCGCGGATCCACTCGATGGTGCGCTTCTGCCACTCGCTGAAGCCCTCGGAAGAGTCGATGCACAGGACGTCGGCACCGGCCTCGATGAGCAGCGGCACGCGCTCGGCATAGTCGCGGGTGTTGATACCGGCGCCGACCATGTAGCGCTTGTCGTTATCGAGCAGCTCGTTGGGGTTGGTCTTGTGGCTGTCGTAGTCCTTGCGGAAGACGATGCCCATAAGGTGATCGTTGTCGTCGACGATAGGCAGAGCGTTGAGCTTGTTGTCCCAGATGACGTCGTTGGCAACCTTAAGGCTGATGTTCTTGTCGCCCACGATGAGCTGCTCACGCGGGGTCATGAACTCGGAGACCTTCTTCTGGTGGTCATCGCGGCTGGGGCGATAGTCACGGCTGGTGACGATGCCAAGGAGCTTACCCTTGGGAGTGCCATCGTCGGTGACCGGCATGGTGGAGTGACCGGTCTTCTCCTTGAGCTCGATGACCTGCTCCATGGTCATGTCGGGGGTCAGCGTGGAATCAGACTGAACGAAACCAGCCTTGTGATCCTTGACGGCCTTGACCATAGCGGCCTCGGACTCGGCGCTCTGGGAACCGTAAATGAAGGACAGGCCACCCTCGGTAGCGAGCGCGACACCCATGTCGACGCCCGAGACGGACTGCATGATGGCGGAAACCATGGGGATGTTCAGGGTGATTGCCGGCTTCTCACCGCGCTTAAAGCGGGTTAGCGGCGTCTTGAGAGAGACGTTGTTGGGGATGCACTGCGAGGACGAGTAACCAGGGACCAGCAGATACTCCGAAAACGTGTGGGACTCACCGGGAAAGAACGTAGCCATGTTTCTCCTTTTTCCATGCGACCGGTCGGCTGCAGGCCTCGTAGGACCCAGCCCAACCTTGGGCGCCCAATACTGGGGAAGTATCTTAACGCACTTTGGCTGCTACAATGCATGATTTAAGAAGAGCACACGAGGGTTTGACGCAGGCTTTGCGTTTGCCCAGCAAACACTTTAGCGGGGAGACGTGGAGCACATGGAGTACAAGACAACGGCAAAGTTGGTCATTCAAGCGTGCGACAAGGATCTGCCGGGCGTGTTCGGCCACGGCTGCGTCTTGCTGCTGCAGGGTATCGCCCGCGAGCACTCGCTCAACCGCGCCGCCAAGAGCATGGGTATGGCATATTCCAAAGCGTGGCGCATCGTGAATGAGGCCGAAGGGCAGCTGGGTTGCAAGCTCATCGAACGCGACGGCGCCCGCGGATCCACGCTCACCCCCGCCGGCGAGCGGGCCATAGCGGTCTACGAGGAGCTGCAGACCGACATCAACAACGTCATCGCTACCAAAGCCGACGCCCTCATCGCCAGCATCAACGCAAAGTAGTCCTTTTAGGCGGTTTTTAGCCCACAGCGCCCTCGGGTTGAGGCTCGCGCCACAAAACGGGCCCATCTACTACGTTTAGTTGAACACCCACGACCATACCGGACATTATGAAAATAAAATCGCTGGTAAACAGCTTGGTAATTTTCAAAATAGGCGGGTGTGGTCGACCCCTATTGCTTAAACGTAGTAAATAGGCCGTTTTCGTGACACAGACCCCGATTAGCTACTTGCGAAGGGCGTTATCGAGAGTGGCAGCCACCTGCAGAGGGTCGTCGGTGCCGGCGAAGAGGCGGATGGCGCTCCCCCGCTTACCGCGCGGGGCCGAAAGGCGCGTTGCTGAGCCGCCGGCGGGCGACGTGCGGAACTCCCCCGGCAATGTGTCGAACAGCTCACCAGCACTTCGCTCGATAAGGTCAAACTCAACTGCCGGGCCAAAGCCGTGCTCGAGGATTCCCGTTGCAACCGCATGGTCGGGATGCGAGGTCAGCCCGGGATAGCGCACGTTGCGTACCATCTCGTTGGCGGCCAGATACTCGGCCAGCGCACGGGCGCGATCGAAGTGGGCCTGCATGCGAGCGTCGAGCGAAGACAGCCCCCGCTCCAGCGTGCAAGCCTCATTAGCAGAAAGGTCGAGTGCAGACGCACCGCAATCCGCAAGAAGCGCATGCGCACACTCGGCGGCGGCATCCACGCGATGGCGCTTAAGCTGCGAGCGCGCCACCGAAGCGGCGACGAGCTTGCGCGGCGCAACGCCGGTACACACACGGTCGAGTGCCTCGAGCGACAGGACGGCACCCAAACGCAGCGGATCGCACCCAAAGACGCTTGCCACGGTGTTATCCACCACGAGCAACGCACGGGCCTCACGCGCCGCCCGACCCAGCGCACGCAGATCGGGCACACGTAGGCCAAACCCGCCGATGGAATTGACGAACCACCACAGATGCGACCCGCCAGCATCAAACGAAGCATCAAAGCCCTCGGACGCGGCGGTAAACGCCGCAACCGACGGCTCCCCCACGAGCACAACGTCGCAGGCATCAAAGCCGCGCGCAAACGCATCGGCAAAGTCATCGGCAAACACGACCAGGCGATCGCTGGGACGCACAATCCCCAGCAGCGACAGCGCCGCCGGCACGTGCGAGGCCGCAACAAGACGCGCCTCACGCGCGCCGGCCCTTGCAGCCCAGGACTCTTCTAGCTGTTGCACGTCCACGCGGCACCATCCTTTACATAAAACCAAACCAAGACCAGCCCACCCAGGTCGAGAAAACGTCAGCGCAAGCAGCGTCGAGCGGTCCGGCGTTCGTTAGAACGCCGGAACAAAATTAGCCGTGATATTCGCCGTTGTATTGGATCAACGTTAGATCTTCCACGCCATCGAGCGCGCGGATGGCGTCGGCATAGGGCATATCCACACCGTCCGAGAACACCTCGACGGCCATCTCGACCTTGTCACCGCGCATGGTCTTGGACTTGACGGAAAACTTGGTGCGCCCAAATGCACGCACGATATCGTCGCCGGTGGTCTGACCCGTGTAGTGGATGACCATCATGTACGCGCGCGCCTTGTCCTGGTGGCTCGCAAAGCCGGCAATCATCACCACGATCACCACCGCCGTGAGCCCCACGAGCGCATACATACCGGCTCCCGCCGTAATGCCCGTGGTAATGGACCAAAACAGATACAGCAGGTCGAGCGGGTCCTTGACCGCCGTACGGTAGCGGACGATAGACAGAGCACCGACCATACCAAGCGAGATGACCACATTCGTCGAGATCGCGAGCGTGACCATGCAGGTGAGCACGCACATGCCCACGAGCGTTACGGCAAAACTGCGCGAATACACCACGCCGGTAAAAAAGCGCTTGTACACGCAATAGATCAGGATGCCCATGGCGAGCGCAACGAGCAGCGACAGGCCGATCTTGGCAGGGTCGACCTGACCAAACGCCTCCAAGACGGAGTTCTTAAAAAAGTCCCTGGTGCTCATGGTCTAAATATCCCCTCGGTTCTCAAAATCCGATTCCCAGTAGTTAAAACCGCGCAGGTAGGCGGTCTTTTCGTAACACAGGCAGTACTTGGAGACCGCCGTAAGCTCGGCCGCGTCAGGCGGCACCATATCGCGCACCAGCTGCGGACAAAACTCGGTAAACTTGACCTCCATCACCAGCTTGCCGGGCTCCAGCACGGGCAACGCGGGCAACGTAGCGTCAAAGATGTCAAAGCTCCCCACCGCCGCACGCACGTTGCTATCAAAGGTAATGCGCACGGTACCCTCGTCCATCACCCACGGCTCGCGCTCGTAGTCCACGATGGTCCGCGGGCGCATCATATTGCAGATGCACTCGATGTAGAACTCGCGGCAGAGCGGATAGGGGCTCCTGAGCAAAAAATCGTAGTCTCCGGCCAAGATCTGCTCAAACTCGCCACGCGTGAGCGGTGCGTCCTCCTTGTAGATCCAGCTACCGTACTTCTTTTTGCGCTCGAGCTTAATCAGCTTGTCGCCGCCGTTATAGATGCGCACGCGATACTTTTTGCGCATGAGAATACCGGCGTCTTTTTCCTCATAGGCCGAGTTGCAATAGTCATCAAAGTACAGGCTGCGAATGGTGTAACCGCCCGCCTGCGCATGCTTATCCAGCTTAAACACCGGCGCCATACGGCAGGCCAATGCGACATGCTCTCCCTCATTGATGAGGTACTTGAGCTCGTGGCGGTAACGCTCCCGCGTGGTACGCGCAGGAGGTGCCGCCAGGCGCTCAAGCAGCGCGCTAGCCCTCCTCATACGTGTCCTCCACGACCTTACCGCCGTCTTGCACGTAAAAACACTTCATCCCGTACTGTTTGCCGTCGTCGGTCACATAATAGTCAAACGCATCTTGCGTATAGCCGTCGGAGTTAGTGGCACGCACGCGCACAAAATACTGGCCGGCATCGGGCGCATCGCACGTTACCTCGGGCAGCAGCACGTCCTCGGCCTTAAAGACTACGTCGCTTATGGCATAGTCGCGCGCAAGCTCCACGGTATAGCGAATGTCGCGCGCCTTAAAGTCGTACGACGCGTCCCAACTCACGCGCAGCTTACCGTTATCGATCTGCGGTACACCAATGTAGAACGGCATGGGCTTCTTATAGCTCTCGCGATAGCTCTTGTAGTTCTCCTCAATCTCGGAGGGGATGGCCGCGGCGATCTGCTCGTATTCGTCCTTGGTCACGGGCAGATTCTCCAGGTCGGGCGCAGCAAAGACGAGCGGCTCCGTGACCTCGCGATAATGCTCGACCATCTTGCTCAGACGCTCTTCGGTCAAATACGAGCGCAGGTCCTTGACGGCGCTATCGAGTTCGCTGCGGAACGACTTGCTGCGCAACGCGCGGTTAAACAGCACGTTGCCCCAGTAGTTGCTCACGCCGCGCTCCCAGCTCGCATAATCCGAGAATCCCGTCAGGCTCAACTCGAGCTTGCGCAGCATGCCGTCGTTATCCCAATCCAGGATGTACCAGACCTTGGAGTTAAACGGGCTGTACAGATAGCAGTTACGGTTCTGCGTGTCGCAATTGCCCGTCAAGATCTGAAACGCCATCCAATAGACCAGGTTCTCGGTATCGAAGTAGGTGTCGAGCACATCGTCGATCTTTTGCGTATCGTCGTTGAGCGCATCGAGCATCTCAATGAGCTTGGTATGGTCCGAGTCGCCCTTAATCTCGAGCATGCCCTCAAAGGCCGTCTGGTTATAGTCGGGGTCATCCGCCAGCTTGATGGTGTCTTCGAAGCGATGGAAATCGAAGCTGTTCACCTTGTACAGATGCCCGCTCTTATCCAGACCGTGGGCCTTGAGCGCCGTCTTGTTGAGCTGCTCGACCTGCGTAAACAGGCCGTAATCCTCAAAGGTGTCGTTAGCTTTTTCGGTCTGGTCACACACCCACAAGTGCACAAACTGTGTGCGCAGGCCCATCATCTGAGGAATCCCGCGAATGAGGTCATAGGCCATCTTGTTGCGAAAGCGCATGCCCTCGCCCATGTGCTTGTTGAGCGCAATGGAGCGCTGCTGGCGCCAGGTGCCCTTGCCCTTTTTGAGCTCCACCTTGTAGTTCTTTTGCGTATAGGTACTCGAAGTCTGACCGCGCACCTGCACCGTGGCGTTGGGTGCCTCCTCGCCATAGCCGACCTCGCCAGCAACGGGGCCCTTATCATCGCCAGGCTGCAGCAGGCCCATAACCTGATAGCGCGTCACGCCCATGTCGGCATAGTCGTAGACCGAGTAGGTATTGATCTCGGCCCAGCTATGATCGGTATTCTCGGAGCTGTTGCCGCGAGAGACCGTCAGGTACATGCATACGATACCCGAGTCGTCGTAGACCTCGTACAGCTCATCCTTGTCGCGAAGATGCTTGGTCTCGCTAGACGCATCGGCCTTTTTAATCTTGCCCTGCTTCTTGGTCTTTTTTGTCAGGGATTCGTCCTGAGACGAGCAGCCCGAAAGCAGCAGCGCTCCGGCAGCCGCCTCAAACAGGCGACGGCGAGACATCATCCTATCGGTCATCAGGACCTCCCCAACGATTGCGATACACGCGAACCACCGTGCGCTCAAACGCACCATGCGGCTCGCCCTCTAGACGCAACTCCTCATAGCGCTGTTCGGCACGGTCGAGCAAGCAGCCCAGCTCCGTAAAGCGACCCGTCTTGTCGGTCGCCACAATAGGCTGCTGGCTCAGAATACGATACGGCAAGTTGGCGGTATAGGCATCGAGCCGCATGAGCGCCACAACAAAAAACACCGCCGCGCCGAGCAAAAAGCCAAAGCCATAAAACTGCTGCGGAAAGAACAGCAAGACGACGGTCGCCAGCCCCGCCACGCCCGCGAACAGCCCGGAGGCAAGCACGGCACCCTTGTAGTCGGTAAAGTACAGCAAGATCAGCAGAATCGTGTTGCCGACAGCATACAGGCCATAGCCCACGCAAAGTGTACGGAAATACCCGTGCATCAGGTTGTTGAAGCCCAGTGGCAGGGCCGAGAGCACCGTGGTCTCGAGCGAGATGACTGCTGCCGTCACAAACAGCTGCTTGAGCGCACAAAACCGCAGCTCCCGGTTGAGCGTGGCGAGCATTTCCTCCTCGGCCACCACGATATCGCCCACCACGCCGCCGTCATTAAACAGGCTGTAGTAGTCGCGGTAGCGCGGATAGAAGTTGACCTCGACCGACACCACAAAGTTAACGGTCGTGACCAGGATGGTCAAAAACGCAAGCAACGCCGGCACATCATGATAGGGCGCGCCGTAAAACAGGCCTTTGACCTGCACGCCAATGGGCCCTGCCCAAATAATCACCAGGTGCGCAAAGAGTCCCAGGTTGGTAAACAGGCCAGTGAGCGCCAGCGGCATAAACTGATCGAGCCACTGTAAAAAGAGCCAGGGGCTGCGGTCGCTCTGAGGAAAATACCGGTACAGCAGCACCACGTCCCAGGCGAGCATCACACCGTAGCCCAGGGCGATCGAGGCCAGCAAGCCCTCGACGGGCGGCAACCCCAGCGCCAGCGCTGCCAGGGCGCACAGGCACGCCACGCCAATGGCAGCTGCAAAGCTGCACAGGATACCGCGGTAATCCTTGATGGCCGTGAGATAGCTCATGCCGTTCCAGTTGACGATCATAATGTTGAACAGCCACAGGCACAGCAGCCCCTGCAACAGCGTGGCGCCCGAGAACAGTAAAAAGACGCCGTAGAGCACCGTGCCCGCAACGAGCATGATGGCATTGGAGCCCCAAAACGAGGGCAGGATCTCTGTCTCGCGCTCGGCAAAAAGCATGTCGGCCAAAAAGCGTGTGACCGGCATGGAGAAAAAGCTCGTGAGCGTAAGCGACGCCAGCAGCGTATAGGTCACCATGCACACCAGCAAGTCCTGGTTGGCGCGACCGACGCCCCACAGGCTGCACAGCACCAAAATGCCCACCTGCAGCAGCACGCCCAGCAGCATGGGGCCCGTACACACAATGCCGGCGTAGCCATAGGCGCGCATCGTGGCAAACAGACCTTTGCGCTTAAACAGGCGTTTGAGCTCAAAACCGATTCCGGCCACCGGCTACACCTCCTTCTTGGGCAAATTGAACGCGCGAGCCGTCTCGTCGTACAGCGCGCGATAGTTGGCGAGCATCTGCTCGTGTAGGTAGTAGGTCGCCACGCGACGCTGGCCGCGCTCCCCCATCTCGATGCGACGGGCACGGCTCGCGCACATGCGCTCCATGGCATCGGCCAGACCCTTGCGATACATGGGCGGGCTCACAAATCCGGCCACGCCAAAGTCGTCGCCGGGGGCGCCCTCGAGCAGCTCGCGGCAGCAGCCGACCTCGGTCGTCACGCAGGGGCGACGCGCGCCCAGCGATTCCAACACGCTCAACGGCTGGCCCTCCGAGATGCTCGTCAAAATGGTAAAGTCCAGCTTTTCCATGTACTCGACCACGTTGACGCGGCCGGTAAAGATCAGGTCGCGTACGCCCAGGGTATCGACCAGCGCGTGGCACTCGGCACCGTATTCCTCGTCGTCCACGCCACCCATAATATGCAGGCGCACATGCGGCAGGCGCTCATGCAACTCAAAGAAGGCATAGATCATGGTCTTAACGTCCTTGATGGGCGCCAGGCGCACCACCGCGCCAATGTCCACCCAGCCGTCATCGGGCTTTAGGGGAATGTCCTTAAAGCGGTCGAACTGGATGCCGTTAGGGATAACCAGGCATTTGTCCGCATCGCAACCCATGTCAATCTGCGTTTTGCGTGCGTTGTGGAACAGACTCGTCACACGGAAAGCACGACGGTAGATCTCCTCCGAAAGCAGGTAGAAAAAGCGGATCCAGCGGTCCTTAAACGAGGGCACCACCCAGTCGGCGCGAATGATCTCCTCCTCGCGCTCGCGCGTGTAGATGCCGTGCTCGGTCAGCAATGCCGGCGCGTTATGCACGCTCGAGCCAAGACTCGCAAGCAGACCGCCATAGCCGGTCGAGATGGCGTGGTACACATCGGCCACCGGAACCTCACTGCCCAGCAGATAAAGCACGGGCAGTAGCATGGAGCGCATGGTGTGGAATGCATCGGCAAAGGGCGTGTACGGGTACTCGGCCAGGCACACGTCGCGGAAGATGTCCATAAACGTGCGGCTCTGCAAAAATGAGAGCGGATGCACGCGGCGGCGCTGAAAGATATCGAACAGCACGTCCCAGTCCGGATTGGAGAGCGAGACCAGACGGCGCAACGCCTCGCGCTCACGGTCGTCGAAGTCGACTTCCTCCTGCTCGCCCGAAAGACGCAGGGCATCGTCCAGAAACACCTCGTGCACCTCGACGACGTTGCCGGGCAGCTCGTAGACAAACTTGCCGCGGTCTTCGGCGTGAGCCCCAATCACCCACAGCACAAACTCATGCTCGGGCATCGCCGTGATGTAGCTGTGCATCCAGGTGGACACACCGCCGTGCACGTAGGGGTAGCAGCCCTCGAGCACCAAGCAGATTCTCATTTGTCACCACCCTGCTTGCGTGCAATGGTCACCGTCTTGTCCGTCGCTTTGACTAGGTACAGGTCGCCCGTCAGGTGTTTAATCTCGCCACCGGACACCGTGCCCGGCTCGCCGTTATTGGCGCGGAACATAAGCCAAGCCTCATCGTGGAAGTTGCCCAGGTTGAGCGTCCAGGCATAATCACTCGTATCCGCGCTCACCGTCACGGACGAAAATCGCTGGATGGCACCCGAGCACTCCGAACCCGTCTGGTGACGCAGGTCGGGAGCGGATTTGGTAAGCCAGTCCAGGTAGTCGGTCAGGCCGCCCTTGTAGACCTCCCAGCCCTCTTTGGCTCCGCGATCCGGATCGAGCAGGTCATCCGGGTGCATAAAGTGCGTGCTCACGTAGTGCATGTTGAGCTCGGACACGGCTGCCAGGCGCATATAGGAATCGTCGACCATGCCGCCCGAGACAATGCGCGGCTGCTCCACAATGCCGTCGCTCGCCACGCCAAACTCCTGCACGTACGGCAGGTCGGTACCGTCCTCAAAGTACGTACTGGCAATAGTCTTAATGCGCGGAACGTCGGTGCCGATGAGCTTGCGCGCTCGGGCCGAAAGGATATTCGACGGCGGCACGTAAACCGAGCCACGAGCGTTGGGCAGGACCTCGTCCTGAAACGCGATAAGTTCGTTGAGCGAAGCGACGAGCGTCTCTTTGTTCTTCCAGGTCTTGTAGTCGTACAGCGTGCCGTAGTCGGTGTCCCAGAGCGCGAGCGGCTGATGGTTGTAGCCATGAAAGCCCAGCTCGCCGCCCATCTGCAGAAGCATGCCGCCAAAGTAGCGGAACTGCGTGGTATCGGGTTGGCGCGCGGGCTCGGTCTGGTTGACCGCGTCCTCATAGTTTTCGATCATCACGCCGGTATAGCGAATGCCGTATTTTTGCGCGAGCTTTTGCAGATCGGGCCACCAGACCTTGGTGTAAAAATCGGCAATGGAAAGGCCGTAGTCGCGTTTAATGTACGTGCCGTCGCCCGAGGGAACGGGGCTGGGAAAGTCGTCCAAATAGAACACGGCGCTGTTGATGACCGGATAGGCCGTAGCATCACCCAGCAGGCTGATCGCCGCGACGTAAAAACCGCGCATGACCTTGTCATAGATACCGATATTGCATACCACGGTGCGCCCGCTACCGCAGTCATTCGACCAAATGAGCGGGACGCCCGCATCGCCAGTCTTAGCCCACACACGAGCCGTCTCGCGCAGCGATACAGAAAGCGACGAATCAAAGGGGTCCGAGAGCTCGTAGCGCTCTCCCCCGCCCAGCATAAAGTCCTCACTCGGCACAATGCTTTCGGCTTTTACATAGTCACATCCGGCCGATTCAATGCCAAGCTTGGAGGCAATCACTTGCAGATAGCTCGAGTTATCCGGCGGCATGGCGAGCATAAGCGAACCGCCGGCACTCACCCAACTCATAATGTCGCTCAGGTGCGTACTGAGCCCATCGAGCGACGGCATGAGCAAAATCACGCGATCGAAGGAGGTCAGCGAGGGAATGGCATCCGCACCATCCAGGGCAAGGTCAACGTCGCGGTGCGCGATCTTCATGTCGAGCAGGATCTGGTCGAACTGCTCCTTTACGTCCTCGACGCCAGCTTGATCGGAATCGGTAATGACCAGGCACGTGGGCTTTTGGCCAAAGATTGCCGAGGAGGCCGGCACCGCATCGTTGGCGGCAAGCATCCCCAGCTTATGCTGGCCCGCACTGTACTGCACGCCGGCACGCTCCACCAGCAGCACGGCGGCCATGACGATAAAAACAGCCCACACCACGAGGAGTCCCATCCAACGAAAGCGGCCTGCTCGGTCGCGGATATGTTGCGCCACGCTCATCTGGCCTCCTCCCCGTCGCGCCAAAACGCCAACTTTTCGCGGTTGTCGGCGCTCAAATACACATGTTGCTTGTCAATCGCATCGATCACACGGTGGACTTCGTCACCGTCGCGGCGCATCACGGCCAGGCGCAGGCAAAGCATCCAAACCTCCTGCTCCTCGGGCACGTCGAGCACCAGCTGGTCGGTCACGGCCTGCGCCTCGTCGATCTGTCCGACATCGGCCAGCGCCGTCGCGTATCGAATGCGCAGCTCAAGGGCATCCTCGCACTCGCAGCAACGCGCAAGCAGGCGCGCGTACTGTTGGCGCTGAATCTGAGCCACGCGCCCCTCGGCCAAGCCCGAGCCTAAGTATTCACCAAGAAAATCACAGTATTCGTTGAGGTTTTGCGCGCTCGGGTCCGTCTTAAAGGCACGCTCCAGCTGCTGCAGTTTAAGGTCGGACTCCTTGGAGATCTGCGCCACCGCCGTCGCGGCATAGTGCGCCACCTCAACGTCATCGTTAAGCTTAGCCGCCTGCAGCTGCGCCAGGTACGCGTCAGGCTCCTCGGTGAGCATGGAGAGCATTAGGCGGCGCCGGTATGCCGGGTCGTTGACGATGAGCGCCTCCTCGAGCGGCACTACGCCTGAATCGTCCTCACCACTCGGTACCGACATACTGCGATGCAGGTCATCGTTGAAGCGCAGCGACTCCAGCGCAGACTCTTTCAGCCCCTCGCCAAACACCGCGCTGCGGACCGATAGCAGAACCACCAGCAACGGGCCCCACAGCGGCACCAGCACTATCACAGCCAGCATGTGCCCGCGCACCGGCAGCAGGCCCAGCTTCATGAGCGTCCACAGCATCAGGCAAACCAGCGCATGAATCAGCAGCAAGACGGCAGCAACGACAAGCGAGATCAAGCGGCACCCCCCTCACCGTCACCGATGTAAGCGATGTGCTGCAGCAGCGCCACGATGTCCTCGCCGTCGACGGGCTCCACCGCAATATGCTTTGCGCTCAGGCGCTCGCGGATAATGGGCAGATCGCACGCCTTTGCCTGACGCATAAGCAGGTAGAGCACGTCGCCGTCGACCAAGCCCGCCGCGTCGCTCTCGCGGATTGCCGACCCAATTACGCCCACCAGCTCGCCGACAGGCTCCATGCCCGGTACCACGCGCAGGAGCAAAAAACTCCCCATCTTGCTATCTGCCAGTGCCTGCTCCGCCGCGAGCTCTTGGCCAAAGGCAGCCTGCTTGAGCACGCAAGTGCCGTCAACGCAGCGTTTATCCTGCGCCACCGCCTCATAGTCAAAGGCACGGCCCAGCGCACTTTCGACCAGGCCGCACAAGATGCGGAACAGGTTTTGATAATAGAGGGTCATTTGGTTTTCGGCCGCACTACGCACAAAGATCAACACGGCGGGTGCCCCGTCGCGCTCGATCGTGTATCCAAACATGGGAAGCCCCGGCGTCAGCTCGCGGTTCACCCACAGGTTCGAACGACCCCCGTCGCCCAAAAGAGGTGCAAGCTGCTCAAGCGTGAGCGAACGTGCGGCATCTTCGGCAATCGCGGGACTTGCTGCCACCAGGCGTGCAAATGCCCCGCCCGAAACATGGTAGATCGCCACCGAATCGTTCTCGAGAATCTCGCCCAGAAGCTCGCAGCACTTGCGATAGATATCGCGCGGGTTGAGCACGTCGAGCTCCTGCGTCACGGCAAAGATCTTGCCAAAGCTGTCGTGGCGACCCACGATCTGGCGCCTGTACGCGCGCTTGTCCTCGATCGCGTCGTGGTAGAGCTGCGTAAGGAACGTATTGCGGTTGCGCACGAGCTCGTTTTGATCGCGCTCCGCCCTAATGGCTTCGCTGTTGCGCAGCTGCACATAGCCGCACACGGCACCCACCACAAAGTACGCAATAAACGGCAGCCAGTTGGACGGCTCGTAGAACAGGCCCTGGAAGGTATAGCCGTACTGAGTAAAGTAGCTCGCGGCCAAACCCACCGACGCCATCAGCGCCGCAATCAGGCCAAAATCGAGCCCATACAGCGTGCCGATCAGTACCACGTAGAGCAGACGATAATCGAGCACGTTGAGCTGAGCAGACTGCGAAAACACCAGCTCCAGGCCCTCAAAGAGCACCCAGGCCAGCGCGGTCTCCAGGCATTTGATGGGCAGTGTCCGCCCGCGCATGCGGTCGATGGCGGCACGCAGCGGATGGCGCTTGCCCGCGAGGGTCTGCTCCCAGCGGGCGTGTATGGTCGAAAGATCGCGCAGCACGTCATAGCGCTGGAACCACCCGTAGCGCGTGCGGACGGTATCGCTCGGAGCAATGGAGACGACGGCGTCCCCGTCGTAGGTAATGTCGAGCCCCGGGAACAAGCCCTTGAGCGCCTCGCCCAGGTCTCCCACGGTATGGGCAAAGCTATCCGGAACCTCGAGTTCCTCGAATGTGGCATCCCAGCTGTCGAAGATGCGACGCACCAGAACGGCCAGCTCCTCGGCGCAGAGGGCACCGAGCGGTGAGTCCGCCCCAGCCCTCATGACAGCAGAGCCTTGCGAGCACGCCTCGAACAGCGGGGTCAAAATCGGGTCTTCCAGCGTGGGCGAGGCGGTGTACAGATACGGCACGCGCAAGATCTTGGCCTGAATGCCGTCGCGGACCGCATAGTAGCGGCACAGGTCGTTGGCCGCACGGGCAATGATGCCCTTGCCGTTTTGCCCCGCAGCGTCCACCGCACCGTCCGCTCCCATGGGACCAGTCACAAACAGCAGCTGAATCTGGCGACCCATGCAAGCTCGAAAGACGGAGCGCAGCAGCTCGATGTCGCCAACGGCCTCGGTATGCGGCGTGAGATAGGTAGAGAGGTAGACCACACGGTCGAATTCGTAAGCCTGGTCCAGGTGCTGCAGCAGCTCTTTCCAAGACGCATGGAGCGACGACCCGTCGCGGCGCGCCTCGTTGGCCGCCACGACCTGAACATGGTCACCGGGAAACGCCTTGGCACAAAAGTCGTCATCGACATACACGGTATTGCCAACAACCAGCACTTCCACCGTGCGCTCCCCCTCCCCAAATTTAGCTTTTGCCATGGTAAACATGCATATTGTACGCTGTCAATGTAGGCCAAAGGCAACTTTAAAGCTGTTTTAAGAACTTTTTCAGACGGGAAGCGACTCGCGCCTGAGCCAGAGAGCCCTACACGTGCCGCTGCACGGCGGAGAAAGGCGAATCCACTACCCCTCAGGCATAATTCCTGAGCAAAATCAAGCAGAGCACACGGCTTTTTGCGCCACTTTAAGACGTAATCGGGATGTGGCGAGAGGCCAAATTCGGAAGTGCGGGGAAAACCAAAGGAATGCTGACCAGACCCCCGTTTTAGGCTTCCGCGACCTGCGGTTTTGATACAAAAAAACCGCGTTGTGCTCGAAGGTTTTCGATTTTTCCCCGCACTTCTGTAATTACATCTCTGGATCGAGGGCGCAGGCAATGGTGACGACATCCACGATAGCGCCCCCCTATGCCTGATACCAAAATCGTTCCATAGGGACCCGTTTCCCAATGGGATGATTCTTCACAAAGGGCATTAAGGCGCATGAGAACATGGTAGAGGCAAGCAAGCGCGCTTCCACGTTTTCGCCCATGGTGACCACGGTATAATCCAACGAGACAAGCAACGAACGGGAAAGGCAGCGCGGATGAACCTGGGCAGCGAGAGCGAGACCGTCGAGTTCAAGAAGTCCACTGGCGAGCATAAAGAAGCACTGCAAGCCATCAGCGCCATGCTGAACAAGCACGGCCGCGGCGAGCTCTACTTCGGCGTGAAGGACAACGGCGATGTCATCGGCCAGGATGTCAGCGACGCAACGCTGCGCCAGGTGACGTCGTGGGTGTCCGACAAGATCGAGCCCGCGGTGTTCCCGACGGTCGAGTGCCTCGACGCCGATGATGGGCTGCGATACATCAAAATTGCCTTCTCAGGTGCCGACGCCCCCTACTCCGCCGACGGACGCTACTTCACCCGCGTGGGGACTTCGAACAAAGCGCTGTCGGCCTCGGAGCTGAGCGCCATGGTCGTCAAGCGTGAGCGCGCCCGTAGCCCGTGGGACTCGCTGCCGTCCGGCAGGCCCGTCTCCGACGCCGACGAGCAGGCGGTGCGTGACTTCGTCGCGCGCGGCGGCAGGGCCGGACGCGTGGGCGGCGGGTTCGCCGGCGTGGAGGACACCTTGGCAAGGCTCGACCTCGTCGCGCCCGACGGCAGCCTAAGAAACGCCGCGGTGGAGCTGTTCTGCGAGGGATCCGACACCTACCCCAGGATGAAGCTGGGGCTTCTGGGCGGCAACACCAAGGCCAAGATCCTCGACCTGCGCCGCGAGAGCGGCACCATGCTCAAGCTGCTCGACTTCGCCGAGTACTTCGTGACGTCGAACATCAGGCGCGAGTTCGTCATCGGCGAGACGGGCATGTACCGCAAGGAGATCCCCGAGATCCCGGCCGAGGCCATCCGCGAGGCGGTTGCCAACGCGCTGTGCCACCGCGACTACACCACCGGCACCGCCGTCGAGGTCAACGTGTTCATGGACACCGTCCAGATCGTGAGCCCGGGCCTGTTCCCCGAGGGCGACTCGCCGCAAGAGCACCTAGACGGTACCGCGAGCGAGTTCGGCCTCCGAAACCCCGCGATCGCGCGCACCCTGTTCCGCGCCGGCGTCATCGAGCAGTACGGCACGGGCATACCGCGCATCAAGGAGGCCTGCGAGGCAGCCGGCGTGAGGTTCCGCTTCGAGCAGACCGTCAACAGCACCGTCGTCGTCTTCGAGCGTCCTGGGTTGCAGAAAGCGGCCTTCAGGAGAACCGCGGCCGACAACCGACCGCTCCTCAGCGAGCGCGAACGAGCAGCGATGGCAATTGCCGCCGCTCAGGGGAAAATCACGACCTCCGACCTCGCGCGGGAGTCCAATGTCGGTAGGAAAA
This sequence comes from uncultured Collinsella sp., assembly GCA_900542965.1. GTDB lineage: Bacteria > Actinomycetota > Coriobacteriia > Coriobacteriales > Coriobacteriaceae > Collinsella. The sequence continues at coordinate 22,801 of UQPY01000025.1, forward strand.
CGGCCTCGAAGACTCTGAAAGACCTTGCCGGTCGAGGCCTGTTGGAATGGGTAGGGAAAAGCCCGAAAGACCCGCACCAGTTCTACAGGATGCCAAGCGAAGTTTGAGGCTGCAGGTCCTAGCCGGGAAACAGGCCCATTGCGTTTGCTGCCCTCCCCCTGCTGGGCACTACTGAGTAATCTACTGGGCACTGCTGAGTAATCTACTGAGTAGTGCCCAAGCGCGAGTTGGCAAGTCCGCCGAAGCCCAGAGAAACGGCTCCGAAGAATATACTGACCGCTACTGACCGCTACTGACCGCTACTGACCGCTACTGACCGCTACTGACCGCGGCATTCGGCAGGCCCGCCGAATGCCGCGGTCTCCCGAGACTAGCAGAGCCGCCCTTATTGTTAGCGCTGCCGAAGCAAGCCCTACTTCAGCAGCAACTTGAATTTTCGTGCGATGAGCCTCCCCGGAGCCAAGAGCCTTTTGCCCTAATCACAACACCGCAATTCAAGCACCGCAGAAAACTCCATTAGCGATGAACCAGCCACTTGAAGACGTGATCAAGGTGCGGCAAGGGGTCAAATTCGGAGGTGCGGGGAAAATCGAAGAAATGCTAACCAGGCCCCAGTTTTCGCTTCCGCGAACTGCGGTTTTGGTGCTAAAAATCGCGTTGTGCTCGAAGGTTCTCGATTTTCCCCGCACTTCCGTAATTACATCCTTGGATCGAGAGTACAGGCAACAATGACGTCATCCGCGATAGCACCCAACAGTCACGGACGTACAAAAGGCCGTTGCCGGAAGCCTCCATACAACGACTCTTCTTTGCGCGCGCCACGCTCGCAATGCTCCATTAAATGTAACTAATTGATTTGCTATATACCATTCATAATGGCACATAGCAAATCAATTAGTTACATGTGGAGGCAGAACATGAGGGAGTACGTCGAGAAGCAGCTGCACACTAGAGTCGATTGCGAGCCCAACGACGCCTCGGAAATAACGACGCAAAACTCTTTCCGAAAGTGTAGGTGAGCGAAATGGCGACTCATGCATACGATGACCTTTATTCTTATCTAGCCGCATTCAAGAACAGCTCTCTTGCCGAAATAATTGCGTACCTAGAAGAACTGGGGCAAAGGAGGTTCGACGCCTTTATTAGGGGCCTTGCACCCCTTATCCCAATCGAAAAAATCGAAAATCAATCCCTGTTCAATTTTTCTGTTGACTCCACCCTTGAAGGAGGCAAATTCCCCTGCACTGACTATGCCTGTCGAGAGCAAAACATTTACCATTTGGCAAAGTTCTCAGCATTGTATGCAGATAAAACACTGATTCATTGCCCTATAGAATCGGCATTCGAAATGGGGCACGATGATTATGCCTCAGTCGATGAACTTGCATTCGGGATCTATTTGACCATGCGAGTCGAAGACATAGTCAAAGCTGGAATACTCGGATTTTCGAGCAATTACATTCCTCTTTGCAAAGATTGCCTAGCGCGACAAATCGAAAGAGAATCAAAAGCAAAAGGATTGATATCGAGTTATTGGGATGAACTCGTACGACAATTCTGTTCCTCTACCTCGTGCACTTTAAAACAAGCACCAGATGGGAATCTGTGTGTAGCGATTGAGGGAATGGATGCATATGGGTCCCATGATGAGATGGATGTCGATTTCCTGGTAATCCCGTCTGAATACGAATCGCTCTATGCAAGCCAAGGCGAAACGCGATTGGATAGAGACATGCTGGAGAAAGGCGGCATCTCGACTATCCTACTGCCTTTGTTGGACGATTGCTTTCAAGCCCTCGTCAATCCCTATTTTTCGAATAGCTCGTATTTAACCACTCGTCCAGCTCAGATTGAGTTCCTCGAGTCCGCAACTTCCACCCTTTATCCTCGAAAAGATCAGACCATACCCATTCGCCGGTTATCTTGCCCCCTCCCCATTGCTGAAAATGCAACGTTGCGTAGCATCCTTGATTGCCGCATTAGAAACGAAGAGTCGTTTCTTGTGTTTAGGGATACCTTGTCCAAAGGCCTGAGCGAAAGGCCCATCGACACCTCGACATTAGCTGACCTGAAGAACGACCTAATAGAGCCCGAGCTTCACAAGATATCTTTAGTGATGAAAAACGAGCGATCCCGATTAGTCACCTCCGCAGGCATTGAAGCCGCTATCGGAATTGCGAGCTTTACATTGGGGCAATACGGAATCGCATCACCTTCTGATGCCATGGCCTTCCTCGGGGCTGCCGGCATAGGGGCCGTTGCATCTCAATCCGCAGATTTCTTGCGAGAAGCCAAGGCAAAAGAGAACCCCATGTATTTCCTCTGGAAGCTCAATAGAAACAACCGTCTGTAACCTAAGGGGCAGAACACCGCAGTCGCCGAGCATATCTCGATCATTAAATAAAGGCAGCACTAGAAAGGATGCGAATCGTGAAGAACCGATTCCCTTTCCGAATGCCTAATGCAGTAAAAATCACTGGTAGATCCGAGCAGTTTAACCAAGACGACAAGAGCGCGCTCAGATTGTTGTCTGCAGTAGCTAGCCAAGTATAGATACCATCCTGTTTCCAAATTCGGTCCTACGATAAACCCTTTCTTCTTTCTCAATTTCGTCGGGATCGTCGAAGATGAGCGTCGTATCTACTACGTCCCACTGCTGCCGATGGATATCCTCAATCAGCAATCCCAGCCCGGTTAATCGAAGAAGAACTTCTGCATCTCTGCCTCTGAGCGTCTGAAAAGTTTCCTTTTCTCGAAGCATTTCGTAGTCTCCAGGTAGAAATCTGTCCAAAGTCTCTGCAAACAAACGAAGATCGTCCCAGCTAATTTCTTTATCTAGGTAGGCCTCATAAATCTTTGCTAGTCGCCGCGCTTTGTCCTCCTCAATGTATCTTTCGAGCAGGATAAGCAGGTACTCAATATCGCGCTTCCTATTTGACTCTTCAAAGTATTGCTTGTACTTGTTCCATGAGCCATTTTCAAAAGAGTCGCGGTTGAACTCATCGAGGAAACACGCATACTTCTTCAGCAGATGCGCATTGTGGATATTGTTTCCGATTTTGTAGATGCTCACTAGGCTTGAGATGACGGGGATGTCCTTCAAGAACTCGTTTTGGAGAATTTCGTCCAGGCCAACCTCTGCGATATTCGAAATAAGTTCGAGAGAGTCGCTGCAAATAGTCGGCCTTGCGTCGTCTTGCAAGCGCGATAGACCGGCCTTAGTTGATTCCTCTGCGTTTACCATAAGATTACCTTTCATAATAATTTGCCAGTTTTGGCATGCGTTTGCAGCGCCGCTTTTCTGAAAGTGGCTCCAATTTAAATGCCATCCCCCGAATAGGCGCTCAGGTTCGATTCAACAAGTGCATTGGTTGAAAAGAGCTTTAGACCCCCTTCGCGGTAGAAGTCGCCTGTGCAGAGCAACCAAATCATCTTGTCGAGCTTACAGGCAGTGGACTCGGGGTCCACGCCGCCCTTCCGCGCCGCGCGCGCGGCTTCGAAATGGCAACGAGCCACTTCGGCCTCGCTGTCAGTGGTAGCGTAAAACTGAACAGTATTCAGCTGGCCGTTGACACAAACATCGACGAGTGGCTGCTGAACAAGCTCGACGACCTGATCAGGGCGATGCAGCTCGAGCTCATGGAGCTGCACCACGGTTCGTCCTCGACTGTCTTCTGCACGCAGTGCAGGTCGAAGGGCTAGGCAGGAGCCCCCGAGGCTTTTCCTAATTCTAGGTGTTAAAGTCGATTACTGCCTGCCGTGGAATAGCCTCCACTTTTCGTCTTCGATGTCTCTTTCAATTGAAGACCTCACTTTTAACAGCCATTCTCTGTGTTTTAAATATTCAACACCTGCGGGCAGCTGAGCAGCAATCGATTCAATCGCCTCAATCTCCTTGAGCTTTGCTGGAATAAAGCCTTTTTCTGGAGACCCGCTCATTGAAGATCGACGGAGATCCAAATCGTTGATCGATATCCCGTCTTTATCGAGCGACAGAATGAGGGTGATAGCCCTGACCCTCGCCTCGTCATTGCAATCGGACAAGGCCCAGCTAATTCTATCGAGACTATTTGCGTCGGCGATCCTTTCGCGGATGATATATTCCAGGCGCTCCCAAAAAATATCGCTCGAGAGCGCATTTGCGTCACGAACGGGAAACAAAGCGGCTATTTCAAACCTACCGAGTGGTTCGCTCAGCACTTCATCGATCAATGCTTTCAGCAGATTCCAAGCACGATTGTCCTGGACGGTCCAAAACGAGCTGATTCTTCGCAGGAGATCGTGCCTTTGTCGGTAGTCGAGGCTGGCAGCGTATTCCAAAAAACGGTCAATCATTGAACTGTCAAGGCGTAAAAGGCAGCGTAGGAAAGCGAGGTTATAGTCGAAAGAAGGGCGTCCTTCAAGTGCGAGAAAATACAGGTTGATAGCCGGTAAGGGATTGGATCCGAAGTACGAATCTAGAGCGGAGACGCGCTTTTCGTCTCCGCAGTTGCCGAAAAACCGCCAAACCCCATCATTGTGAGTGCGTTCGGAAAACCTAGAAGCATATTTGAGGATATAGCCAGGATGCTTTGGCTCGACTATCTCCAAATCTTCCAAGCAGAGATGCGTTCTGCCGTCATCGAGTCTTGCGAGGATCTCGTCGAGCTCCTCCTTTATTGCTAGCAAATCAAGATAGTCAAACAGGGCCGGATGGTCACTCACGTCGATCACCGCGCCCAGCTCGTTTCTAAGGACCTTCCTGCCGATGGTTTCAGCAAGATGGTCAAGTGCTTCGTACGGGACGGGGATCGTCGAGGGCAACGAAGCGATATTGCGTGCGATTATGCTTGAGGCAGTATCTGGGGTCCTTTTGGCGATTTCCAGAAGGACTTTTCCGATAGCCCTGCCCAACTCCCACTCTTTATCGGAAATCTCATAATCTTCGGCTAGCTTTCCCAGGGCTTCGGTCAGTCGTTCTAGCGGTAACTCTTCCGCGGATATCCTCGGTTCTTTCTCTACGAGAGACTCGGAGTTCTCCAGGCCAAGTGCGTCGAATGTGCTCTGGCGGAACCCATCGAGGCTCAGAGGGGGATTCTGCGCGCATGTTTCGTAAATCTGGTTGATGCTTAAGCTGCATGAGAGATCGATTGTCGAGTCTTCGCTTATATATTTGGGGAATAGATCTTCGATCATCGAGAGCACCGAATGCATGTTTTCTGCATGCTCCGCTTCAGGTTCTTTGCCATAGAACGAGAAGTGCTGCCGAAAGGTGGATCTAACTTGCCTGCTGAATTCGGTTTCGACTAGAACGGAGAGCGCCCGGAAGCAATGGGCGTGGAGCTCGGCCAGCTCTGATGTGAAATTAAAGATCAGGGTGTTGTATGTGTACGTTATGCCGTTTTGCCGAACGCGCTGGACCCTTGAAGAGAGGTATGAACTCGTCAAGACGATCAGACATGCTGCAACATTGCGGGAATGCGATTGTTGATATTTTTGAGCGAGGGCATCGAGTTTGCTGTTTTCCAAATCGAATCCCGTACGATCGAAATCGTAAGCGAAAGCGCCGTCTTGCCCGCATGCCCAGTTGTACTCGGCCGCCCGCTCTGTGCCTCTTTCTACACACTTCACGAACAACTCGGAGGCTGTTTGCGAATACTCGCTCGAGTTCATCAGGGATACGGAAATATGCAGGGGCATAGATCCGTCCGATGTCGAATTCATGCCGAGAATTTCTTCCGATACGTCAGCGCAAGCAGCACTTTCGATGCGGTTTGAGGCAAAGGCGAGCGCCTGTACGGGGAGGAGTTGATTGAATGTGATTATGAACTGATCGGCAATTCGCTCATCCCGATTCTTTATTTCATCCCAAGCTTTCTCGCATTCCCTTCGAAGATAGTCGTACACGCTCGCACTTCCGCATACTTCAGCCATTGACTTGGCGGCTTTGAGATACGGCGCGTTCGGCATTTCTGCGGTATGCAGAATGAAATCTGCAAAACTGCCGTTCCCTTCTTTTGCGAAGTGGCGGCATATCAAGAAGTCGCGAAGATTCTGCTCTTCCATCCTTATGGCTAGCACGCCACCGGCTGAGGTAAGGATCGTGACGATTTCCTGGTCGTTCAATCTGGATGCAAAATCCCGAATCTCGGCGTCGTCGTACCCCAAGCCCAAGAGATCCTCATAACAAGGGTCTCCTTCAATAAGATCGCAGCAGTCGTAGATTGCAAGGATCTCTGCGAGACGTTGCTCTCTGCTGGAGTACCCAGCTAAGGCGGAATTCATATAGATGTTCAGAAGATCGTATGGCTCTTGGATGGCTTCGAAATTGCCGTCTGCTATGGGGCTTGCTGCCATGATAGCCAAGCGCAGGTTTCCGTTTGCGATTGCCGATACTCTCTCCCTCAGTGCTATGTTTTTTATGTTGTATTCGGTCTCGAGTATCGCTTCTATATTTTCCGCGGTTAGAGGCTCCAGCTCTATTTCTCTGAAATTTAGATAACTGCCGATTTTTGCGGTCAACTCGCTTCGGTGCATCTTCCTGCAGGTGAGGACAATCTTTAGCTTTTTGTTTTCCAAACAGATTCCCAGCAAGTGCTCAAGTGACAGGTTGCCGTTTGCATCATCGACTAGAAGGATAATGTTTTCCGACTCCGACAAAATCAGCTCGATATCATCGTCGAGATGCGATGAATACCTAGAGTCCAAGATAAGAAGATCCCAGTGATGCCGTTTGCTGAATGAGAGGCATGCGTCGAGGGCGATCTTGGTTTTCCCCGATCCAGACTGCCCCTGAATCACCACTGCCTTGTTTTGCTCTATCGATTCGACGATGACTGAAAACTCGGAATCCCTGTGCATGAGGAGCTTCGACAGGTCGGTTGAGAAACGGTCGTTCAGGCTTCGCTCGATGAAGCGGTCTGGGGCGATGAATGATCCCTTTCCGAGTGGAACGCCCAATACCGTATGCGCTAGCGCAGGGTATTTTCCATCAAGGTCGCTCGCAATTGTCTCTGGCCCGATTATTTCTATCCGTGGATCGATGGCACGGACCTCCTCGAGTACCAGAGGTGAAAGGCGAAAGTATGTGTGGCACAGGATGATTCGATCTATGAGTTGCGGATTGATTCCGGTTTTGCTCCTGTCGAGGCAGTCTTTAGCATCATTTAGCAGCTTATTGCGGATGTCGGAATTAGAGGTTGTGTATGCCGCGAAGAGGTAGTGTCCATTCTCTCCTACGGAGTACATGTCTGGCACTCCGGTCGTGGTTTTATCCGTGCCGCATTGGGATCCTAATTCAATGATGTTGTTAAGCGAATATCTCCTATATAGATACTGATTTGCTAGTGTTTGAAAACGCCCGCCTTCGATCTGCCTTAGCTCTTCTTGGATCTGATTTATTTGGGACATTTTGCTCCTCGCGATAAATTCGCCTTTTGATTTCTCTTTTCTTACTCTAGTCCGCCTACCTCAGCAAGCCTTACAAGCTCGAGGGACGAGTCGACGACGTCCTCGAAGTCAAGCCCCGCCGCATAGGCCCTCGGATAAGGCGAGCGGAGGGCGCGTGACCCCGTCGGAAATGGCCGCCGTTAGGTGCGTGTTCGAGAGCTGCGCGGCGGAGCTGGATGGAGCCTGGGCAAGGCATTAGGGCATCCTCGTCCTTGTCGTAAGACTGCCATTAGAAGATCTTCTGCAAATCCTAAGCCACGTTTCAACTTGGCAAAAGCTGCGGATCCTAGATATCGGCAAGACATTCGAGACTCTTGGATATGGCGTCGAAATAGATCCTTTGGTAATACTCCATGGTCTCGACCTTGCCGATCTCCGATCCGAGCCTCTTGGCCCAAGCTACGAGGGCCTTCCTGTCCTCGCCCTCGAGCGAGGCCGTGCACGACCTCATGTGGTCGCCCGGAAAAAGGACACTGTGCACAAGCCGAATATCTTCGGGAGGCATCTTCTCCATCGCCCTCGCGAGGAGGGAAGTGTCGAGGGAAATGAGCGACAGGATGGGTTCCGACCAGTCATCTGATTTCGAGAAAGCCAGATAGAGCTTCGTCGCGAATTGGTCGGGGGTGTTTTTCAGGACGTTGCCAAGAGACTCCGACTCCCGTTCGCGTAGCGTCGTCAAGGCGAGCTCCCTCAGCCTGTCGACCTCCTCCAAAGCCGGAATCTCATGCGCTTCGCTCGAGTCGAAAGGGATCTCCTGCCATTCGACTCGATTCTTTCCGATTGACCTCACTGCAGACTCGGGATCCCGTCCAATGGAGGATTCCATCGCCTTGACGAGCGGCGCGACCCCTTCGGGAAAGGCGTCAGCAAATTCCCCCGCAATGCCTTTGACGGCACGCAGGACGTCGGGATAGACGTCGAACGACAAGCCGCGGCTCCCGTCCCCGGGGACAATCCCGGCGACTATAGTCTCCACCATGCCAGGGACATCGGCATCGCGGAAAGTGGCGTGTCTGATGCCGTCGATACATTCAATAGCTTTCCGCGCGGCCGGCCCGTCGGGATGAAAGGTCGCAAGGTAATCTTCCAGGCAGGAACGAACATGCTTGGAATCGACCCCCTCACACCTCTCGAAAAAGCGGGGGATGAAGTCCAGAGCGGCGTATTTGAGCCGGCGCGACTCGAAAATGCCACCCCTAAGGATGGAATCCTCCCGGCTTGACGGAGGCCCGATGCGCATCCCCTTCGCCGCCCCCGCTGCAAAGCCGAAAGCCTCTTTGAAAACTGCCCTGGCAGACTCCGGGTCGGTGGGTTCAGCGAAGAACCCGGATTCCTTCATCCCGACCAGCACGGGGCGCATCTTGCTGAGGGATCGCAAGTTCGGCGATTCGCTTCCTTCAATCGCCGAAACGGCGTCCTCGAGCGCGCCTGCGTAGATGCCGCCCAGCACGCCTCCCAGAACGCGTTCCACAACCGAGCCGACCGAGGGCCTGAACCGGCACTTCCGCCAGACGGTCTTCTCGATGAGGCTCTCGTACTCCCCGGTCGTCCCCTTCTCCCCCTTCGGTCCTAGCCCTTCTCTCCACTCATCCTCGTTGCAGACGAGGAGGACCTTCTTCCTGCAGCCGACGACGAGGTGGTCGACCGCCCCGAGCAGCTCGCGAATGCCCATGTCGCACCTCTCCACGTCGTCTATGACGAGGAGGGTCTCGGGGCCGATGATGAGGTTCACGGCATTCAGCGGCGCCATCTTGAGATCGACGCCCGCCTTCTTCTCCAGCTCCCTGATCTTTTTCCCGAGGAACGATATTCCCGTGTCCTTGGCGAACCCGACGAGTGAATCCCACCTGCCCCTCTCCCCGCCGGCCGCGCACCCTATGGCGTATTTCGAGATGAAACCAGACTCAATCGCCCCGCAGAGCTCCGCTAAGTCCTTGGCGCCGTAGGCGGACGCCACCACGACGGGATGCCGGCTCTCATCCTCCTCCAGCTTCTCGGTCAGTGCGTGCTCGACAAAGTAGGTTTTCCCGCATCCCCATTCCCCGGTAAGCATGAGGGCGTACGAGTTCTCCTTGTCCTCGAGGTACTCCCTCACGACGCCGATGATGTCATCCTCGTTCACCTTGGTCGCTCCTTGTCCGCCATCGGTTTCCACCCTTACCTTTCCTATTGTTAGCGTCAATCTATTTTTCACCAGTTTCGCTAAACAGGCGCGCCGTTCGCGC
>UQPY01000026.1 GCA_900542965.1 uncultured Collinsella sp.
CCTACGCCCACGGGGACGGCTCGACCGCAACAGAAACCATCGCAGAACGCCGAGCACGCCTGCTCAACGTTATCGCCCAGTGCAACCGCGAGCTTGACCCGCTTGGCATCCACCTGAGTGTTTTGGTCTGGCGGCCCTGCGGAGCGCTCGTGTACGTGTACCGAGCCAAAAGCCTCACCACCTATTTCGCGGACCCTTGCGCCAAAACGGCGCTCGCCTCGGAAGGCTACGACACGAGAGACCTTTCGACATGCCTTGTGCATTTGGCATCACGCATCACGCTCGCGAGTAATAACGTCGCGGAATGCGCCTGTAGCCAGACTCGATGCGCACTACCCCAGCAAGCTAGCTGCAGCAACGACTGCACCTGCGAGTTTCCGCACGAAATAGGCTACTTCCTAGGATATCCCTACGACGACGTGCACGAGTTTATCGTCCAGCGCGGCGAGAACTATAAGGTCTTTGGGGCCTGGAAGGTCTACGCAAATGTCGAGCAGGCACTTGCGACGTTTGATGCCTACCGCGCCTGCACCCAATACTTCACCTTTGTCTATCAGCAGGGCTACAGCTTGGCGCAACTTGCCCAGGCAACCCGATAGAACATAGAAGCCGTGGCAACCTGCCGCACAACTGAAAGGACTCAACATGAGCAAGATCGCCGTCGTCTACTGGAGCGGCACGGGCAACACCGAGGCCATGGCAAACCTCGTTGCCGAAGGTGCAACCGATGCCGGCGCCGAGGCAGAGGTCATCTCCTGCGCCGACTTCTCCGCAGACAAGGCCGCTGGCTATGACGCTATCGCCTTCGGCTGCCCCGCCATGGGTTCCGAGGAGCTTGAATATGATGAGTTCCAGCCCATGTGGGATGAGGTCAAGGAGACCCTCGGCGACAAGAAGGTCGTCCTCTTTGGCTCTTATTCGTGGGCCGAGGGCGAATGGATGGACAACTGGAAGGCGGACGCCGACGAGGAGGGCGTCAACGTCGTCGATTCCGTCATCTGCTACGACGCCCCCGATGATGAGAGCGAAGCGGCCTGCCGCGCCCTTGGAGCCGAGCTCGCCTAGCGGCAATGAGCTCCGCCCGCAACGCGCATTGCAACAAAACACATTCGCGTCCCAACAAAAACGGGAGCCGGATCACATCCGGCTCCCGTTTTCTGCTATGTCAGTCATATAAAGCGGCTACGAGATATTGCCCAAGAACGCCTTGGTGCGCTCGCTCTTGGGGTGGTCGAAGACCTCGCTCGGCGTACCCTCTTCCACAATGACGCCGCCGTCCATAAAGACGACGCGGTCGGCGACATCGCGGGCAAAGCCCATCTCGTGCGTCACGACGATCATGGTCATACCGTCGTGCGCCAGGTCGCGCATGACGCCCAGAACGTCGCGCACGAGCTCAGGGTCGAGCGCCGAGGTGGCCTCGTCAAAGAGCATCACGTGCGGGTTCATCGACAGGGCGCGGGCGATGGCCACGCGCTGCTGCTGGCCGCCCGAGAGCTGGCTCGGCATAAAGTCAATGCGCTCGGCCAGGCCGACCTTGGTCAGCTCCTCGACGGCGATCTTCTCGGCCTCTTCCTTGCTGCGCTTGAGCACCTTTTGCTGCGCAAGCATGACGTTCTTTTTGACCGACAGGTGCGGGAACAGGTTGAACTGCTGAAACACCATGCCCAGGTGCGTGCGCACTTTGTTGAGGTCGACGCCCTTGGCACACACATCCACGCCCTCGACGACAATCGAGCCGCTCGTGGGATGCTCCAGGCGATTGATGCAGCGAAGCATCGTCGACTTGCCCGAGCCTGAGGGGCCCAAGACCACAACGACCTCACCCTTGTGCACATCCAGATCGATATCGCGCAGGACCACGTTGTCCCCAAAGGCCTTCTGGAGGTTCTTGATGCTGACGACGACCTCGTTCGAGTTATTGGTTTCGCTCATGATAGGACCTCCTTACAGACCGGCGATGTGATCGGCGGGCGTCGCGACAACCTGTCCGGCGCTCTTGGCGGGACGCTTCTTCTTGGTCTCGGCCGTGCCCAAAAGCCTCGCCTCAAGACCGCTCACCAAGCGAGCGAGCGGCAGGGTGATGACCAGATAGAACAGGGCGGCAACCACGTACGGTGTAATGGAGCCCGTCGTGGCCACGATGGTACGGGCGTTCATGACGATCTCGACCACACCCACGGCGGCAAGCAGCGACGTATCCTTGTAAAGCAAGATAAACTCGCTGGTCAGCGTAGGCAAAACATTACGGAACGTCTGCGGAATCATGACATAGAGCAGCGTCTGGAACGCGTTCATGCCCAGCGAACGCGCAGCCTCGTTTTGGCCCTTGGGGATCGATTGAATACCGGCACGGAAGATCTCGCATAGGTACGCAGACGAGTTCATGGCCATGACGATAACGCCAAGCACGTAGTCATCAACCTTGACGCCGGCCAACGGCAGACCGAAGAACGCGATATAGATCTGCAGGAACGCCGGCGTACCGCGGATGATATTCACATAGATGCCGGCGAGGCAGCGCAGGATGCGCGACTTGGAGATGCGCATGAGCGACAAGGCAAAGCCAAAGGGAATTGCCAGCGGAAACGCCACAAGCACGATCGAGAGCGACATAAGGAAGCCCTTGAAGACGATCGGCAGGCTCTGGACCAAAATGACCGGGTTCAGGAACAGGCGCAGGAACATATTGGAGTTCCACGCCTCGACCCACGGCTGCTCTTTAAGGTCAGCCAGGAAGTTATCGAAGGCCGTCACGCCCTTGATCTCCACCGACGGAATCTTGGAGATCTTCTTGGTCGACCCGTCGGCGAGCGTATAGGTGCCGCTAAAGGCCTCATCGCCGCCCTCGACGGGGAAGGTCACGCCGTAAACCTCGACACGGAAAAAGCCGCCGGCAGGCGCCGTCTCGCCAAAGTCAATCTTGAGCGTCTGGCCGTCAGCCTTGCACGTGGGCTTCATGGGCGTATGATCCATGAGGTCCTCGCCCGAGAGCATCGTCAATCGCGTGTCATCGGTACCAAACGTCGTGCCGTCGACAAACGTCAGCGAAAGACCGCTCAGCTCCTCATCGGCATCGGCCTGGACCTCCCAGGTAATGCGCGTCTCGGTGCCGCCGACCACATCGCTGCCCGAACCGGTGTTGGGTCGGGCGGTAATCTTTGCGGTCTCAAGCGCCTGAGCGGTCGTGGGCGCATATGCCCCCGCGCACACCAGCGCGAGCGCCACGGCCATGACGCAGGCTAGCTTTTGGAGCAAGGCGGACAGTGGAAAACGCTGCTCCGCGGCCCCTTTGTTCAGTCGAGACAAGGTGGCTCCTATCGTAGAAGTTGCCGGCAAAACGAGACGGAAACGCTCTCCGTCAAGAGAAGCGCAAAGGCCCTCTCCGCAAAACGGAAAGGGCCTACACGCAATCAAGTAGTTATTTTACTTGATATTGTACTTAGCCATGAGGGCGTCGACGGTACCGTCGTCGGTCAGGTCCTTGATGGCCTGGTTGATGTCGTCCTTGAGCTTGGTGTTGCCCTGGTTGATGGCGATGGCGTACTCCTCGCCGGTGCTGATCTGCTTGATGGTCTGGCAGGTGTTGAACTGCTCGGCGGTCAGCTGGCTGGCAACGGAGCGGTTGGTGACTACGGCGTCGCCCTTATCGGACTGCAGAGCGCTGAAGCACTCAGTGGCGTCCTTGTAGGGGACGATCTTGGCCTTCGGGAAGTTCTCCTGGGCAAAGGCCTCGGCGGTCGAGCCGGACTGGACGATGATGGTAGCGTCGGCGTTGTTGAGCTTCTCGCTGAAGTTATCGGCCGTGATGTCGGTGTTATCGACCTTGGTCACGATAGCCTGATCGTCCATGTAGTAGGAATCAGAGAAAGTGACTTCCTTCTCACGCTCGGGCGTGTCGGTGATAGCCGCGATGGAAACGTCATACTTGGCGCCCGAAGCGACGCCCGGAACCAGCGTGTCAAAGTCATTGTTGACATACTCGACATCCAGGCCCAGCTTGTCGCCGATAGCCTTGATGAGCTCAAGGTCAAAGCCCTGATAATCGCCGTTGTCATCCTTGTACTCAAACGGAGCGTACTCGGCAGAGGTGCCGACGGTCAGCGTACCGTCCTTGACGAGCGCGTACTCCTTGGAGCCGTCGACCTTCTCGACCTTAGCGTCGTCAGAGCTGCTGGAACCAGCATCAGAACCAGAGGTGGCGTTGGACGAGCCGCAGCCCGTCAGAGCAAGGGCGAGCGCCATAGCACCCGTGGCGGCAAATGCGCCGAGCTTCTTCAGCTTCATAATCAGTCTCCTTCCGGTGACCTCGTTTGATTCAGAGGTCTGCAAAAACTGTTGGCTATTATGCACCCGGAATTACGAATCTGCAATGAGAAAATCGATTGAAACAAACCCATAACGTGAATGGAATACTCTACTTTGTGACAGTCATTACTGCTGCAATGACCTTAATAGTCTAATTTCAGCTGCATAACCTGCAAGTTCGTTCGGAGTCTCCAAAATAAACGGCAGCGAACGCAAGTGGCCATTCGATACAATATTCTGCATAACCTGCATACCGCCACCAAATTCCTCGCTGCCAAGGTATCCCTTGCCGATGCACTCGTGACGATCTTTATGGGCGCCACAAGGGTTCTTCGAATCGTTGATATGTACGGCATGCAAGCGATCGATACCCACCACGCGGTCGAACTCGTCGAGTACGCCGTCCAGATCATGGATGATGTCGTAGCCGGCATCGCTCACATGGCAGGTATCCAAACAAACGCCCAGCTTATCGGACAGCTCTGGGCGCTTGGCGGCAACGCCCTCGATAATGCACGCCAGTTCTTCAAAGCTACGGCCCACCTCGGTGCCCTTGCCTGCCATGGTCTCGAGTAATACCGTCGTCTGCTGCCCCTCAAACATCACCTGGCACAGCGTGTCGACAATCATCTGAATGCCGACGTCGGAGCCCTGTCCCACATGCGCACCGGGATGGAAGTTGTAGTAGTTGCCGGGCAGTGCTTCCAGACGCTGCAAGTCCTCGGCCATTGCCTCCAAGGCAAACTCGCGTGCCCGCTCTTTGGCAGAACAGGGGTTGTAGGTATACGGGGCATGCGCCACCAGCGGTCCAAAGTCGTTTTGCGCCATAAGCTCGCGCAGGGCCGCCACGTCATCCATGTCAAGTTCTTTTGCCTTGCCACCGCGCGGGTTGCGCGTAAAGAACGCAAAGGTATTGGCGCCAATGGACAGCGCCGTCTCCCCCATTGCCCGATAGCCCTTCGTCGTCGAAAGATGACACCCGATCGTCAGCATCTCCAACTCCCTCTTCATCAGTTGCGGTGAAATACGGTCTATTGGTGCCCTATTTTGGCGCAAACAGACCATATTCCACCGCAAGCAATAAAAGAGGCATCAGGGGAAAAGGCCTCCAAGGCATTCCAGGCGTTGGCGCCATGCCCCCACGCCCTAAAGTTTCAAGCGAATCGCATCGATGATGTGCGCACAGCGCTGTGTAGCGGCTAGGGGCATGATGGGGCTTTCGAGTTTCCCCGCCTGAATGAGCCGCGCCGCATGCGACACCTCACCGTAAAAATCATCGACCTCAAATGGTGCATCGATTTCGAGTACTCGACCGTCGGAGTACTTCACATGAGCGAGCTCGGGGCGATGGAGACGCTCGATTTCCAACGAGCCCCGCTCACAGGCAATCGTTAAGCGGCTTTCATATGCTGCTTTGCCGTCGCACACCATATGAATGGGTATACCGCCGACGCTCATATGGATCTCGTCGGCCCAATCGACGCGGCCGCCTGATACGTCACGCCAGCGAACTTCACGGGACGAAACCTCGCACGCGCCCGCGAGCAAATCCTCAAACCAACCGACTGCATAGCAGCCCATGTCATATAGACAGCCGCCCTGCAACGGATCAAGCAGATAGCCCGAAGGAGACTCGCCGTAATCGAGCTTTTGCACGCTTTCAATCGAGACAATACGGCCAAGCTCACCCGACGCAAGCAAGTCCTTCACGCGAGTGCGCATCGGGCAAAACCGATTCTTCATCGCCTCCATAAACAGCACGCCGCGCTCGCGAGAGGTGGAGGCAATCGAGAGAGCCTCTTCCTCACTCAAAACGGCCGGCTTTTCGCACAGCACGGCCTTTCCAGCGCACAGCGCGCGACAGGCCCAACGCGTATGCATGCCATGCGGAAGAGCCAAGTAAATTGCGTCGACATCGGGGTCGGCAATCAGCGCGTCATAAGCCGCATCGCCGTTATCGTCGACCGAGGCATGGCCATGCGCAGCATCAATCGAAAACGCTCGGCAAAATTCCTCGACATGTGCAGGAGTGCGGCCGGCCGCAGCCACCAGCCGTGCCCCGTCGACCTTCTTGAGCGACGATGCAAATCGATGAGAAATGTGCCCAGCGCCCAAAATGCCCCAACGAACCTCACGCGAATCATCCCATGAATCCCGATGGCCCACGACAGCCCCCTTCAGTTGCGGTGGAATAGTCCCTGTTTAAGCCCTATTCTGCCGCAAGCAGGAACTATTCCAGCGCAAGTTATAAAAGGGTCACGAGGAGCGCGTTTTGCCGAAAGCCTTAAGCACTGCCGTCACGGGGCCAGGCTGGAAACGTCGGCGCACGTCATCGAGACGCTCGGGGATATCGATATGCTGTGGGCAGTGGCGCGCGCATTTGCCGCACTTGACGCAATTGCTCACCAGCTTGGCCTCGCTTGTGCGCACCGCGCTCGCCGTAAAGTACTGCGATAGACCCGTAAACCAGCTGTGCGCATAGCTTGCGTTGTAGGCGGCAAAGCAGCCGGGAATATTGATGCCTTTAGGGCACGGCATGCAATAGCCGCATCCCGTGCAGGGCACGCGATTCGATTTTTCAAACTCATCCAGCACGTGCGCGATCGTGTCGAGCTGGTTGGCAGTCATCGAATCCGGCAGGGCCCGATCGGCCAACACCGCGTTCTCATCCACCTGCGCGATATCGGTCATACCCGAAAGCAGCATCGTCACCTGAGGATGATTCCAGACCCACGAAAGACCCCAGGCGGCAGGAGTGCGCAAATGCGGGTCACGGGCACTATCGAGCACAGCGCGGGCCCGTGGCGGCAGCTTGCCCGCTAAACGCCCGCCCAGCAGTGGCTCCATCACAAACACCGCGAGGCCTCGCTCGGCGGCGGCCATGAGCCCCGCTGTTCCCGCCTGATATCGCTCTCCAGCGTAATTGTACTGGATCTGGCAAAAGTCCCACTCATATGCATCGAGCATCGTCAGGAAATCCGCCGCGCTGCCGTGGTACGAAAAACCAATCTGGCGAATGCGCCCCGCCGCCTTTTGACGCGCGATCCAGTCCTCGATGCCCAACGCCACCACACGTTCCCACTGGGCGGGCGAGGTAATGTTGTGCATGAGGTAATAGTCGATATGGTCGGTCCGCAGGCGGCGCAGTTGCTCGTCGAAGAACCGGTCGAAATCCTCCGCGCATTTGCACGAAGCATGCGGCAGCTTGGTTGCGAGCAAAACCTGGTCGCGCAAGCCCAGGCGCTCAAGCGACGCACCCACACAAGCCTCGTTGCCGGGATAGAGATAGGCCGTGTCCAGGTAGTTAATCCCCTGCTCCACCGCACGGGAGATGATAGCGTCGGCGGTCTTCGCATCGGGGTGTCCCGGCGCACCGGGAAACCTCATGCAGCCCAGCCCCAACGCCGAGATACGGTTGCCGCTTTTGGGGTCAACGCGATATTGCACGGCCCCTCCCCTCCCATCGAAGCCCTGACAAGGCGAAACAAACCCGTCACGTCATCGAAACACATCGGAATCGCAATTGAGAACGTATCGTAACGCAGCAGAAATCAGGCCGTCACGGCACCGCTTTAACATCAGCAAAAAGCCCGATGAAAGGAGACGAGCGTGACCACACGCGAGGACGCCTACCCCTACCCCGGCGAACAATACATCCTCTCGGTCGACCGCTATCAGATCGAGGTCATGGACCATCTAGACGAGCTTCCCGCCACGGGCGCCGTCATCTTCTGCACCTTCTCTAAGGTCCGTGATGGTGTCGGATACCCCGCGCGCGTTTTTGCGGTCTGCCCCGCGGCATAAGCGCACTGCGCAATAGTTTCTTTTTCACAACAGCAGCCCCGCGCGCCCACCAAACGCCCCGACGACATACAATCCATCAGGCGCCCCATATGCGGGCGCCTTTTATATGGGGAGATGATTCATATGCAGATCAACAAGGTCGCCTTTATCGGCAAGGGCGGCGTCGGCCTGCTCTACGGCAGCATGATTGCCAAGGCCCTCGGCAACGACGCCGTCGAATACGTCATGGACGACGCTCGCTTTGAGCGCCATGCGAACGACGCGCTCACCGTCAACGGCAAGCCCTGCGATCTCACGTCCGTCCGCGCCAGCGAGGCGACACCCGCCGATCTGGTCATCCTGACGGTCAAGACCACCGGTCTCGACCAAGCACTCAAGACTATGGAGCGTGTCGTGGGACCCAACACGCTCATCGCCTCGCTGTGCAACGGCATCACGAGCGAGCAAAAGATTGCCGAACGCTTTAGCTGGGAGCATACCGTTCTTGGTATCTGCCAGGGCATGGACGCCGTGTTCCTCAACGGCGCGCTCACCTTTACCAATGCGGGCGAGATTCGCTTTGGCGCGGCAGCGGGCACCGACCCCGCGACTGTCGCCGCTATCGACGAGCTCTATACGCGCTGCGGCATCGCCCATACCGTCGAGGACGACATCGCCCACCGCATGTGGGCCAAACTCATGCTCAACGACGGCATCAACCAGACCTGCATGGCCTACGGCGGGACCTACGGAAGCGCCACGGAGCCGGGCTCCGAGCAGCGCCGCTGTTTTGTCTCCGCCATGCGCGAGACGCTTGCGGTTGCCAACGCCGAGGGCGTTGAGCTGACCGAGGCAGACCTGACGCAAATGGTGCACCTCATCGAGGGAATCGACCCCGCCGGTATGCCCTCGATGGCGCAGGACCGCATCGCACAACGAAAAACCGAAGTCGAGGAGTTCGCGGGCACCATTTGCCGCCTGGCCAGCAAACACGATATCCAAGTGCCGCAAAACGATTGGCTCTACCAGAGGATTCGCGAAATAGAAAGCAGCTGGTAGTGCTCGGCATACTGCAGCCAACAGATCCAATGGCAAAGCCGCCGCAAGGGGCACTCCCCTCGCAGCGGCTTCCTTTTTCATCTTTGGCCAAAAATCAGCTTCACAACGGTTAGAGCTGCGACTCCGACGCCTGCCCCTCATCGTCGCGACAAAGGACTACACCCGCACTTCCCAGCAGCGCGGCCGCGATCAACGCGCCGACCACAATAGAGGCAGCCCCACAAGACCCCTGCACACCTGCGACGAGCGCGGCCGTAGGACCAAGGCAACCAAGCGTCAATGCAATGGCGGCAACGGCGATATCTCGAGCGTTCACAAGACCACTTCCTCCAAGAGAAAGACCTTATTTCTCATGAACTAGTGTGCCCCGCGCCCATATGCGCGACGTACCGTCACGGTAAGGGCTCTGTTAGCTCAGGCGCATACATAGAACGGACGTCTTTACGTTGCCCTAAAGCTCGGTAAAGACACCCGTCCGCCAAATATCCGTGATGCAGAAAAATTACCAACCGGTGTAGTAGTCGGTGGTTCCGGCAGCGCAGCCGGAGTCATAGACCTTGCAATCGCCCTTGGAGCCCGTAAAGGTCGAGCCCTGGGCCATATCGCCCGCGGCAACAACGTAATAGCCGTCGGAATCGCGCCAGAAGCCCTCAGAATCCTGAGTCCATTCGCCCGTGCGATAGTGATAAAGCACATTGCTGCTGTAATAGGTCTCGCGGCGCCCGTTGTAGTTATTGACACCCGCAGAGCGCGTCAGGCCCGATCCGTTCGTGCAGGACGCGGCAGACGCGTAGGACGGAGTGTAACCGCCGTTGTAGTACGAAGCCTCGGCAGCCTCCGCCTCGGCGGCAGCCTCGAGCGCTTCGCGCTTGGCATCCTCAAGCGCAGTGCGCAGCTCATCGAGCTCGGTCGACTTGGCGTCGACCTCCCCCATCGTCAACAGGCTACCCGCACCGTCGATACAGCCCTGCAGCACAGCGCGCTCGTCATCGGTGGCATAGTCGCCATACATATTCATGATAATCTGAGCGCGCATTTCAAGGGAATCGCGCTTGGCCTCCATCGAGGCGTTCCACTCCTGCATGGAGCCATAACCATCGCCGCGATAATCAACGGGCTGTACCAGCGTCGTCTCGGACGGCGTAGATCCAACCGTATCGGACAGTGTTGCGGCGTGGGCATCAGTTGCACCGGCGCCCGCCAAAAGTGCCACGGTCAGAGCGGCGGAAAGGGCGGCGGTTTTCGGTTTTCGTGAATCAATCCTCATGTAGCTGGAAACCTCCGTAGTGCGTTTTTGCTGCGTTTGAGCTGCGTGTGATTCAATCGCGCTGCATAGTACCCCGAGCAAATCGCGACCTGCGGTTTTACTTAAAAGGTGCACGTCAATTGCGTAAAACTCACATCCTCTCAACAGGAGTTTTCCACAACTCGAATGCATAAAGCGTGTCAAAAACCCTGTTTTTGCACCCGTTCTATGCAAAAAATGCGCCTGTGCAACCATTGTTCGCACAGGCGCCTTGAGCAGGCATTTTATGCAGTTATACCTATCGAGTCGCAAGGGGTCCTTACACAAGTCGCCTTACTCGTCCAGCGCGGCGAAGGCCTGCTTCAGATCCCAAATGATATCCTCGGCGTTCTCGGTACCGATGGAAAGACGGATCGTGGAGGGCGTGATGTTCTGCTCGGCGAGCTCCTCGGCAGAGAGCTGGGAGTGCGTGGTGGTAGCCGGGTGCACGACGAGCGACTTGACGTCGGCCACGTTGGCGAGCAGCGAGAACACCTGCAGATGATCGATGAACTTCCAAGCTGCCTCCTGGCCACCCTTAATCTCAAAGGTAAAGATCGAGGCGCCGCCGTTGGGGAAGTACTTCTGATAGAGCTCGTGATCGGGGTGCTCAGACAGGCTCGGGTGGTTCACCTTGGCGACATGGCTGTCACCAGCCAGGAACTCAACGACCTTCTTGGTGTTCTCGACATGACGGTCAACGCGCAGCGACAGAGTCTCGGTGCCCTGGAGCAAGATCCAGGCGTTGAACGGGCTGATGCAGGCGCCCTCGTCACGCAGCAAGATAGCGCGGACATAGGTTGCGAAGGCGGCGGGACCGGCAGCCTCGGCAAACGAGACGCCATGGTAGGAGGGGTTGGGCTCGGCGATCTGCGCATACTTGCCGCTCGCCTTCCAATCGAAGTTACCGCCGTCGACGATCACACCGCCCAGCGAGGTGCCGTGGCCGCCGATGAACTTGGTTGCGGAGTGAACGACGATGTTGGCACCATGCTCCAGCGGACGGAACAGATACGGGGTGCCGAAGGTGTTGTCGACGACAACCGGCAGACCGTGCTTCTTGGCGATCTCGGAGATGGCGTCGATGTTGGGGATGTCGGAGTTGGGGTTGCCGAGCGTCTCGAGATAGATGACCGTGGTGTTGTCCTTGATGGCCCCCTCGACCTCTTCCAGGTTATGGGCATCGACGAAGGTGGTCTCGACGCCAAACTGGGAGAGCGTATGCTCCAGCAAGTTGTAGGAGCCACCGTAGATGGTCTTCTGAGCCACCACGTGGTCACCGGCCTGGGCAAGAGCCTGCAGGGTATAGGTGATGGCAGCAGCACCGGAGGCGACGGCAAGACCCGCCACGCCACCCTCGAGTGCGGCGATACGGTCCTCGAAGACGCCCTGGGTGGAGTTGGTCAGACGGCCGTAGATGTTACCGGCGTCGGCAAGACCAAAGCGGTCGGCGGCGTGCTGGGAGTTGCGGAACACATAGCTCGTGGTCTGGTAGATAGGCACGGCGCGGGAGTCGGATGCGGGATCGGCGCTCTCCTGGCCAACGTGAAGCTGCAGGGTATCGAAACCAAAGGTGTGCTCGGGGTTGTTGATGAACTGGCTCATGATGATCTCCTTGATCGAACAAAAGTAAATAAATTAGAGAGAAGTAAGTCGCTGTCTCCTGATCACGCCGACGGGCGCAAACAGGAGCCCGGCATTCGTCTTGGTAAGCAATTCATATGCGGGCCTCCTTTCGCATCCCGGTTCCGTGGTCGGTTTAATTACCTACCGCCTTTGTGTGTTTTGAATAGTACGAGCATTGTTTCGCTCGGTCAATCACTTAAAAGCGCTAACCTGTTATCGGTTTTTTAGATAGCTATCGAAAGGACGGGCACCGATGACCCTCCAGCAGCTTCGTTTTCTGATCGCCGTGGCAGAGTCCGGCTCAATCAACGCCGCAGCTCAGCGCCTCTATACCGCTCAGTCCAACATCTCAAACGCCGTCAAAAGCCTAGAACAAGAGCTCCATCTGGAGATCTTTACGCGCTCCAGCCGCGGCGTCACGCTCACCAACGACGGCACCGAGCTTTTGGGCTATGCGCGCCAGGTCGTAGAGCAGGCCGACATGCTCGAGGCACGCTACGAGGACGGTGGCACCCCGCAAGCCCGCCTCGCCATTTCCGCCCAGCACTACGCCTTTTCGGTCGAGGCCTTTGTCAACGTAGTCGAGCGCTGCCGCGACAGCAAGTTCGAGTTCATCATGCGCGAGACCACCACATCGCAGATCATCGATGACGTCCGTGCGTTTCGCAGCGATATCGGCATTCTGTATCTGGATGACTTTAACGCCCGCGTTCTGCAGAAGGCCTTCGCCGATGCCCGCGCAAGCTTCCATCCCCTATTCGACGCGACGGTCCACGTCTTCGTTAGCGAGCGCCACCCGCTCGCACGCCGCCCGCAACTGTCCCTTGCCGACCTCACGCCCTATACGCGCTACAGCTTTGAGCAGGGAACCTCAAACTCCTTCTATTACGCCGAGGAACCTTTTAGCTATATCCCTTGCGACCGCAACATACGAATCTCAGACCGCGGAACACTTACTAACTTACTTATCACGTCGAACGGTTACACCCTGTCGACCGGTGTCCTCTCCAATGAAATGCAATGGGGCATGGCATCGATCCCGCTAGCAGACGCCCCAACGATGCACGTTGGCTACATCATGCACGACGAGCGCAAGCCCTCTCCCCTGCTGCAGCAATATCTCGATGAGCTCGACCGCATCATCCATGCCAACTAACAGTCGGAAGACGGGGTAGAAATCGTAGATTGCTGGCCCCCGGCGGGCATGGCGCTACAATGGTCACTCACATGAAATGCACTCAACGAAAGGAAGCCCGTGAAGGTCATCATCTATACCGACGGCTCGGCCCGATCAAATCCGGGACGCGGCGGCTACGGCGCCGTGCTCAAATACACCAACCCCGCCGGCAAGACCTTCACCTCCGAGCTTTCGCGCGGCTACGCCAAGACCACCAACAACCGCATGGAGCTCATGGCGGTCATCGTGGCGCTCGAGGCGCTCAACCGCCCCTGCGAGGTCGAGGTCCATTCCGATTCGCAGTACGTCGTCAACGCCTTTAACAAGCACTGGATCGACGGCTGGAAAAAGCGCGGATGGAAAACCGCCAACAAGCAGCCCGTCAAGAACCGCGACCTGTGGGAGCGCCTACTCACCGCCAAAAGCAAGCACAAGGTTGAGTTCATCTGGGTTAAGGGTCACGCCGGTCACGAGCTCAACGAGCGCTGCGATGAGCTCGCCACCACGGCGGCCGACGGCAGCAACCTCGATATCGACGCCGGCTTTAACGAGAGCGACCTGTAATAGCGTTTTCGCGCAGCTTTATATCCCCACGCGCTACACTCATCCTGTAGACCAAACAACGCAAGGGGGACGTATGCTGCGCATCGCGACCATCGGCACATCCATGATCACCGACGACTTTATCCAAGTCGTCAACGCCAACGATCAAGCCGCGTTTGTGGGCACGCTTTCACGCGATGCCAATCGCGGTGCCGCCTTTACCGCCGAGCGCGGTGGCGAGCGAAACTTTACTTCACTCGATGAGCTCGCGGCAGCCGCCGACGTCGACGCCGTCTATATCGGCAGCCCTAACGCACTTCACTACGAGCAGGCCCTTGCCTGCATCGCCGGTGGCAAGCACGTCATCGTCGAGAAGCCCTTCTGCGCCACCGAAGCGCAGGCGCTGGAGGTCTTCCGCGCTGCCGAGGCAGCAGGTGTCGTGGCCCTCGAGGCCATGCGTCCCCTCCACGACCCCGCCTTCCACGCCATCGAGGACGCCCTGGGCGAGATCGCCCCCATCCGCCGCGCCTCATTGCGCTTTGGCAAATATTCCTCGCGCTACAACGAGATTCTCGCGGGACGCGCCACCAATATCTTCGACTGCAATATGGCATCGGGTTCCCTCATGGACATTGGCGTCTACACCATCGAGCCCATGGTCGAGATTTTCGGCATGCCCTCCGGCCTTACGAGCATGGCTACTCTGCTCGACCCCGCCACGCGACAGCTCACGCACGGCCCCATCGACGGCTGCGGTTCCATCCTCGCCAGCTACGGCGGTGGCCGTATCTCCGTCGAGCTCGCGCACTCCAAAATAACGAATGACCTGCTGCCCTCGCAGATCGAAGGCGAGCGTGGCACTATCCAGATCGACCATCTGTCCACGCCCCGCAACGTCCGCATCGACTATCGCGGCGATGTCGTACGCGGCTCGGCGACCGAGGCACCGCGCGAACAGGGCAACAACGGCCGCGTGCTCGACCTGCCCAAATCGAGCAACACTATGGAATACGAACTCACAGACTTTATCACCGCCATCGGCGGCATCGATAACGTTAAGGAAGAGATTTGGGAGACCCCGGCGGGACGTCACGAACTTGGCCACTACCGCGATGTCACGCTCGTCTCATTGCGCATCATGGATGCCGTGCGCCAGCAGGCCGGCATTACCTTCCCGTCCGACGCAGGCAAGCAGGCCTAGCGATGGGCTTCTTCGATGCGTTCTTCTCCAGCGTCACCGGCGGCAGTCGAGAGCCTCAAAAACCATCAAACATTGAGCTCGAGCTGCGCCGCAGGCTTACTGTGCTCGCAAGCGACGAGGCCACTCAAGACACTCCCCTGCGCTATTTCCTGCGCTGGGCGGGGCAAGTCCAGGGCGTTGGTTTTCGCTTTACCAACACCAACCTCGCGCAGGCACACGCACTCACCGGCTGGGTGCGCAACATGGAAGACGGCTCGGTCGAGATGGAGATACAGGGAGCTCCGGCAAACATCCTATCTCATCTCGAGGCGCTTCATGCCTCCTACGAGCGCATGGGAACGCGTTTTCGCCTCGTAGAAGCCCAGGCCCAAGCCCCACTTGCCAATGAAGACAGTTTCATTCCTCGTTATTAGTATTGTGTGCTAAATACGGTATCATTTACCTACGACCGTTGATAGAAAAGAGGCGAGGCGCATGGCGGTGCAAAGAAGGAATACCAGGCAGCGAAAGCTGGTTCTTGACGCCGTGCGCCAAAGCTACAACCATCCCACCGCCGACGAAATCTACAACGTCGTGCGCGCACAGGATGACAAAATCAGCCGTGGCACGGTCTACCGCAACCTCAACCTCCTGGCCGATGCCGGGGAGATCCTCTCCATCAAGACACCAGGCGGCAGCCGCTTCGATCGCACGATCGAGCCGCATGCGCATATCATCTGCACCTCGTGCAGCCGCGTCATCGATGTACCGCTCCCCTTCGATGCCCAACTCGACACCAAGGCGTCCGAGCAAATCGGTTGGAGCGTCATCTCGCACTACACCATCTTCGAGGGTCTCTGCCCCGACTGCCGGTAGATGTTTGGGACATGTCTACTCAGCAAGTAGACGACGCAGCTCTTCTTCGACCGTGCACACGTAGCGGACACGGTCATTGACACCGCGCATGGTGGGGCTGCAGCTCTCCATCAGATAGGGATGGCCCACCACGTTGAGCATGTCGCGATCGTTTTCGTTATCTCCAAACGCCATCATTTCGTCAGGCGAGATCCCCAGTGCACGGCCATAATCGGCAAGCGCGGACCCCTTGCCCGAACCGAAACCGATAAAGTCCGTCCATTCGGTTCCCGACGTCATCACGTCAACACGGTCGCTAAAGAGGCACTCAAAATACTCCAGCGCCGCCGGCTGCTCCGCCTCGGGCGTCTGGAAGGCAATCTTAATGACATTCTCGTCAATGTCTTCGGGACGGTCGACTACCGCCACATCACAATGGACCTCATAACGCAGGTGGTCGACAAACGCGTCGTTGCCGCTCATGGTGTAGAGGTGTCCCTCGCACGACAAGGTTACGTCGGCATGAGGATACGCAACCACGGCATTCGCGATATCCATGGCCAGATCGCGCTCCATGGCGCGCTTGACCACGGCACGTCCCTCGCTCATGACCAGGGCGCCGTTCTCGCACACGTAGCCAAGCTCATCGGTCACCGGGGCAAACAGGTAGCGCAGGCTCGCGTATTGGCGACCGCTCGCCGGCATAAACACGATACCGCGACGATGCAGCTCATCGATAAGCTCAAAGGCCTCGGAACGCGGCTCGCGCTCCCCCGGATGCAGCAACGTGCCGTCCAAATCGCATGCAATCAGCTTGATTCCCTCAAGACCCATATGCTTCCCCCAAAGCCTCCTATCAACAGCAAGACGGACCTTGATCGGTCACCCCTCAAAGCCCGTCTTGCGCATACGCGCGCTTAGTCGCGCGTCTTTTTAACGATGGTAAAGTCCGGAGCCATGCTCACGACAACATCGGCCGCGCTCGACGCAAAGCGTCGACCCGCATCGAGCTCGTACGAAACAATCGAGATTCGAGCTCCCTCGACACCGCGAAGCATACGGCCCAAAACCGGCTGCACCGGCGTATACATGCGCACGGTATGCTCATCCGAGTCACCCCGGAAGAGCGGCGCATGCATGTTGCCGATCTCCCAGCACGCATGCGCGAGCGCAATCGGATCCATGCGGTCGACTTCGACCAAATAAACCTCGGCGCTGCGCAGGCGCACGACAACCGCCACGGGCACCATACCCGAACGGTCAATGGCGAGCACGTCGCCATCGGCAAGACGACCGCCGTCGGCAGTATCCAACCGAACATCGATCGTGCGCCCCAGCTCCGTCACGCCCACAAACGCGCATGCATCAGCCTGGTCCCAATCGAGCAACAGCTCGTCAACTTCAAAGACACCGCCCAGCTCCCGGCGAAGCAGGAGTTCATAGGACGGATCGTTGAGATTTCCCAAGCATGTCGTCAAAACCAAGCGTTCAGGCATACTCTAGTCCTCGACCTCGACGAGCTCGATATCAAAGTTGAGATCCTTGCCGGCGAGCTCGTGGTTGGCGTCGAGCGTCACGGCCTCGGGCGTCACGTCTATGACCACGGCGGGGACGGG
Organism: uncultured Collinsella sp.; assembly: GCA_900542965.1. GTDB lineage: Bacteria > Actinomycetota > Coriobacteriia > Coriobacteriales > Coriobacteriaceae > Collinsella. The sequence continues at coordinate 17,433 of UQPY01000026.1, forward strand.
CATGCCGCTCGGCGTGGACAGGAAGAGCTTCATGCCCTTCTCGATCTGCTCGATATTGGGGACCTGCTCAGCCGGGAAGGTCAGGACCATCTCGGGATTGTGCTCGCCGTAGGCATCGGCAGCGGGAATGTGCACGGTCTTCTTCTCGCCCACCTGCATGTCGACAACAGCGGCGTCGAAGCCCTTGATCATCTGACCGGCGCCGCAGGTGAACTCCAGCGGCTCGCCGCGATCGTAAGAGCTATCGAACTGCGTGCCGTCGTCGAGCGTGCCACGATAATGGGTCTTGACCTTCTTGCCCTGGTTGGACATGGTAACCTCCGTGATAAGGGCGGCGCACAACGCGGGCCGCCATGAACATATGGCGCTAACTATACCCTAGTCATACAATTCAAAGACAGTTTGCAAAGAAACGCTGCAACCGGAGGAACCATGGCATATCCCGTATTTGACCTACACTGCGACACCGCTGACCGCATCGGCTGGGCCACGCTCGATCTCGACCTGCGCTTTACCGCCGGTACCGACGGTTATTTCCCCGGCGACGAAACGCATCCGCAAGATTTCGACCTCATCGAGGGCAACGCCTGCGCCATCTCGCTCGCAAAGATCGGCAACACGCCGTGGGCACAGTGCTTCGCCACGTTTGTCCCCGACGAGATTCCCACCGCCCACGCCGCGCGCTTCCAGGCGCAGATCATGGCGCATATGAGCGGCCAGGCAATGCTCAACCACGACCGCATGGTCAACGTACGCAGCGCGGCAAACATTCGCCCTGCGCTCAAAGACGGCAAGGTCGCCTGCATCCACACCATCGAAAACGCCACGTTCTTTGCCGAGGACCCCGCGCTGATCGAGGTGCTCAAGAGCCTGGGCGTACTCATGTCATCACTCAGCTGGAACGCGCAGGGGCCGCTCGCGAGCGGCCACGACACCCACGCCGGCCTCACCGCCGCCGGCATCGAGGCCCTTACGCAGATGGAGCACGCCGGCATGGTGCTCGACGTCTCCCACCTCAACGACGAGTGCTTTGACGAGGTTGTCGCCCACGCCACGCGCCCGTTCGTCGCCAGCCACTCCAACTCCCGTGCGGTTTGCGGCGTCAAGCGCAACCTCACCGACGACCAGTTCCGCACCATTCGCGACATGGGCGGCATCGTCGGCCTCAACTACTGCAGCGAGTTCCTTTCCAACGACGCAACCGACAAAACCGCCGCAGACGTCACCTTCGACCAGCTAGCGGCACATATCGAGCACTGGCTCGACCTGGGCGGCGAGGACGTCATCGCGCTCGGCGGCGACTGGGACGGTGCCACGGTGCCCGCTTTCCTCTCCGATGCCAGTATGATGCCCGAGTTCCAGAACATGCTCTCCAAGCATTTTGGCAAGACCGTGATGCAAAAGCTCTGCAGCGACAACGCGCTTGCCTTCTTTGAGCGTTATTAATTTCACATCCCTTGAGCGGGCCGGCATGCCGAGCGGTCGACATGCCGGCCCGTCCCCAATCTGAAGGATCACATTTGACGCAGCAATTTACGATTTCCGCATCCCGACCGGATGGAACGCTCATCCCCGTCGTCGTTACCAAAAAGCGCGTCAAGAACTTTAACCTACGCGTCACATCGAGCGGCGAGGTCCACGCCAGCGCACCGCTCGGCGCCAGCCGCGAGCGCATCGAAGCGTTTGTGAAGCGCAACAGCGCCTGGATTATCAGCCGACTTGCCCAACGTGAGCAACGTCAGGCGACAGCGCAAGAGCCGCTCAGTCCCTCGTCCATCATTGCGCTTTGGGGCAAGCCCATCACGGTACAGGATGCACTCGATCACAACTTTGCATCACCCGCACCGCGACCCAAACAGGCCACCTTCGCAAGTTTTATGGGTACCGATGAGCCAAGTGGGCGCGCGCAGGCAAAGCAGTGCACGGCCCTCGACGGCCTAACGTCCGATGAGTTCCAAGCCCACATCGACCAGCTTTATACGTCCGAGGTCACATCGGCGCTGCGCGATATGGTGCACGCATACGAAATCGCAATGGGTGTCGCCGTTTCCCGCGTTTCCGTGCGCAGCATGAAGACGCGCTGGGGCTCCTGCACACCCAAAACCGGCGCCATTCGCATCGCGCGCGAGCTCGCCGCCTACCCCGTCGAATGCCTCGACATGGTTGTCGCCCACGAGCTCGTCCACTTGCTCGAGCCAAGCCACAATCGGCGGTTTCACACCCTGCTCGACACGTACTGCCCCAACAATAGAGCACTGTCTCAGCGACTCAAGCAGCCGCCCATAGAGACGTATTAGAACCGACTAGCGCACGCGCTCGATCTCGACACCGCAGCTTGCCAGGGGAAGGCCGACAGGCGCCCAAGGCTTATCGAGCTTAACACGCACGCCAAGCAGCAGGGGGTAACGACGCAGCAGCATCTGGGCCACACCCTCGGCTGCCGCCTCGATGAGCTTAAACGTATGCTCGCGCAGATAGCCATCGACATCGTGGCACACCGAGCCGTAGTCAATCGAGGCATCCAGGTTATCGTGCTCCCCCGCCGCGCGCAAGTCGGCATAGAGCACCAGAGAAACGATGAACTTCTGACCCAGCGCATTCTCCTCGGGATACACGCCGTGGTTGGCAAAAACCTCAAGGCCGTCAATGACAATGCGATCGGCATGGCGCAGATCGTCATAGCTCACGTGAGGCACCGCCGTTGCGGTGGATATTTCGCCCCTTCCACGGCGGGCGAGCTCAGCACCTTCAGTCTTGGTTGCATTCTCGGGCAGTTTCTTGTTACTCAACGCGATCGTCTCCTTCGTTTAGAACCCCGACCGCGCAAACTAACTACACGCGAATCGACAGGTTCTTTTTATCATCGCTCCAGTTGCAAGCGTTGCGCGCGGGGCATGCAAAGCATGCGCGCGACGCTTTGTCGGCTGCATAGAGCAGACGCTCAAGCGGTTGGCTGTTCACGCGCAGCTTTCGATGGCCCAGAATGGCCGTCTTAATGGCTGCGGCATCGGCTGGCTCAAACGCCACGTCATCGGGCATGCCGCCGAGAATCGCATCAGCGACGCGTTCGCTTGCAACATCATGGGATATACCCGATTCATACTGTTCATCTTTGCCGATATCGTGAAGAAGTGCCGTGGCGTAGATGACCTCGCGGTCAAATTCGAGCTGCTCCTCGAGATTCTTGATCCACATAATGCGAGCGACATCGAGCAGATGGTCAATACCGTGGCGGCAGAAGATGCGCCCCGATTCCAACTGTGCGATGTTGCCCAGGTGCCGCCGGAACAGCCCGTTGGCACAAATGTAATCAATGCGAGGCATGGCACCAAAGGGGGCCAGGCCCGAAGCCATAAAGCCGCGACGCGACGTCCCCTCATCGGTCTTCGATGTAAAGTCGTTGACGACCCTCATGGTTAGCGGCCCAGCATCCTAAAGAAACGCTCCTCGAGCGCGGGATCGGTCTCAAAGACGCCGCGGCGAGCAAGCGTCACGGTCTTGGTGCCGGGCTTTTGCACGCCACGCATCGTCATGCACATATGCTCGGCCTCCATCAGCACAATCGCTCCCTGGGGAGCGAGATAATCCATGAGGGCATCGGCAACCTGTGCGCACAGTTGCTCCTGCAGCTGAAGACGGCGGGCATAAACCTCAACCGTGCGGGCGAGCTTGGAAAGCCCAGCCACCCGACCGTTAGGGATATAACCAATGGCGGCCTTGCCATAAAACGGCAGCAGATGATGTTCGCACAGCGAGTAGAACGTAATGTCGCGCTCGATAACCAAATCGTTCGAAGCGACGGCAAAGGTTTTGGACAGGTGCTCCTCGGCACTCTGGTCCATGCCGCCGGCGATCTCACCATACATACGGGCAACGCGCGCCGGGGTCTCCAGCAGGCCCTCACGAGTTGGGTCCTCGCCTATACCTTCAAGCAGCAGCTTAATGGCAGTCTCGACTTTTTCCTGATCGACCATCTGGGCCTCACTTTTTTCGATTTCGCGTTCGCGCTATGGTACCACGCCGGCACGCAACCTCTGCCAGCTACATAGTATGGGTCGAATAGACCGGATCATCACGCCAAAGTTCAACCGCATCACAAAGCGCAACGCCCTCGCACTCAGCACGGGCGCGCGTAGCGTTCATATCGATCACGCGCTGGTTACTCGAGCCCCTAAAACGCAATGAGATATCATAAAGATCCTGAACAAACGGGCCATCCACCAACATGTCGAGGCAGGCAAGGATACGGTCCGTCACCTCAGTATGGTGACGACCACCCGGCATAAGCTCCTCGAGCACGTCGCCGGTAAAACACCAAATGGTCTTTCCTGACCCCGCAGGATAAGCGGCACGAACACGCTCGACAAACTCAACGAGCCCCGCCTGGTTCTCGGGCTCCATAGGCTCTCCGCCCAGAATCGTCAGGCCGTCAATAAAGGGATGATCGAGGCTCTCGATAATCTTGTCCTCGACGGCACGATCAAAGGGCTCGCCCGCAGCAAAGTCCCACGCAACAGAGTTAAAGCAATTCTTGCACCCACGACGGCACCCACTCACAAACAGAGAAGTACGAACGCCTTCTCCATCAGCAATGTCGAAATACTTAATGTTCGCGTAGTTCATAGGTAACCTTTCTGGGGGTCTGGAGTATATCATCCCGTCCTCAAACAGCTTCGCTCGCTGCGCTCGCTGCAGAACTGCGGGCGGGACGATATACTCCAGACCCCTCGCGAGCGATACTCGGTGAACAAAGCGAACATCGAGTATAGGGTTCGAGGTCTAATAAATACTGAGTTGCAGCTCAACCGACTTCGCAAGCAAAGCGTTGTTGCAAGTCAACTCATTTCCGCTAAGAACTTCGAGGAGTGAGCAGACCGCATGCTGCATCTCAGCTACATCAACTTGGCCGCCCCGTAGCGAGGCCCCGGACCTTTGCTCGATATGAGTTCCGCACGAACAGGAGGCGCCAGTGGCGCCTCCGTCGTGAGCCAGGACTGTCCGAAATAGCGAGTAAAGGTCCGGGGCCTCGCTACGGGGCGGTCTGGAATGACTATTAGAGATGCAGCACGCGGTCGCGGATCTCCTCGGTTCGACCCTGGTTCCAGAACTGGGTACCGATGTAGCCGCACGTGCGACGGGCGACATTCATCTTCTCCTGGTCGCGGTTGCCGCAGCTGGGGCACTCCCACACCAGCTTGCCGTCATCCTCGACAATCTTGATCTCGCCATCGTAGCCGCACACCTGGCAGTAGTCGCTCTTGGTGTTGAGCTCGGCGTACATGATGTTGTCGTAGATGTACTGCATCACGCGGATGACAGCCTTGAGGTTGTCCTGCATGTTGGGAACCTCGACGTAGGAGATGGCACCGCCCGGCGAAAGCTGCTGGAACATGCCCTCGAACTTGAGCTTGTCGAATGCGTCGATCTCCTCGGACACGTGGACGTGGTAGCTGTTGGTGATGTAGCCCTTGTCCGTCACGCCCGGGATGATGCCAAAACGACGCTGCAGGCACTTGGCGAACTTGTAGGTCGTCGACTCAAGCGGGGTACCGTACAGCGAGAAGTCAATATCGCTTTCGGCCTTCCACTCGGCGCACTTATCGTTCATACGCTGCATGACGGCCATGGCAAAGGGCGTGCCCTCCTTCTCGGTGTGGCTGTGACCCGTCATGTACTTGACGCACTCATACAGACCGGCATACCCCAGGCTGATGGTGGAATAGCCGCCCACGAGCAGCTTATCGATCGTCTCGCCCTTCTTCAGACGCGCCAGGGCACCGTACTGCCAAAGAATCGGCGCGGCATCCGATAGCGTGCCCATCAGGCGCTCATGACGGCACAGCAGGGCACGATGGCACAGCTCAAGGCGCTCATCGAAGATCTTCCAGAACTTGTCCATGTCCTGATGCGAGCTTAGCGCGACATCGGGCAGGTTGATGGTCACAACACCCTGGTTAAAGCGGCCATAGTACTTAGGCTTGGTCGGGTCATAGTTCAGCGCGTTGGCGACATTGTTAAAGCCGTTGCCCGAACGGTCGGGCGTCAGGAAACTACGGCAACCCATGCAGGTGTAGCAATCGCCGTTGCCGGCGGTCTCACCCTTAGACAGCTTGAGCTCGCGCATCTTCTTCTCGGAGATGTAGTCGGGTACCATGCGCTTGGCGGTGCACTTGGCAGCCAGCTGGGTCAGGTAGAAGTACGGGGAATTCTCGTGAACGTTATCGTCCTCGAGTACATAGATTAGCTTGGGGAATGCCGGGGTAATCCACACGCCGGCTTCGTTCTTAACGCCCTCATAGCGCTGGCGAAGCGTCTCCTCCACAATCATGGCAAGGTCGTGCTTCTCCTGCGCTGAGCGAGCCTCGTTGAGATACATAAAGACCGTCACAAACGGCGCCTGGCCGTTTGTGGTCATAAGGGTCACGACCTGATACTGAATCGTCTGGACGCCGCGACGGATCTCGTCACGCAGACGGTCCTCAACGACCTCACGGACCTTTTCGGCAGATGCCGAAACACCGAGCTCCTCGAGCTCGCGGGCAACCTCGCCGCGAATCTTTTGACGGCTCACCTCAACAAAGGGGGCGAGATGGGTCAGCGAAATAGACTGGCCGCCGTACTGGGAGGAAGCAACCTGGGCGATAATCTGCGTCGCGATGTTGCAGGCAGTCGAGAAGCTGTGCGGCTTCTCGATCAGCGTGCCCGAGATAACGGTGCCGTTCTGGAGCATGTCCTCCAGGTTCACCAGGTCGCAGTTATGCATGTGCTGGGCAAAGTAGTCGGAATCGTGGAAGTGGATCAGGCCCTCATTGTGGGCATCCACGATCTCCTGGGGCAGCAGCACACGCTGAGTCAGGTCCTTGGAAATCTCGCCGGCCATATAGTCACGCTGGACGGAATTGACGGTCGGGTTCTTGTTAGAGTTCTCCTGCTTGACCTCTTCGTTATTGCACTCGATCAGCGACAAAATCTTGTCGTCGGTCGTGTTCTTCTGGCGCTTCAGGCTCTGAACATAGCGATAGATGATGTAGTGGCGAGCAACCTCGTAGCAGTCGAGACGCATGATCTCGTCCTCGACCAAATCCTGGATCTCCTCGACCGAAACGGTGTGGCCCGCGTTCTCGCATGCCTCGGCGACGTTTTGTGCCGCGTAAACCACCTGGCGGTCGGTTAGACGAGAGCTCTCCTCGACCTCCAAGTTGGCGGCGCGGATGGCATTGACGATCTTATCGATGTCAAAGACAACCTCGGTGCCGCTGCGCTTGATGATCTTCATCCTCTTGCCTCTTTCGCGTCGTAGTCTCATTGCGCTTCAGAGCCAAACGATGCCCGGCAGGGCCTGTCCCTGTCTTGCGGCGCCGTCGCGCAATCTGTGTTCTCGATAAACCATAAGCCTCCATGCGGACATTCCCAGGAGCCGATCAAGCGGTTCAAGGACACGTTCAAAAGAGGCAGTTAAGGTCTTCGTTCTCTGTCCGCCATCTATCATACGACAAAGAGGCATCTATATCCTGTATTCTTTTTTTAGGTCAAACACAACATATAGTGTTTCAGCAGGTCAAAGCAATTGGTCATTTTGCAGACGCATTAAAAATGAGGGGTCATAGACATGCCAAACGAGCCTCATCAACGCAACTACCTGCACGGCAGTTTTGAAACCCCCTCAACCATACCGCCGACAAATCCTACCAAAACCAAACCGCTCACGCCAAAAGAATCCAAAAGTTTGTGCTTGACCAACATGTTGCGGTCGAATGCCGGCGGGCAGGGCGACAAGGAAAGGCCGGGACGCGAGCCATTCACGTCCCGGCCTTTCAAGATCGACAAGATCGGCAGCTTTAGAAAGGCCCGATTCCTATAGCAGGCTCGGACACATCGTCATTAAGGCCGAAACCAGCAACCGTCCGTACTATACCATAACGTTCGTAATGCACTGTTTTTGCTGGTAGATTCGCTAAAGCTTACGTTCGTATCGTTCGTACAGTTAACCTGTGTCCGCGACGTTGGTGGACTGTTTGGTGGGCTACCAGACGGACGGGAGAAACGGACGAGCGATGTTCTACACGCCGGGCTCGGTCAGGGTCATAAACGAGAAAACGAACAAGTGGCAATCCCGCTACACCTACTACGAGGAGACGAATGGTCGCCGCCGCAAGCGTCAGGTCGCCCGTAACTACACCGCGACCTCGCTCCGCGAGGCCAAGCGCATCTCCGCGCAGATTCACATGGAGCTTGAGCGTGAGGCTCAGGCAATGCTTGATTTCAACCTCCACGCGCAACCAGACGTCCTCCTCTCGGAGTACGCGAGCGGCGTTCCCCGACGGCTACGGGGAGGCCGACCTCAGGTCGCTCGCCTTCATCGACGCGTGCCAGGACTTCATCTTCCACGGGAAGACGGGCAGGGGCAAGACCCACCTCGCCATCGCGATCGGCGCCTCCGCCGTCAGGGCCGGCAAGTCCGTGAGGTTCTTCACCGTCGCGCAGCTCGTGATGCACCTGGCCGACGCGCGCGACCGCGGCGGGCTGCGCAGGGAGATAGATGACCTGCCGTCGGCGGACCTGCTGGCGCTCAACGAGCTCGGCTACGTGCCGCTCGACGTCGAGGGGGCGAGGCTGCTCTTCCAGGTCATGTCGGCCCCCGAGGGCACCCAGAGCCTCATAGTCGCCACAAACATAGAGTCCAGCAGTGGGGCACGGTGTTCGGCGACGACAAGATGGCCGCTGCCGTCGTGGACAGGCTCGTCTACACGGGCAGGCTGGTGAAGTTCAACGGCGCCAGCTACAGGATGGAGAACGCGCTGATGCTCGGAAAGGGTGAGGCCGAATGAATTACGCCGCAGAGGACTGCCCGGTGAACAGGATGAGGGACCCGCGACGCCGGCGGCTGGGAGGCGCCGACGCTCTGCGGGCTCTTCCAGTGCCCGGGCTGCGAGCCGACGCCGAATCACCCGCTGATGACGGGCGAGGAGGACGGGATGGAGGAGGTGCCCCCGGAGGATTGGGAGATACCGTTCTAGGCAGCGGGCGGGCCGGCATGAGGGTGTCGAAATTCGACAGACGGATTTGTCGATTTTTACTTGACGGAATACACGATAGCGGGGGTCGGAGACCCCCGCTATCGTGTAGAACGGGGCCACGGCGTAGCGACCAACCCGCAGCTCAGGGGTACCGCCGCAGTCGGGTTGCGCCGGTCGTGCGCTAACCGCAGTCAGGTGGCTTCTTCGCGCTGCTGGCGGAGCTAACGGCGCGAACGGGCAGAAGGCTTGCCTGCCGCCTCGGCCACCGCAGTCGCTTCCCTTATCCTGCTCCGCCCGCTCGCGGGCGGAAAGACGCTGCAAACGGGCACATCCGTAAATCAGCTGTGACCACGCACACCGTCAAGGTTCAACGTCTCAAAATTTAACGATTGAAGCGAAGAGAGTGCCCGAACGGAGTCCTCTGTTGCCGCTTTTCCCGTTAGAATTCGACTGATGGAACCATACACCATGCCCTCAAGGGTTTCCTGCGCCGTGCGAAGAAATTGCATCTTTGCGCTTTTGGAGTAAAGATCACTCACCTTCTTTTCGTCTTTGATGACCCATCCGAGCATTTGCCTGATACCATCGTCCTCTGCCCAAATGACATTTAATCCTTCGGAAACGCAGTGGTCGTAGTAGATAAGGCATCTACAAGAAAAGGCACGAAGAGCAAAAAACTCAGTCCATAGCTCTTCGCCAAGATAAGGGCGCAGTTCCTCAAGATGGTCGTTTTTGCAGTATTCCAGTGCACGGTTCGTGCCATCACCGCACTCCATACCACCAATTTTAAGCAGGTTCTCCCTATGGCGCTCATGCGGAAGAAGAATGGAATCAATGCTAACGCATGGGCTGCTCAGCTCCCTAAGACGAAGCACTTCTTTCCATACCCGCTCAGCAGCTTGAGCCTGTCGCTCAATTGTATACAACTGACTTTTTTGCTGTTGAGACAAAACCGCGTTGATGATTCCGCTCTGGCGGGAAAGTACCTCCTTGTTTTGGTCTATGCTTTTCTGTAGTTTTGCGTTTTCTGCCTTGAGCCTATTCTCACGCGCATAGCCAACGAAAGTAGCTGCGAGAAATGAAATAGCCGGTAGAGCGAGTTCTAAACCATGCCCCGTTAAAAACCGCACAATCGCTGTGCTTATGTTATCCACCTGTATCCTCCGCTCAATCAGCCGCACGCTATCAGCAAACAACCGATAACGCAAGAATAAAACGATGCTTGTTGCGTCACTGCGCCTTCTCTTGTCGCTTGGAGCTTCTGAGTCCTATTGGGAGAAGCTGATCGCACTCTCCGACTTCAAATGATTGCTCGGAATCCCGTTTGAGCGCTATTTGGGCGAGGCGATAGGCCTTATCGTTCGTTCTCGGTGCAGACAAATAGGTCTGTTCAAGTCTATCCTGCAGCCCCTTCCTCGACTCCCGTATCTGTTGAGTGCCCAGGTCGTCGAAGTCCGTTAACAACGATAGGTAATCCTGAATAATTGGCCAAAGCCCATCCGCTGCGGCCCGATGCTCGGATACCTCTCGTGAATAGTCCCTTCCTCTTGAGTACAAATTAAGAGCAAGTGATAAGGCCGAGCAAAGCCCGGCAATCAAGCTGACAAGATATTGGGAAGCGATCAGCGAGCTGATGATGCCGACCGAGGAGATTGAGGTCAGCGTGATTTGAACTATAGATAGTATATTTCGGCTTCTCTCTTTCAGCCCCGCAGCCTTTTGCTGGGTCGTATATGTGTAAAGAGCCTTACCATATGCCTCTACGATTTGAGAATAAAGACGCTCTCTCCAAGCCTTATCGGTTTCATTCATGTTGGATACGACCTAAACCATGCAGCGAAGCACTTTGCCGAGGCAATCCATGCTTTTTGACGTGTCGACCATTTGTCTACTGCCCGGAGCCGAAAGCTGAAAGCTATAGCGCCCGCCGAAGGACATCGAATTGAATCTTTCGAGCAGCTTTGCTTCATACGTTCCCTCCGGTGAAGATGTCACCCCATTAGACCAGCGCCAATCACCAATGGCTTCGTACACAAAGCTGTCAATTACAATTCCGGATAACTTGTAGCTCGAATAGTGCTCAGAGTGAACCACGCGAATGTGCTTACAGGTATCGAATAAAAGGCCGTTGGATGTTGCGTTTTTCTCCCGCATAGCACGTTGCTCCGCTTTGGGATTCGTGGAGCGCCAGTTGCCACCCATGTTGCTATCGGGATAGGAAAAGGACAGGTCACCCATCCAATTGGTTTCTTCAAAAGCAGGGAGTACCTCTATTTTCATGCCGTCGCTAAAGTTCATCACAATCACTTGGCCATCCGCCCGAACATCCGTTAAGGGCAAGGTGGCCTTTATGGACTCTTTGACTGCTTGCAGCAAGCGGGATTGCCCGTTTCCTCTATACAGGTCATAGCGTTCGTATTCATCTTTTGGCAAAATCGCCAGCATATCGATATCGCTCGTATTCGTCGCTGTCCCTCTTCCATAGGAACCAACATATAGAGAGTGACTATTCTCGTTGTCGCTCTCCCAAAACTCCCGGTTAATTGCCTTGGTCACCCGCTTGTATCTTTGCGAGATGCGAGACCTAACTTCGCTATTGATGCTACCGGGGTTATGAATCACATGGCAGCTCATCGATACCTCCTTTGTTATTGAAATAACGGCGGGGCCGTAAAACCTCAGACGATTGGTCCCAGCATTAATACGGCCCAAGGAACTTCTCACCATCAAGGTGAATCATATGGTCAGGTGTATCGGCGCACCACGCCTCGGTTTCCCAAGCCAAGTCACCGAGATACCCCTGCATAACCTTTCTGTTTGGGAAGCATGAAACGAATATCAGCTCGTGCCCGCTTTCGCCAAACAGCTGAATAAGTTCCTGCTTTCGAGTCACATCAACTGGGCCATGACTCGAACACGCTTCCATGAGATAAAGCCAGTTCTTCTCTTCAAGCCATACAATCAAATCCGGTTCTTTGCCTCGGGGCGGCATTATCACGTTGATGTGTTTAAGCGTTTCGGCTTCGACCCTCTCATTCTCCTTGCTCGTGTCACCGATATAGAGAACCGATGCGCCGGGAGAAAACCTTGGGCAGAACTCCTCAACCATGCTTTTCACAAGGAGGTTCTGCCCACCAGCTGATAGCCGAATGCTTGAACCGTTCGGAAGAGTAACGGGGACTTTCGCGAGTTCGCGCTTCTCTTCGACCTTTTCAAGCCATGTTTCGATGCTCTCTTTGTACCGAACCAGCTCGTTACCGAAATCATCTTCGCCATAGTGTTTTAACAGCTCGGTTGCCTGTCCACTCAATCGGTAGTTCCATTTCGGAGAGTTGATTGGCCGAGCGGGGTTGTCGGCGTTCTCCTCCACAAGGCCCACCTGAACAAACTGATGCAACGTAAACCGCCGTATCATCTCCCGAGTATTCGGCTTGTACTTGACGCGGAATTCCTCCGCAATCCAATCCATAATGGCACGGGTGCCGAGCATCGAGTTGGTTGCGTTAGACCATCCGTCGCCCAGTCCAAGCCCGGCAAGCGCGAGCAAAACCATTGCCGAACGTTGGTTGCTCCTCTCCTCGTCCATGTCTAAGCACTTCAGAAAGAGCTGGGCACCTTCAATCGTGACGGTGTCACGAGCTACATCATAAGTGAGCGACACTGCGCATCAACCTCCTCTTGGCTGATTCCCTGGCGCCATTGCTCCCCCAAGAGGGACAATGACAACCTCGATGGCGTTGGCATGGCGTTGAGGTCGCTTGCATTGACCTGTGTGCTTCCAGATCGCGAGCGAAACCACTCTTCAATTTGGGTACTACGAAGCCACAAGGAAAGACCATTTGCCTCCAGCTCCGTCATCGGAACGGTTTTTCTTGGCGTCCCGGCATGGATAAAGTTTAGATGATTCTCCAATGCTTCCGCTTCCGGAAGGTTTAGGGGATAAGCCTTGACTCTGCGACGTTCCTCTTTCGAGGAAAAACGCTTGACCACGACGAAGCTGCCCGGGCCAATCAATTGCTTGCGCTGCTTTTCCGCGCTGCAATCAATCCACTGAGCCTTTCCTTCCTCAACTGGATGTTTAAAACCATCGTCTGAGAAGTTGCAGGAATAGATAAGTCGACGCAACCCTTCTTTGAAATCAAAACTCAATACATCGCGAGATCGAAAGTCAACCACTTTCCCTGTGCTCGCGCACAGCCCTTCCTCTTTGAGAGTTTTGAGCTTTCCCAACATGGCGGATTCAACGGGACGGACGCGAACCGTCTTGTCTCCCGCCTCATCAACAAGAGAGGAAAAGGGGTATGAGTTGACAATCTGTTCGTCGGTTTTGTCCTGTGATTCGGAGACGCGAACCTCCGCTTTCTGCCTGTCCTTTGATATGGCAAGAAGCATAGTCTCTTGAAGCACGTCAGTATCTGAGAAAATCTCAGTTCGCGAGCCATAAATATGAAGTGCGTCGATAGACACGCTATTGAGCATCCACTCGCGAAACGCTTGGAAATACTGCCCATTCATCCACGAGCGAGGAACGATGGCGACGCACTGTCCCCCCGGCTTCAACGCCTTAATGGCGAGCATCAAGAACGCTGAGTAAAGATTTGGCGAACGTACTGGCAAAGAAGATTGCCTCGGGTCGTCTGCCGGCATCTTCTTGTAAGGGGGATTCAAGATAACGCGGTCGTAATCATTTTCAATAAGCACAGACAACGCGTCGGCATTAATCGTTTTGTGTGCAATACCAAGTCGGTTCAACTCGGCATCGTAAATAGCGGCGAGACGGGGATCCATCTCAACTCCGTCAACAAACACGTTGTTGTCGTATCGTTCCGCCAACGCGACGGACAGGATGCCGGTACCGGCTCCCAAGTCAAGGCACTTGAAGCGGTCGGGGCCTATGCTGTCAGACATCATCGATGTAGCCAGCAACGCCGTCTGGTATGGAGTTAGATACTGGGAATAATCTTCCCGTATATCGACAGTTGTACTGGCAACCGTTGCCGTCCTTGTATCCTCTGCGCTCAATAGGGCAGCTGCCGTCATGCTTAATTCCTCTCATCCGGCGCAAAGCGCCTTCAAATCTATTAATTCAATCTTATCTCTCCGTGCGGACAAAAATGGATGCCGCCTCTTGAAAGACCTACGACAGCCTTGCCACGAACAAGCAATTCCTCAAGTTGTGGCAAAGAGTCGGTAGATAGTCCATATCGAAACATCGGCATATTGTTCACGGAGCCGTCATGACAATCTACCGTTCGCCGAAAAGACCCGGAATATTTGCAAGTTTGTGGACTACCCGGTGGACTGCTGGTGACCTAAAACAAAACAGCCCAGAGACAGAGCCTCTGAGCTGCGAACATTTGGTGGGCGTTAGAAGATTTGAACTTCTGACCTC
>UQPY01000027.1 GCA_900542965.1 uncultured Collinsella sp.
GTCCCTCGGGTGGCTGAGCCCGATGGAGTACCGCAGGAAGCTTGGATACGCCTAGGCGCGGTCCAAGAAATCGTCCGCACCCCCATAGGCCATCTAGCAGCCTAAACAGCCCCTATTTCACCGCAAGTTATTGAGGGGATGGGTTGAAAAACATTTGAATTGACACCGTAATGAAAAAGCCGGGGAAAACGTCCCCGGCACTAGGAAGCCTTCTCTTTTGAGATAACCGACTTCTATCACATCACGAACGCTAGTTAGATGCCATTCATTGAGGGCTTTATCAGGCGCGCCATCCCATCCACATGGCGTCATTTGAAAGCCGTCCGATCTCATGCTATAAAGAATTCGGTACCCTCGAATAGAGGGACCTCCAAGAGCCGGGGGATGTCCCCCGGCATTTTTTATGCGAGTCAAGACTAAATAGTCCTCGCGAAACTGCCGGCGCTATTGCGTCTGCAATTTACGAGCCGCCCTACCCCACCTCTTAACGGCTAAGGACTTTTCGCAGGTAGTTTGACGAACATATGTTTGCATACTATAATTTTACTTGAAAGCGCCCCTCATCTCGTGGTATAAAGAAGTCGGTTCCCTCCAAGAGAGGGGCCTCCAAGAGCCGGGGTCTTACCCCCGGCATTTTTTTGCAAAAATGGAGGCCCACCATGAGCGAACTCTCCGTCTTTGTTGACGAATCTGGCGACCTCGGAGGCGTCTCCAACTACTACCTCGTCACCCTCGTTTTTCACGATCAAAACGATGCAATCGTTGAACGCATTGACCACTACGAGCGCGCCCTTTCGCAGTCCTCGCTTCCCAATACGCCTTTTCATGCAGGACCCCTACTGAATGGAAACGGCGACTACAAAGATCTTCCCAAAGAGCATCGACGGCACATGCTGAGCGCATTTCGCGCGTTCATTCAGCATCTCCCCATACGTTACCTCTGCATGCAATACCGAATGAGCGAATTCGCCGACAATCAAAACGGTCTTGCGGAGAGAATGAGGCGAGACCTCACAGTTGAACTTTTCGACCATCTGGAATTCTTCCAGCGATACGACACCGTTAAGATTTACTACGACAACGGCCAACCGATTGTAACGGAGGTCATTCATTCTGCGCTTGAGTACGTTCTAGCAAGGGATGTCATCGTATACCGAGAAGCCACACCACGAGCCTACCGGCTATTCCAAGTTGCCGACTACATCTGCACGATCGAGCTAACGGCTATCAAGTTTGACAGTAAGGAAGAAACCAAGACGGATCGGCTATTTTTTGGAACCCGAAGGACGTTCAAAAAGGGATTTCTCTTATATCTCAGGAAGAAAAGGATGAACTGACCCGGGGTCACCACGCTCCGTAGTCATCGTCGGCGGCAAAGTCGCGGAGGTCGAGGCCTTCGCGTTCGGCTCGGGCTAGGAGCTCTTGGGGCGACTCGTCCTCAATATCCACCACATCGAGCATAGCGGCCGGAAAGCCTACGCCAGCCGCACTCCCCGCACGGTCGAGCAGGCTCTCGCGCAGCTGATCTACGTCAACTTCGATCTTCATGGTGCAACCTCCTATCGAGCCAAGCCCCTACTCACTAGCACCGAGCGCGTCCACAGCAGCAACAAAAGCCGCAACCTGCTTGTCGTCCATCTGTGCAGCCAAACGCCCCACGGGCTCATCGTAGGCGAACTGCACCTTATCGATAAAGCAATCCCAAGCACGCTCATCCACACGCACGGCAGCCTCGCAATACTGGCTGAGCTTTTTGAGTCCATACCAAAACGCATTCACATGGCGCGCAGGATCCTCATCCAGCACACCATCGTAGCGACGCCCGTTAAACTCGCGCATGCGCGCCACGGCAACCTTGAGCGAATCGCCGCCCTCGGCAGAAGCCTCATCCACCAGCTCGGGAATCGTAACCTCACGCCGAACAGTATGCCTGGTTGCACCATCGTACTCGCCCACCAGCACGTCCTCATCAAGCCGAGAATCGTAGTCCAAATAGCTCGTGCCGCAACAAATGCCGTGCGGCGAGCCCGTGCCAAACGCGCAGAATAACCCGCCGTCGGCAACAACACGACGGTAGGTCTCAAACGACTTCTTAACCTGAGCGAGCAACTCGGAAAGCTCCCCGGCATCGCACGCCGTCTCGATCGCAACGCGCGCAGGCTCGGGCAACGATACCGGCTCCACCATGCTCCCCGCAATACGGGCGGCACGCTCGGCCCGATACGCCTGCGCCGCCAAGCGTGCCCGCTGCGCAGCACCGCGCACGTTGGTAAGTTCACGCTCCAACGCCACGTCACCAGCAACATCGCCCGCAAACCCGTCAGTGCCCTGTGGGCCAGTCGCACTCAGCTCGGACTCAAACGTCGCTGTGATCATACCCGCAAGGTCCGTCGCGTCGGCGGCACAGCGCATCTGCTCCAGCTGCGTACATAGCAGATCGGCATCCAGGGGCACGGCATCCACAACGCGCACGTCACTCAAACGCGCCGTGCCCTGCAACACCAAAGCCCCCGCGACATCGTACGCCGTGCGAACCTTGGCCGCAGTATTGGCCCGCAGCTTTACCTCGATAAACGCAAGCGTCTGCTCCAAACGGGCCAGCAACTCGGCCTTCTCCTCCATGCGCAAAAAGGCAGCATAGCGGCGCTCCATCCGTAGCGGTCCAACAATGCCCGCCTGCTTGCGAGCGCGTGCAAGCGCGGCGCCCTCAACACGGCGAACATACCCGTCAACAGCCCGCACGGCAGACTCGCGCGCAGCGTGCTCGGAAGCCTCGACGCCCTTAAGCACACCCAACAGCTCACGGGAGCGCGCCTTGCGCACCAGCTCCCCGCGATCGTACTGCTCAAGCGCCGTCTGACGCTTGCCTACCGATTCAAAGCCAAACAGCTCGTCGAGCAACTCGCCAACGCAACGCTCGTCCGCCATGGCGAGGCCTCCTTACCCGAACACGCCTATACGCTCGCGGGCCCACGCGTACGCAAACCCGCTCGCCCGCACTTCTACAGGTCCAGTGCCTTCTTCGCGGCGTCGACGGGATCGCCATCCATGTAGAACACCGGGCTCAACCCCGAAATAATCTCGGAAGAAACACTCTGCAGGCCCGCGATGGCGCTCAGCGGCAAAATCACGCGCTTGGCACCGGCGTTTTTGGCCACGCGCATAATGTCTTCGAGCCCACGGATCTCGTCCATGGAGCCCGACATGCGCAAGATGCCCGGAATCGCCAGCGCGGGCATCACCGGGCGGTTGCACGCCGCAGAGCACAGGCCCACAAACTCGGCGAGCGAAACCTCCTCGGACAGGCCCTTACTCTGTAGGTCGTTGTAGAACAGCAGGTAATCCTTGGAGCCAATGTGCATGCCCGGCGCCACGCGGTTCGCCAGGTTCACAAAATTGTCGAACGCGGCCTCCAGCGTATCGCGCACCGGCTTGTTAAAGGCCACGCCCTCGTGCTTAAACTTGCACTCGCCGGCAACGGCCTTGTTCTCCAACTTGTACACGGCAACCTCGCCGCCCTGCGACCTGCCCACGCCAAACACGTGACCGGACAGCAGCGGCCCGTCGGGAATCAGCGTGTCCTCGCTCTGCTCGGGCACGCGCACCACGTGCACGTCCTGCGGGTTGTCGGCATCCATATAGCCCAGGTTGACGTCGATAAACTCAACGCCCGCCATAATCTTGAGCTGCTCCTTTACGCGGCGACGGCCTTCGATGGCGTAGTCCAACAGCCAGCGCACGTCGTCCTTGTCCATGGCCTCGTCGGGGAACAGTAGCTTGGCCAGACCGCTAAAGGTCTTGCGCACGGCGATCTCGTCGCGCTTGTTAAAGTCGCTGTTAAAGCGGAAATACCGGTCGATATGGTGCGTAAAGTCCTTGCGGCGCATCTCCTTGCAAAACTCCGACAGACAATCGGTAATCAGGCCGTAATGCCCGGTCAGTAGGCTCGAGCGCATCTTGGGAATCTCCCAGCCCGGCAGGTAATAATGGATGCGGTCAAAGAAAGCCGAATCGTTGTTAAACTCCGGCGGGAACGGATCAAACAGGTGCGTGGTCTTAAGGACGTTTTGCACGGTGTCGTTGATGTTGCCCTCAAAGACCATAGAGGCATCGGCGTTGATCTGGTCGCGGCCGCGCGCGTAACTGCCACTCGCCATGTAGTCTTTCATGATCTGCACGGCGTTGGTGTCCTTAAACCGCATGCCGGCGACCTCGTCGAACGTCACGCAATCCCAGTGTCCCACCAGGCCCACGCGGTCGGCTCGCATGGAGTTCATACGGCCGAACAGGTTGGCCGTGGTGGTCTGGCCACCCGAAAGCAAAATGGCGTAGGGCGAGACCTCTTTGTAGATGTGGCCCTTACCGGTACCGCGGGGACCCAGCTCGCACAGGTTGTAGTTGCGCTCGATGAGCGGCACCATACGCTCGATAAAGTGCAGGCGCTCTTTCTCGGAAAGCTCACTGGGCTCATAACCAGCGGAGCGTAGCAGCATGTTGAGCCACTCGTCGCGCGAGAAATACTGGCGCTCTTCGACCATGGCATCCAGGTCCAGGTTGGGCATCTGGATGGGCGTGAGCGACGCCACGCTAAACGGAGAGTCCTCGGGCCCACGCTTCTTACGCTTGGCCTTGGCGCGGCGCGGCGCATCATCGCCAAAGACCTCCATGCCAAACTCGTCTTCCTCATCCAAGGGGTGACGATACTCGATGCTCATGATGCACCAAATACCACCCTGCAGAATCTTGGAATAGTCGCGCACGTACTCGGCCGGCATCACAAACGGCTCAATGGTCAGGTTGGCAAACGAGGCCACGTAGATGTCTTTGTACTCGTCGAGCTTGGCCGTGACCTTGTCGATGATGGTAAAACGGCCCAGCTCACGGATCTTGGACTTAATGCGCTCGGACTCGTCGGGACGCACGTAGTTATCGGTGAGAATCCTGCGGATGCGATCCAAGCCCTCTGCCACGGCTTCCTCGTCATCGGTCGAGCAGTACATACCCAGCAGATACTCCAACACAAAGGTGGGCACGTTGGCACCGCGCTTCATAAGGGCCGTCAGGTCCTTGCGCACGATCTTGCCAGCAAAGTGCTCGAGCAGCTTGCCGTCCAGCCCATCCATGTCGTAGCCGTCGTCCTTGGGGGCCTCGGCCACGGCCTGGTCATAGCCATCGGTCGAGGACTCGTCCTCGACGGCTACCGCAGACTCAGCGGGCGCAGCAGTCTCAGCCTCCGCAGCAGGCACGGCCTCCTCTGCAGACACCGCAGCCCGCACCGGCGCATTCATATCAATCGAGGGAACTTCCCACAGATTGTCGTCATTGCTATCAAACATATAGGGCACACTCCTAAAAACCAAAGTCAGCAACAGGGGCAAACGAAACAGCGATGGTATACGTCTCGCGCCAAACGATCTTGCCCGTCTCGCGCTCGCGGCAGACCAGATAGTACGGACCCTTGGCCGAGAATCCATCCGTTGCATGCAACGCAAACTTGGCATGCACCACGCGCTCCTGCGAGTTGACAGAAGTCTTGTTAGCATGCGCCTTGACCGTATCGCTCACCTCGTTGCCACTTGCATCGGTAAACACCAGCTCGTACTCGCACGGCAAAACCTTGCCTTGGACGGGTTCTTCCTGGATCAAGTTGACCGAGAAGAGCGAGTTGGTCACTCGGCGTCCCTCACTTAGTACGCGCAGCGTCGCCGCGCGCGTGTCGACAAAGTCCTTGGAACCCGAGCGCGCACGCCAAAAACCGATAACGGGCACGCAGAGCTCCTGCAGGCTCATGCCGCCGTGGACGTAGTTGTTAGTGCCGCCAGGACGCTTGAAGTGCACATTCTCGCGCGGGGCAAACCCCTCAAAACCGGCGCCCAAACGTCCCATGTCAACATTAACAAACACCTCGCGTACCTCTTCCGAAAGCTTGGCCACGGCCTCGTTGGGCACCACCAGATGACGCTTGCCGTGCATGACAGGAGCGTCAAGGAAGGGAAGATCTGGCTTGCCGAGCATCTGGCACTCGTTGAGCTCACGACGCGTGTAGATGAAGCCGTGATCCGCCGTCATAACAACACGCGCGCCCGGGGCGTCGGTGCACACGCGGCGCGCCAACGCAGCAAGTTCCTCCACGGTGTCCGCACAGGCACCGAAGACGTCATCCTGCGTAGCGGCCTTCTCGCCCGTGGCATCGATCTTGTTGTGGTAGAGGTAAACAAGTCTTGAGTCCTTGAGCAGCGCCTTACGCTCGGTTCCCGCCATGTTGAGGTATGCGCTCGAGCGCAAAGCGCGGGCCGTAGGCTCAACATGGGTAAGCACGGCCTCGCGTTGCGGAGTCGTTGCGGTGGGCTTGCCGTCAGCCAGCACAAACGAACCATCCGCTGCAAGCCCAAGCGCCTGATGCGGCAGCAGCGCGGGCATGCCCACCTCTGTAATGGAGGGAAAGACCGCCTGCATGCTAGAAACCTTGACGTTGCCGCCGCGCTCGCGCTCGAGCAGCGCCGCGACGTCGCAGGCCACCTCATAGCGCAGCGCGTCGCTCACGATAACGACCGTCGTTTTAGCAGAGCCCACAAAGGTGGGCAGCACATGCCAGTAGAACTCATCCTGCCGTTCGGGACCCTCGATGTAGCCGCAATCGGCCCACTCCCCTTGCGCAGCGGATGTCCAGCAGGCATTGGCATCCGCCAAGAACCAGTTGCTGTAGAGATTCTCCGCCCAGTCCGCCACAGCGCGGGTGGGCTCCTCGAGCACATCGCACTCGACGGAGCGCGCCCGCAGATACGCGGTGCACATATGACGATAGGCGGCATCCATGGCATACCAATCGGACGTGTAGGCATCCCACACCTGCTGGGGCTGCGCCAGATGGAACCCGCCCGCGTGCGCCTGCCTAAACGCACACATATCGGCCACAGCGGCAAGCAGGTCAAAGTAGCTCTCGACACGACGGTACCAGCTTAGGTCGCAACGGCGCGCAGCAAAGGCACGCGCATCCTCAACACGGTCTGCACCTTGCGCAAACGAGCAGAACAGCTGCGAGAGCACAGCCTCATTGACGCACGGA
Organism: uncultured Collinsella sp.; assembly: GCA_900542965.1. Taxonomy (GTDB): domain Bacteria; phylum Actinomycetota; class Coriobacteriia; order Coriobacteriales; family Coriobacteriaceae; genus Collinsella. The sequence continues at coordinate 7,067 of UQPY01000027.1, forward strand.
AACACATCAAGCGAGGTCAGCACATCGATCGGTAAGGTCTCGAACCGTGCAAAGAGTCCGCGGGCGTCCTCAACCAAACGGCAAATCTCAAATAGGTCCTCGCTCGATGCCTGGGTATCGGCGGTCTGGTCCCACGCACGCACCGCCTCAAGGCAATAGGGCCCGTAGGCGGGAGCCACATGGCTTTCAAGCCCCTTGAGCGCTCCCTCGGGAAGCGCGGTGGATGCCGCCGTAAGGAGCACATGGGATGCAAGCATAAGCAATGAGTCACGCTCGTAAAGCGGCCCATCAAACCCATAGCAACGCACAATGAAGGCAGAGAGGGCATCGCGCACGCAGTACTTGTCCGCCAACTCAGCCAGCGCCTCGGGACCCTCGTGCAGCAGCATGGTCATACAGCCACGCAGCACAAACGCGGGGCGCGCGTCACCAGGCTCTTTACCGCCAAAAATCACCGCAAGGATGCCGAGTTCGATATCGGATGCGCCCGAGGCATGTGGAACACACGCGGCAAACTTAGCGCAGCGGGTCTTGGCATCAAAGAACGTCTTGTGCTCGCGCAGGCTCTCGCGCACGGCGTCGATATTCTCGATGCCCAGCTGATCGGCCAAAAGCGAAAGATAGTCAGCCTGGAACTGATCGGCATACAGCTCAACATCGGCAAGCCAATCACCCTCAAGCCTGCCGCGCGGGCAACGGCGATACAGCAAGATATCGCTCACAAGGTCATCGCGGTTGATGAGCTTCTTGACGGCAAACATACGGCCCTCGCAGGCCTCAACAAAGCGCACCGGGCGCTCAAAGTCACCGTGAGCAGGCATTACGCCGGCATCGGCCCCCACGCCGTCGAAACCCTCGGCAGCCAATCGCTCAAACTCAGGAGCAAACTCGCCGTCCGCATCGTGCCAAACCACAACACGGCGCGGCGCGCATGAGGACAACGGCTGCAAAAATCGCAGCTTGAGCTGTTCTTCTACATCTATCTTGGGCATGAATATCCTTACCGTATCTGCAGTTACTTAATCTTCGCCAGCACATCCTGAAACTTGGCGTAGTTGACCTTGACGCCGTCATCCAGGTCGATCTTAATCATCTGGTCTGCCAAGTGGTGCAGTTTCTCCTCGTAGGCAATGGTCTCTTTGAGCTGGTCGTTGAGCTTTTTGATGCGCTTATCCAAGCGCACGCGCTCGCCGCGCTCGGCACTGACAAGGGCATCGTTGGCATACCCGATCTGGGCACGGTAGCGCTCCTGCTGCTCATGCACATAGTCGGTGCGGATGCGAGCCAACAGGTCAGGCTGGTAGCGATGCATGTAAACAAGGCACTTGAAGCCGTTCTTCTTGCCGCTGTCGAACAGCCAGTAGATGGGGCGCTTCTTATAGGTCTGGCAGTGGTCCTTAAAGAAGTCCTTCAAAAAGTAGGTGCGGATTACCTCGCGCGAGGTACCCTTGCCGCCAAGTGCCTCGGCAATAAAGGCCAGGTTCTGCTCAAGCGTCTCCTCACCATACACGGTGCGCACAAAGTCGATAAAGTAGCGCACGATGTCGTCGTCAAAGTACTCGTCATCGGTAATGGGCAGCACGTTGTCGCTATCGGGCATAAAGGTCACATGCGCGGGATCGGGCATCTTGGCCAGATAGTCATCGACTGTGGCGCCTTGGTCGGCCAGAACCAGCCCGTCCACATCCAGCGAATAGCGGCCAAACATGCAGCCCACGGCATAGCTTATGAGCGAGGCGATCTCGTCGCGCTTGGTACGCACGTACTTGTTGCCCTTGTAGCTCTCCGGAATCTCTTCTGCCGTATCGAAGATGCGCGCCACCGAGACGTACTTGTCCTCGACCTCGATGGGCACCTCTCCCTCCATGTTGTAGATCTTGGCAAAAATCCGGTTGAGTTCCTCCTCGTTGGCGCGAAGCTGCTCAAAGCGAGCGTTGACCTCGGCCTTGCGAGCCTCGTATTTTTCTTGAAGTAAAGTGGCCATATTTGACCGCCCTCTCATTTAAAAACGCCGACTAATATTCATTTAAAAGGTCACTTTCGAGAGACAGCGAGTCTCTTTGCGATAAAAACGTTGGAGCTCATTCGACACGCCGTTCTTTGCAATCAAAGATGAAACATCTCTTACTCACGGATTTGCGTCACCAGTAAGTTCCCATTTTCGATTAGAACGTGAATAAGCAATAAGCCCTTGGGCCTTCAGCTCGCCAAGCAATTTATCTAAATTACGCTTAGATAGCTCACAGTCCTTCCCGAGTTCATCTTTATTTGAGCAGGACCCACTCGAGATTCGAGACAAAACCAATTGACGTGTGTTTTCCCACTCCCGTTCTGAGGTCTCTTTCTTTCGGGCAATTTCTTCCGCCTCATATACAGCCTCGGACTTAATCACAGCAATCCAATCAATGAGAGTGCTGCATTTAAGAAATAAACGAGAACTCACCTCAAATGAATCCGCTCCAATGAGATCTTTTCCTGGCATACCGTTTTCAAAAGCAATGAAATCTACACCGTTCTTTTCGACCAATTGAAAGCGACAATGTGCCAACGAATTTCTAATAATCCGAAATAAATCAAGCACAAAATTGCTGTTGATGAGCGCCACAACGCGATTTGAGGTACAAGTTGAAGCAAAATTGCCAGGCATATCAGCATCAACAAACCTATTTTTCATCTCTTCTTTTCGTGTGGCCGTAAATAGCGTCGACCCATCGCAGAGATTGGCCACTTCCAATAATCTTCGGTGAAGGTACCCGGATTTAGGAGGAACACTATCGGCCCATCCATAATCGAGAAGCGATATCCCTCTGCTACTCACACCTTTACAAGGAGATTCAACCAGAAAAAACTGAATAATAGAACCCATGACGTCATTAGGGTCATTAACCTTAACAGCCTTTATCCAGCTTGGCTTAGGTTCGACATATTCAATTTTAGTCTTATCGACAGGCTTGTGCCTCTTCTTTTCAGCCATGACGATCACCTAGACAAGAGGATTACGTTTGAAATCCCAGGAGGTTTCAAACGAGTCCCAGTCAAGCCCTGCAATCTCCCGACAACTCTTCGAAAGCTGACTAACCGTTGAAAGCCTGCTTTCATCAGTGAGAATGGGCAACTTCGCGATATCGCCCGGCTGCGCGTTTAACGTGGGGACAAGAAATGAGGTTGCACTCGAAATTACGTTCGAATTAAGCAGAGCAAGGAGGTAATTGAACATCGCTTTGTCCGGATACATTACGACAGCCGCCGAATCAAACAGCCAACCCGTTGGCTGTTCTCTAAATGAAATCAAACCCGATGAAATACGAGAGTAGGTAAGAGCACGATTAAAGGCAATTTCGTCCGGAATAACGCTTGCGCCTTCAGAATGTCTGAGACTCTCACCGTTGGACTTGTATTCAATTAAATACTCTGCATTTCCACACCAACGCCTGAACGAACCGCCTTTGTTGTGCGGATACCACTTTGCCTCACTTTCAAACGAACTCACAGCATTAGGACAATTGAATAAAGTCCTTCGTAAGGAACACTCATGCCATAGTCGAATGAATCTAGCATTATCGCTCGTCTGAAGCCCAACACGCGGCTTTGCAATATCTTTTAGTTTAGGGCTGTTGGCAAAAGCATCGAGTAGCCCGTCACTGGCCCAGTAGGCAATGGGGGTGCCGGGAATCTGCTTGAAGGTCTCGGCGTCGCGGCGGTAGAACCAGCCGCAGTCGGGGTTTCGGATCGCTTCGAGGGCCTTCGGGGCCTGAACGGCAGCACCAACGAAGTCCGAAAGGCGCACGTAGCCGCCCTTGTAGCCCTTGATGAACGAGTTGTTGAACGTATAGGTGCAGATGGGCACGGTCGCGCCAGCGAAGCCCGAGTACTCAAGCTGGATGAGAGAGGTCAGCGTTCTGTTGTCGATAATCTCGTTGCGGAGCTTCTCATAGCTTCCGATGAACATCCAGACGAAAGGCGACATGACTCCGCACTCGCCGTGGTCCTTGGCGAGACTGAACATGCGAACGACAAAGCTGGAGAAGAGGTCACTCTTCACGTCGGGGTAGTTCTTCTTGACCCACTTGCTCATGAAGGGGTTAAAGCTGCTGCTGCCCATATACGGAGGATTCGCCACGACGCAGATAAAACGACGGGACAGTTTCTCGCAAATGGCGACGGCGCTTTCGAGCTTAGTTTTGGCCGCAGAAGCAAAAAGGTCCTCGGAGCAACTCGCGGCGGCAGCCTTGAGCTCGTCGATCTCGTCCTCTGAGGGATTGAGCAGCGAACCGATCTCGCCCAAATGACTCAGCTCCTCGGCGAGCTTCTTGTTTCCCGGCAGCTCGTCCTCCCCTAGCGGGATGCTCGAGAGCACGGTAACGTCGGCACGAACGCCACGCCTAAAGAAGCGACGGTCGTGCTCGCGGGCGCACATGGCAAGCGCCAGCTCCGCGATCTGTGCCGCGCGGGAATCGATTTCCATACCTGCAAGGTTTTTAGTAAGAATGAGCTCGGGAATCTCGCGCTCACGATAGCCGCGCTCCTCGTACATATGGAAGAGCAGCTCAAACGCATAGACCAAGATATGGCCCGAGCCGCATGCGGGGTCGCAGAGGGTTATCTCCTCGGGACTCGAAATGCGGATGAAGTCCTCGTGCTCAGCATCGGGCTCGATGTAATATTCCATGCGCTCGCGTAGCGAACTCCCCGGATTGTTGAGCATCCACAGACGGCCGAGCGAGTTCTCGACCATATAGCGCACGATCCACTCGGGGGTGAAGAGCTGCGTGGCTGGCGCGATGTCCGCCGCCGCTGCCTTGCGCTTGGACTTGAAGAACTCGTCTTTAACGTCGGCATTGTAGTACTGATACATCCAGCCCAGAACGGTCACGCCCTTGCGCCAGTCCTCGTCAGTGAGGACGGCATTGAGTTTGCCCACCACACTGTCAGCCATCATGAGGCCCTGGGGCAACAGCAGCTCCATGGCTCCGCCCACGCGTTCAAAGACGCCCGGCAGGCAATCGGCAAGCTCCTCGCACTGAGCAACAAACAGGTAGCGCCACAACGGTTCATCCAAGCCCGCCATCTTGAGCTCGGCTATGCGATCGGTATCGGCCGTCGTTATTTCCACGTCCAATGCGTTCTCCACGGCCTCGCTGCCATGGCTGCCGTCCGCACAACTTAGCATGCGCATGCGGCTGGGAAGCCATCCGCATGCATCCATGAAGCGAATGGCCACGATGCGGTTGAACCAGGTGTAGGCCGCACGGTCGCGCAGCGCCTCGTGACCCACCTCCGCCTGCATGCGCAGCAGTTCGTCGCGTTGCTCAATCTCAGCCGGACTTAGGGGCAGGCCGTTGACGGTCTCGGACCCAACGGGCGCGGGTGCAGGTTCGGTGATGCCGTAGCGCACCATCTGCGCCTCCACGCCTTTGATGAGCTCCGTACGGGCCCAGGTGCAGAAGCTCTTAAGAGCAGAATCGTTCATGGTTGATGAGCCTTTCTAAACGCCATAAGCCACCGGTGCGCGCTTTGGCACCAGTGGCTCCGCGGGTTAGTTGATACGGATCTCGTCGTTTGCAGCGAGCGCCTGCATAAGGCGGGAGCGCAGGTCGTCCACGTAGCGCTCCACGTCCTCTGCGGACAAGAGACGACTCGGCTTGGCCAGATCGGCGCGGCGTACAGTCTTGATCTTGCGCTGGGGCTTGGGCGCGGGCACGGGAGCAGACGATGCGGCGCCCTTGTTGGAGACCTTCTTGACCACCTCGCCCGTACTCATGACCTCGGTGGTGCGGCGCTCGTTGTCCATACGCACGCGGGCCTCATCCACAGCGTCGTACATCTCGTTGGCCGCCGCACTGAGCCAGTCGCCCCAGTTAGTTGCAACAACGCTCAGTTCGTTGAGACTTTGAGCGCTGTGGGCACGGTTTTTGAACGACTCGTATTTGGTGCCGGCGTCTGCTATGGCATCCTTGGCCTGATTGACAAAGCCCTTTTGACTCTCGGCCTGCGTCCGCAGGTCTTGCAGATCGCTCTCGATGCGACACAAAAACTCATTGCGGCGGATGCCCAACAGCTTTTTCATGTCATCCTCGACGGGATCCATAAGCGGCTGCAGGTCTTTAATACGGCCGTAGGGCTTGGGATCTTTGAGGATCTCACGAACCGTCGCCACGTTCTCCACCGCACCGGGAATGTCATCGGAGGCATACTCGATACCCTCGGTGCGGCTCAAGAAATCCTTGGCGTGGTCAAACGCTGTTCGTTGGTTGGACTCGAAGAACTCAGCCACCTTGTCAAAGTCTTCCTTGGCATCGAGCAAGCGCTCCTCATGCTTGGTGAACGTGGTCAAGAACGCCTCGGACTCGTTCTGGTCCTTAAGGACGTCGGCCACCTCCGAGCGCATCTTCTCGCACTCGCTCTCGCCAGGATACGGATAGAGCGGTTTGATGCCCGTATAGTAGTCGCGTGCCATGGCGAGGCACGACTCGCGCAAGTCCTCAAGGCGCTCCTTGAGCTCGACCACGAGCCTATCCTCGTTGGAGGGCACGGTCTTGAGATCAAACAGGTCACACATGAGTTCGCCCGTGGCGCGCAGCAACCGGTCGCTCATGCGCATGCGCAAGCGCACCTGAGCCTTATCGGCATCCTTGCGCAGGAGCGCCACCATGCGGCTGTCGTTAGCTTGAACCGTCTGACCGCCAAACAGCACCTGCGCGCGCTGCTCCACCACAAGCTGCGTCACCACATTTGCGATGTCGACCTCGCGCCAGCCAAAGGGCCTTTGCTGGTACTGGCGCTGGATATCGCCCATAGCGGTATCCAGGTGGCGCTGGTGCTGCACTTTGAGGTAGTCCTCGACCTCTTTGAGCGCACGCGTGTTACCTGCATCCATGCCAGCGAGCCCCACTTGAACGTTGCCCACCAGAGTAGAGCGAATATCGGAATCGCTCGTGACCGGCGCGCCGATATAGTCGGCCTTTTCAAAGACCACATCGCACAGCTGCGCCAGCACCTGCTCAAAGACCTGAGCGGGTTTGGCAGCACGGATCTCAATCATGCGCCCGTTGACGGCGCATCGTGCATGGAGCACCGCCTCAGCCAAAAGGGCGTCAGCCTCTTTCTCGTTAAAGTCCTTCTCGCGCATTTTGGCCTCGACAATCTGGCGGGTACTCGGCGGTAGCTCCTGCAGATTGCGCGTCTGGGCGTACATGCGAATCTTAGCGGCGTTGACGAGTGGGGCCCAATAATCCACCTCGTCGCTCAAGGCCACGATGGCCTTATCCACGGATTTCAATGCCAGCTCGGCATCGTCCGAACGGCCCAGATCGCTGGCCATGGTCACCACGGAAAGTTCCATGCCGCCCATGCTGGTACCGTGGATTGAGCCGTCCACATAGCGGTCAAACGGAAAGTCGTTGGCCCCGCGGTTGAGTTTGCGCGCAGTGTAGATGCTTTCGAACAGGCGCTTCTTGATGTACTCAATCACCTTCGCGTTGTCGATCGGGGTGCGTGCGATCTCCTGCGCTATCTCCTGCTCCTCATCGGTGAGGAAGCTATAGGTATCGCCCTGGCGTGCCACGTAGCTCTCGCGCTCCAAGCGGGCGAGAGATTCCTTGACGCGGTCCTTAAGGGCGCGCTTGTCCACGTCCAGGCTATCGATCATAAGGATGGAGATGTTCTCGACCGTGGCCTTGACGTAGCCGATGTAGCGGATCAAGTACAGGAGCTTAAGCACCCGGACATCGTAGCTCTCAAGACCCTCTGCGTTTTCAGCCGCGCGCTCCGCACAGACGACGACCTGAATGATGCCGTGCTCCAAATCCTTGGAGATAGTGTCGAAGAAGCACCAGAACGGCACGAGTGCACCGGTCTGGTCATACTGGATGGCCTGAGCGCTCTCCTGGAACGCGCTCAGCATGGAGCGCTCGCCCGTTGACATGTGCTTAGCCTTGACACCGTGCTTGCGCACCTCGGTCATCACGTCGGGCAGGAGCTTAAACTGGTAGCCCACAAACGGGTAGCTGGCCACAAAATCCTTGGAGTTGGCGTAGCCGGCAAGGTCGGAGCGCGAGCCACCCTCAAAGGTAAAGTTGTTTTTAAGCACGGCGGCGTCTTGCTCGTAGACCTGTGCAAGCATATCGGCCGCCGGCGCGGTCTTCTCGAGCACACGGCGCTGGATGACCTCGTCCACGCTGGAGCTGGAGAGCGAAAGGCGGGTATTGAAGCGGCCCTGGATCTTTGAAAAGTCGTTGCCCACGGGCAGGCTCAGGTTGTCGATGGCCTCCTGGCTCGTAACCATCACCCACACGCGGCCACCGCAGGCAGCACCCAGCTCCTCGACGATGGTCTGAAGACTCAGCATAAGGCTTGGGTCCTTGTCGTTTGTAATAAACTGACCCACCTCGTCGACCATAAAGAGCAAACGGAAGTTGCCGCCGTGGGCCGCTGCCTGAGCGTCTACGTAGTCCTTGACCTTTTTGGCAAAGACATCAGGGGCCAAAACCTCGTCCTCAGAACCCTCGAGCCAGTTCCATGCGGCCTTTTCGCTCATGCCGAGCACGCTCTGCAGCACCTCGACGACGTCGTCCTCAAAGTAGCTGTAGGTGTCGCGGGTCTGGAGCCAGGACTCGCCGTTGACGCGCTCAAAGGCCTCGCGGAACTCCTGGGTCTTGCCCAGGGAATCGATGTGGTCCTCGAGCTTTGCAAGCTTTAGGTCCTCGCCGTAGAAGCCGCGCGCCTCGTAGAACATGCGCTCAAAGCCGCGAAGCAGCGCCGTGGGGGCCGTATCGCCCTGCTTCCACTGGCCCGCCTTGCTATCGATGTTAAAGAGGATAGCTTGCGTGGGCACCGAGCAGGCGCGCTCCATGGCAGCCGCGACCATTGGGTCGACGATCTTGCCGTCAAAGTAGCGGATGGCGTTCTTACCGCCGATCTGGCGATTCTCGAGCAGGTAGCTCAGCATCTTGAGGAAGTGCGATTTACCGGAACCGAAGAAACCACTGATCCACACGCCGATCTTGTCGGTGCGCACATCGATGGCATCGCCGTAGGCCTTGAAGAACGTGGCAAAGTGCCTCTGCAACTCGCGCGTCACCACGTACTCGTCAAGCTCCTGGCGGATGGACCCATCTTTTGAATCCTGGACCTTGACCACGCCGTTGATGGAGCGGTTGATGTCTTTTGCAAAGAGGTCGCGAATGATCGTGTTGTCCATGGGTGCTCCTTTGGGTTTGGGAACGTTATGGCAAAGGATTGTTGCCGGCGGCAGGGACTTGTCTGCGGGGAGCCGTGCTTACGAGATATCGATGGCGCGGTAGTAGTTGTCGGCCGGCAGACGGTTAAAGAGCTGGAAAGAAGAGCCGTTGAAACTGCCCGGATAGGCGGCGACCACAGGCACCTCATCAAAATCCGCAAGCATGCAGTGGAGAAGCGTGTGTATGCGAAAGAACGGGAAAACCTCGCCCGCGCCGGTGATGAGAACGACGTCTCCAGGCGCGTGCGGCTCGGTCTGCTCAAGGATGTACGCGGCGACTTTCTCGGCCGAGGCGAACTTGGCCACGTCCTCGAGCACGCGCTGGGTACCGCGGCGCTCCTCTTGGTGCGGGATAGCCTTGAGGACACGGCGCTTTTCGAGAATTGCCAGCACGGCGTCGTAAAGGTTCACGACCTTGAGCGTGCACGGAAGCTTGTCGGCCTCGGCATCGCGTGAAAGGGTGTCAAATAATGCACGCGCCTCAAACTCCAGCGCGGGGTCATAGCAAAAGGTGTGGAAGCCGATCTCATTGCCTATGCCCTTGTTGGCCAAAAAGTCCTCGCTGCACAGGCACTCGCGCAGAAGCTGCGCACGGCGCTCAAATTCCTGACAGACGCGCTCGGAGCGGGCATGCGCCGCCACGACGCTCTTGCGAGAATGGATGCCGATATTGGTGGTGAGATCGGTCGCCGGGGTGATAACAGGGTCGACGGCGCTTTTGACGGGAGCCACGCTACATCACCGCCCTGCCGGTAAGGGCCGCGATAAGCGACTGCTCGCCCAGCTGAACCAAGGCTCGCTCGACATCGGAATCGAGGAAGAGTGGTGACAGGCGCTCGGACTCCGGGCCCTGGCCCTCGCCGATAAGGCCGGCATGGCGGAGCGTCTGGCGGAGCGAGCCCTTAATGCGCTTGACCGTGGCCTCAGTCCAGCGGGCCGCGTCCGGATACTCCGTGGTAAAGCGTGTCATAAAGGCGTTGAGGTCAACCGCCGTAAAGGCATAATCGAAGTTTTGTAGGCGCTCCCCTACCTCGACGAGCACCAGCTCGCGCACGATATCGTAGCGGCAGATCATGCTGTAGAAGATGGCCTGGTCCGCCTGCGTTGGAGTGCCGGATGCCATGAGCCTGGTTAGGGATGACGCAGCCTCGACGGCGGTTTTGGGGTCGATGCCGCGCGCGGCGCATACGGCGTCCGTGGACACCATGGCGTCAAGGCGGCGAAGGCACACGGTTGCGCGGTTGGCGACCATGCGCTCCGTGGGATATTGAAAGAGGTTCTCGCTCTTTACGCGTACAATGACCTGCTCGTCGCTTGCGCCCCGCATACGAAGGGCAGCGACGATGCGCATCTCATGCGGGAGGAATTGCTCGCGGGTGAGCACCCCCCCCCCGAACGCTTTTTGTGGTTACATCCACAGTACACGCTCCAAGGGTGTCAAAGGCTGTCACAAGTGCGCCGCAACCCGGCAGGCAGGCGCGGCGCACATGACAATAATCATACCTGTTGGTAAAAAAGTTACCACGCCCAGAGTGTCAAATGTTGAGCAACAAAATTTAATCCGGTTAACGGTCATTTTCGCAGCTTAGAAACTTTAACGAGGTCGCCCCAAATCATACTTGCCAGACAACCGCGCTTACGAATGCAGGCACGCACACGCCCAACGCCACCCTTCGCTACACTCAACATAGAGTTCTACATATGATTCTATGTAAGGAGTTTCATATGCCTGTCGTAAAGCCTATTTCCGATCAGACGCGCGCGCTAACTACCATTCAGGAACGCGAAGATCACATTCAACGTACCATCGCTCATGGTTACGACGACCTCACCAGCGGTCGTGTGCGCCCCTGGAAACAAGCGAAGGCCGAGGCGGATCGGATGCGAGCCTCGAGATAAGCCCTCCCCCATGTAACCATCCTGTAAATCATAGCGGCGCAGTCGAGTTTTACCGTGATGCGGTCGCGCCTGGCGCTCCACTGTGCTAAAGTATCCCGAACGTTCAAACGACTACGAGGGGGAACTAGAGGATGGCACGTGTGCACAACTTCTCAGCTGGCCCGGCCGCGCTGCCCACAAGCGTGCTCGCCGAGATCGCCGACGAGATGATGGACTACCGCGGTTGCGGCATGTCCGTGCTCGAGGTGAGCCATCGATCTAGCATGTACCAGCAGATCATCGACGACGCCGAGGCAACCCTGCGCCGCCTGCTGAGCATCCCCGACAACTACCGCGTCCTGTTTTTGCAGGGCGGCGCCACGCTGCAGTTTGCGGGCATCCCGATGAACCTCATGCGCCGCGGCCGCGCCGGCTACGTCGTGACCGGCAACTTTGCCAACAAGGCGTACAAAGAGGCCGCCAAGTACGGCGAGGCCGTGCTGCTCGCGAACTCCGAGGACACCAACTTCGACCACATTCCCAACATGGCCGACATCAACGCGCGCATTGCCGCCGAGGCCGCGGGCGACGGGCTCGACTACGTTTACATCTGCCAGAACAACACCATCTTTGGCACCATGTTCCACCAGCTGCCCGATTGCGGCGACGTACCGCTGGTCGCCGATGTCTCGAGCTGCTTTTTGTCGCAGCCGCTCGACGTCGAGCGCTACGGACTCATCTACGCCGGCGCGCAGAAAAACGCCGGCGCCGCGGGCGTGACCGTGATCATCGTGCGCGACGACCTGATCGCCGACGGTCCGGCCTTTGCGCAGACGCCGCAGTACCTGGACCTTAAGACCCAGGCCGCCAAGGGTTCCATGCTCAACACGCCCAACACTTTTGGCATATACGTGTGCGGCAAGGTGTTCCGTTGGGTTGAGCAGACCGGCGGACTTGCCGCCATGGCCGAGCGCAACTGGGCCAAGGCCAACCTGCTCTACGACCTGCTCGAGAACAGCAAACTATTCCACGGCACCGCGCAGACAGACAGTCGCTCCATCGCCAACGTCACGTTCCGTACCGGCGATGCCGACCTCGACGCCGCCTTTGTCGCGGGCGCGGCAGAGCACCAGATCCAAAACGTCAAGGGCCATCGTCTCGTCGGTGGCATGCGCGCCAGCGTGTACAACGCCGTCACCATGGAGGACGTGCAGGCGCTGGCCACATACATGAAGGACTTCGAAGCGCAGCATAGTTTGAGTCCGCGATCTAACTAGCCCGCAACCCGCGGGCCGACCAGCCACTTCAAACCACTTGTTTTAGACAAACCTGCTAAGGAGTTTTTCCATGCGTAAGATCAAGACCATCGACGACATCACTAAAGACGGCAAAGTCGAGTTTGGCGAGGGCTACGAGTTTGTGGGCACCGCCGAGGAGGCCGACGCCATCCTGATGCGCTCGACCGACCTGCACGGCTACGAGCTGCCCGAGGGCATCCGCGCCATCGCCCGCTGCGGCGCCGGCGTCAACAACATCCCCGTCGAGGAGTACGCCAAGAAGGGCGTCGTCGTCTTTAACTCCCCCGGCGCCAACAGCAACGCCGTCAAGGAGCTCGTCCTGGGCATGCTGGTGCTCTCGAGCCGCGGCGTAGTGCAGTCGATGAACTGGGTGCGCGACAACGCCGACGACCCCGAGATCCAGGTCGATGCCGAGAAAGCCAAAAAGGCCTTTGTGGGCCGCGAGCTCAAGGGCAAGCGCATCGGCGTCATCGGCCTGGGCAACGTGGGCTCCAAGGTCGCCAACGCCTGCGTCGATCTGGGCATGGACGTCTACGGCTACGATCCGTTCATTTCCGTCGAACACGCATGGGTGCTGAGCCGCGAGGTGCAGCGCGTGGGCACGCTCGAGGACCTCTGCCGCGGCTGCGACTACCTCACCGTGCACGTGCCCAGCAAGGCCGACACCATCGGCATGATTAGCACCGAGCAGATCAACCTGCTGGCCCCGGGCGCCGTGCTCATCAACTACGCGCGCGAGACCATCGTCGACGAGGACGCCATCGACGCCGCCCTGCGCGCGGGCAAGCTCAGCTGGTTTAGCTGCGACTTTGCCACGCCCAAGACCGTCAAGATGCCCAACACGTTTATCACCACGCATTCGGGCGCCGGCACCGGCGAAGCCGAAGCCAACTGCGCCGACATGGCCATCAGCGAGCTCAAGGATTACCTGGAAAACGGCAACATCGCGCACAGCGTCAACTACCCCGCCTGCAGCATGGGCAAGGCGCGCGCCGCGAGCCGCATCGCCTGCCTGCACGCCAACGTGCCCAACATGATCGGCCAGATCACGGCGATCCTGGCCAAGGACAACGCCAACGTGCAGCGCATGACCAACGAGTCTGCCGGCGAGAACGCCTACACCATGTTCGACACCGACGAGCACCTGGACAGCAGCACGATTGAGGCGCTTAAGCAGATTCCGTCGATGTATCGCGTGCGCGTGATCAAGTAGCGTCGGCGCCAAGCCTGCCAGACAGGCCATGAAGCCCATTCGGCCCCCGTTTTCACGAAACGGGGGCCGATTTCGTTGCTCCGGACGACTTTAGAAATGATACCCAGAACAAGTTTTTTCGGATAATCGACAGTAAGACCCAAATCACCAAGCGCACCCCTTTTGATAAACAACTTTATCAGGGACTTTAGTGGGTAATAATCGATTTCTATATGCCGAATGTAAGTTGACTGTCCATTTTCCGAAACAACTTATTCTAGATAGCATTTTTAATGCCCTTCCAAGGCGAAACTGAAGCCTTTTTGCGACCAGAACTCTAGCTCGCGCTACCGTTTACCCACCGCGCGACTACATTCCCGCCCAATCGATAAAAATCTCTTCACGAAGCCGCCGTTCGAGCTCCTGCTGCCGAGGCGTCTTGTCTTTCAGTGGCGCATCGAGATAGGACATAATGAGCTCCATCACCACGCGGAAGGCATCAGAGTCGGCCAGCTGGCCATAGGTCATCAGAACGACGGGATATCCCATCGCTTGCAGCGCCGTCGTTCGATCGGAGTCCGAGATCTTGGATTCAATGGATCCATGAATGGCTTTACCTTGGCATTCAACCAGGCACTCTCGGCTGCCGTCCTTATTTGCCAGCAGGATATCGGCATAGCGCCTATCAAGCCCCGAAATCAGACGGGCACTGCGCGTCATACGAATCTCAACGTTATTGGTAAGGCGCAGCCCTTCGCCGCCGCGCAACCTCGTAAGGCCAAACAGCATCGAAGCCTGGACCTCAAGCGGCGATGCCGCCACCCCCGTAATGCATTTCGCGGCACGTGTGAACGATTTAGCACCGCGGAGCCCCGGGATCTTATCGACGTACTCTGTAAGTTCAGAGAACTCGATCAAGGGCGGTCGTTTCCACAGGTCCGTTGGATTCCCCGAGACATCCTTTACATTTTCCCAACCCAACCGTGCGTCACCCCACTGGCCCCCATATGCCTGCACAAGTGCCGACTTTACCTGAGGCGCGATCTTGCACACGGCAAAGGTGCCGCACATCTCATACATGCACATGATCAGGCGCTCGTTTGAGACCGAAGGAGCCAGGGTCAGCAGGGTAAAGAGCGGGGACGCGACATCGAGGCCAAACTCTGTCTGCCGCACGGAGTCAAACGGCCTCTCCCCGTTCCAAACATGCCTGACAATGCGATCGCCCTTACGTCCGCAGCTGCCCTGTGCCAACACGTGTAACGGGGTGCCCAGGAAATGCTTGACGAGCGGGTGCTCGCAAAGACGCTCCCTGCGCTGGTCGTCCGCAGAATCGGGCAGGTCCGGCATTATCGCCAAGACCTGTGGAGGTATCCGGTGATACCGAAAGGCAGATATGTCGCACAGCATGTCGTCCATAAAGGCTACGTACCCACTGCGTCGTTTGTGAACCCGCTCGGACGGCAAACGCGCTGGCTCGGCCTGCGAACGGTAAATAATGCCACGCCCACGTCGCGGATCTCTCAGGAGGCTTACAATCGGTTTGGAAAGCAAACTGATTGTGAGGTTGCATATGGTTGATGAGGACTCTGCCTGGCGGCTTGCGCAGGAGCTTGTGCGGATCGACAGCTCAGACCCGGGCGCGTATGAGGATGAAATTGAGCGCTTCATTAAGAGGCTCATTGAGGAGCAGCTGGCACAACTTAGTAGTTCTGCGCTCCATGCCGTGCAGGTTGAGGAACTCGAGGTGCTGCCCGGGCGCCGCAACCTTATAGTCACCGTGCCGGGCCAAAGCGACGAGCCGCGGCTGGTCTATATCTGCCACATGGATACCGTCACCTTGGGCGATGGCTGGGACGCAGACATCGCACCGCTTGGGGCAGTTGTGCGCGACGATAAACTCTATGGCCGCGGCGCCTGCGATATGAAAGGTGGCCTGGCCTGCGCCATTGCCGCACTGGTCCATACGCTCGAGCGCGTGGCGGCAGAAGGCAAGCTGCCCCGCCGTGGCTTCTCACTCATTTGCTCGGTCGACGAGGAGGACTTTATGCGCGGCTCAGAGGCCACGATCGATGCTGGCTGGGTCGGCTCGCGTGAATGGGTGCTGGACACCGAGCCCACCGACGGACAGATCCAGGTGGCGCACAAGGGGCGTACGTGGTTCGAGATTGAAATGACTGGCGTGACGGCGCATGCGAGCCAGCCCTGGAAGGGCGCGGATGCCGTCGCTGCCATGGCCGAGGTCGTGTGTTCGCTCCGTCGCGCGTTTATGGCGCTGCCCGCGCACGATGAGCTGGGGCCTTCGACCATCACGTTTGGCCAAATCGAGGGCGGATATCGCCCCTATGTCGTGCCCGACCGCGCCAAAGTCTGGGTCGACATGCGTCTGACGCCTCCGACCGATACGGCCGCCGCGAAGCGCATGGTAGAGCTGGCCATCGCCGGCGCCGAAGCCGCGGTCCCCGGTTGCCATGGCAGCTACACCGTGACGGGCGACCGCCCCGCCATCGAGCGCGACCCGAACTCTCCCCTTCTAGCAGCGCTCAAGCGTGCCGCCGATGACGTGACGGACGCGGACACGACCGTCGGCTTCTTTACCGGCTACACCGACACCGCCGTCATTGCCGGCAAGACAGGTAACCGCAATTGCATGAGCTACGGTCCCGGGTCGCTCGCGCTCGCGCACAAGCCCAACGAATATGTGCCCCACGCCGATATCGTTCGTTGTCAGCAGGTGCTAATCGCGCTCGCCGATAACGTGCTCTGGGACGCGAGCGGCCAAGTTGGGGCATAATAAGCCGCGAACAAACCGACTCGTGCGTTAGGACCGCCCATGAAAGCACTTCCGTTTCCCTGCATCCGCCCGGCTCAGGACCGCGTGCTCGAGGCGCTGCCTGCAATGGGCAGCATCCTGAGCGGCAACGATGCTCTGCGCGGAGCCCTTGCCGATGGTCTGATGCTCAAGGACCCGGGTGCGGCGTATTACGTGTACGAATGCTCGGGCGAGCCGGGACGTGTGACGGGTGTCGTGGCGATCTGCCCGGTTGGTGCGCTGGCGGGCGGCGACGCGGTTGCCGCCGATACGACCGCCGCTGCGCGCGCAATCGCCGACCTCAAGGTACAGCCCCGTCCCGTAACGCTTGTCTACGAAGCCTCTCCCGTCATGGATATCATCCTCGGCGCCGCAAAAGAGGGCGCTTCACTCTATGCCGTCACCGACCCCGCCGGCATTACGCACCGCGTGTGGGAGGTCAAGCGCGAGGACGCCGTCGGGGCCATCCGCGCCATGCTCGACCAGGCGCCGGAGCCGGCACTGGCCGACGACCCTGCCTACGCTGTCGCACTAGTCGAGGCATCACAGCTCCTGGCCGACGATGCACGTGCCGCCGGCACCTACACTGGCAAAGAGCCGTTCAACTTTGCCGTAGCTGCGCTCTTCCCCGCCGCGCAGGTCAGCGGCGGCGCGGCGCAGGTTCCGACGGGTCTGCTCACGCACCAGGTCGCGCGGTTCTAGCAAGACCAGACCGTCCAGCACAAAAATCGGCAGCCCAACAAACAGGGGGCGGAGATGCAGCAGGTACATGCATCTCCGCCCCTTTTGCGTCGAGAAGTTATGCCAGCGACCCGTGCCGCCACGCTCGCGTTATCCCCGTTGCGGGCCTGCTGCCGCCACAAGTGGTTCAAGCCCCAGCTCGCGCGCGTAATCCTCCTGCGTAAAGACTTCGACCAACTCAAACGTATCGGCCGCATCGTCAAACGCAAAATGCAGCACTGAGCAGTTGCCCGGCACGCGTTCGCGCTCGTCGGCCGCCGCACCCTTCACGTGATCCATAAACTCCTTGATAGCCGAACCGTGGCTCACCGCGAGCACGCACTCGTGGTCCGGACGTCGCATAAGATCGGTTATCGTCGCCGCCATGCGCTCGCGCACCTGCATCTGGCCCTCGCCGCCAAACTGACGATAGAAATCTCGCCACGGGCGCTCGGGCATAAGCATCACGCGCTCGGCCTCAAAGTCGCCAAAGAACCACTCACGCAGACCGTCCAGGCGCTCGTACGCCAAGCCCGGCCACAGGTTGGCGATAGTCTGCTCGGTGCGATGAAGTGTGGAGGTGTAGGCATGATCGGGTTCAATGCCGCGCGCACGTAAGAACATGCCGGCACGCGCCGCCTGGTCGCATCCCAGCTGCGTGAGCGGCGAGTCACTCCAACCCTGAATAATGCGCTTAAGGTTGAATATTGTCTGCCCATGACGAACCAGATACAGGTCTTTATTCATAGGGGTCCTTTCGTTCGTTACCAATCAAGGAGCGAAAACGCACCGTCGCAATAGCCAAAATGAAGCACGGCACCGTTGTCGGGTAGCTCTCCCCTGCCAGTCACATACTCAAGAAACTCCTGGCAGGAAGAGCCGTGGGAGACTGCCAGCACACAGTCGTGCTGCGGCCTGGCCATGATGTGGGACAGCGCCGCGACCATGCGCGACTGAAGCTGCACTTCCGACTCGCCACCAAAGGCCACCGGATAATCACCCCAGGGCTGCGGCGGCATCTCGCGATTTGATGTACCCTCCAGCGAGCCCAAATGCCACTCGCGCAGGTCATCGACCAGCTCTATCGAGCAGCCCTCACCAGCAATTAGCTCAGCCGTATGCCGCGCCCGGCCCAACGGCGAGGAATACACACGGTCAAAGGTCACGCCACGCGCCTCAAACGCCGCGCGCGTCGCCAGCGCCTGCTCGCGCCCGCGCGCCGTAAGCGGCGAATCGTGCCCACCCTGCAAAATGTTCTGCACATTGAGCTCAGTCTGCCCATGCCGCACCAAATACAAATCTGCCACACGTCCTCCCCTCGCACCACCGCAAAGGGGACAGGTACCTTTGTGGTGGTTTACCGCCGGATCACACCGCGGTGACGCTCAGCTACACCAGTACGTCGGCAAGCGGGCGCTTGGGTACGTGGTGCACCTGCGCCTCGTCGCGCCAGTAATTAATTGAGCCGTCGGGGTTGGAATCGATCGCATCGATCACCT
The DNA here is from genome assembly GCA_900542965.1 of uncultured Collinsella sp. Taxonomy (GTDB): domain Bacteria; phylum Actinomycetota; class Coriobacteriia; order Coriobacteriales; family Coriobacteriaceae; genus Collinsella. The sequence goes on from UQPY01000027.1 coordinate 25,704, forward strand.
GCGTCTCGGCCGGAACGCCAAACGCCATGATCAGCTTGAGCTCATACTTGTCGCTATCGAGCCCCATGGCATCGATCGCGTGGGGCGTAAAGGCCTTGAACATGCAGGCAGCCACCTCGGGCGTGGCGCTGCGGGCGGCGAGCATCATCGTCTGCGCGGCAATGCCCGTGTCGACCTCGGTAATGGGAGCGGCGGGCTTGCCCGGAACGGCGCGCTCAGCAAGAATCGCGATGTAGCCGGTCGGGCGCTCGCCCTCATCGGGACCCGGCCAATCCTTGAGCGCACCGGCCCATGCAAGCTCGTCAAATACACGCGCGCAGTCCTCTGCACCGCTTACCACATGAAAACGCAGACGCTGAGCATTGGCACCACAGGGAGTCAGGTGCGCCAGCTCCGCCAGCTCAAGCAAAAGCTCACGCGGCACGCGCATGGACTCGTCAAAGCGACGGCACGTGCGGGCGCAGCGAACCAACGCATCAAACGCGTCCAAGCCGAGCTTTTCGCAACCCTGCTTTGCCATCGACTCAGCGCTTACCGGCGCTGCGGGAACTGCTTCGTTCATAGGGACCCCCAATTTCGGGCAATTGTTCTTAGGAAAATCTAACCTAAAACGTAGGCAATAACGAACAGGGCTGCAATGTTCTACACCTGTTGAATAGAAAATCGCGACGTGGGGAACAACGGAAAAAATTCGGGGCCTTTGGGTTACGTTTCGCCCTCCCCGACCCATACGCCAGCGCCTTTAGGCGATACTGGTTGTAACGATCAAGGCTTACGCCGCACGGAAAGGAGACATTATGGGCATCTTTAAGAACGATGACCAAAAATCGAGCCAGTTTGGATTTGACGAGAAAAGCATGGCAGGCAAGGCCGTCAAGGCCGTGCGCTGGATTTACGCCATCACGGGCGTCTTGGCGCTCGTCGCCGGCATCGCACTGCTGTTTGCGCCCGCCAAGTCCCTCGTCTTCCTAACGACCGTCTTGGGCTTCTACTTTGTGATCACGGCCGCGATCAGGCTGTTTACCGCTGTTTTCGAGCCACTGCTGCCCACCGGCTGGCGCGTGACGAGCATCATCTCCAACCTACTCATTATCTTGGGCGGCGTCATAATCCTGCGCAACCAGGCCTTCTCGACCGCGACGCTCACCACGATGGTGGTTATCGTGGCCGGCTTTGGCTGGATCGTCGAAGGTGTCATGTCCATTCTGGAGTCCGAGCTTTCGTCCAACCGTGCCCTCGCCATCCTGAGCGGCGCGCTCTCCATCATCGCCGGCATGTTCGTGTTTATCTATCCGCTGTGGTCGGCCAAGATGCTCGTCATCTTTAGCGGCGCCGCACTGCTGGTGTTTGGCGTAACGCTGATTGTTCGCGCTATTCAATTTGGCAAACTGGTGCACTAGATGCCGCGAACGCTCTTTATTGATGCAGACGCCTGCCCGGTCACGCGCGAGTCGATTGACTGCGCGCGGCGGGCGGGCGTCGCCGTTGTTATCGCCGGCAACAGCACGCAAAACCTGGAACGGCACATTCGCCGCGACGACCCGCGCGATGCCGAGCACGCGCGGCGCGGCTTTTGGGTCACGACGCTCGATGTGAGCGTTGGCGCCGACAGCGCCGACTTTGCCATTGTCGAACGCCTGCAGGCGGGCGACGTGGTCGTGACGCAGGACATTGGCTTGGCGAGCATGGTGCTCGGGCGCGATGCCGCCGCCATCGGCGTGCGCGGGCGCGTCTACGATAAGGCGACCATCGACATGCAACTGTTTATTCGCCACGAGGAAAAGAAGGTACGCCGCGCCGGGGGACGCACTCGCGGACCGGCGGCATTTACCAGCGAAGACCGGGCCCGCTTTAAGCGCAACCTCACCGAGCTGCTGCGCTAACCAAGGTAGATTTTCGGGACATGCCCGGAAATCTACCTTTTTGTTTTGAGCGGTGTGAGCGCTCGGAATCCATGACTCAACAAAAAAACGGGCTTCAAAATGCCATGCGTCGCCGCATTGCGCAGGCGCCGAGCATGGCTATTTGAAGTCCATTTTTAGGCCTACTTAGAGGCCGAAGGCGGATAGGATAAGGCCCCAGCCAGCGCCGATGACGTACATCATGACCAGGAACACGGCGTTTTCGCGAGCGCTGCGGTTGGTGCGGAACAGCACCAGGTAGCCCACGCCGGCGGAAATGAGCGTGCCGGCGAGCATCGGCGCCAGCTGTAGCGCGCCCTCCAGGTACAGCTGCGTAATGACCACGCTCGCCGAGCAGTTGGGGATCAGGCCGACAAGCGCCGAACCCAGGACGGCGAGCGTCTCGTTGCCACGCAGGAACTGCTCGATCGCGGACTCGCCGAAGGTCTCGAGCACGGCGACCAGGACCAGCGTCACCAGGAAAATAAAAACCGAAACCTGCACGGTGTGCGAGATCGCGCTGCGGATAATCGACAGGACGGGCGCACCTTCGTGGGAGTGACCGTGGTCGTACCCATGGCCGTGGTGGTGCTCATGCTCGCCTGCGTGACCGTGGTCATGGCTGTGTCCGTGGTCGCGCTCGCGTTCATCTTCATCATCATCGCAACCGCAATGGTCGCGCTCGCACAACTCGTGGATGTGATCGGCGCTCACGCCCGCCTCGGCCACCTCGTCGATGATGTCACCGCCGCTGTGGTCGTCATGCGCGCAGTTCACATGAGCCGGATTGGCAGTGGTCCCCAACACGGTACGACGAATCGCCGCATGCGCACGGGCGTTGCGACGCAGACCGCGAATGGCGGCATCTACGATAAAGCCCGTGACCAGTGCGATAAGCGCTTTCGAAGCCAAAAGCATCGCCATAGTCTGCACGGGAACCTGCTCGGCAAGTAGCAGCGGCAGCATCTCGTCAGAGGTCGAGAGAAACACCGCCACCAAGGTGCCCAGCGTCACGACGCGACCGGCGTACAGCGTTGCCGCCATTGCCGAAAAGCCGCACTGCGGCACCATGCCCAGCAACGAGCCAACCACGGGACCCGCGGCGCCGGCGCGCTTGATGGCCCCGTTAACGCGGTCGCCCGCGACGTGCTCCAAGGTCTCGAGGGCCAGATACGTCACCAACAAAAACGGCACCAGCGAGAGCGTGTCCTTGCCGGCGTCGAGCAGAATATCAATCAGCAAATCCATGACGGATGGAACCTTTCGTGTCTTTCGGCAGCATTGTAAAAGTCCTAGCGGTCAACTAGGGTATTGTAGTTGTCCTAGGCGCGGTGCCAATAGTTGCCCATGGTAAACTATCATCTCGCCACATCTTAATGACCCTGAGCCGCACGACGCGGCCCATCCAAGGAGCAGTTATATGAACGTATCGCAAGCACTCGAATACGAGCGTCAGCCGTTTATCCCCATGTTTATCTATGGCGACCACGGCGCCATGGAATCCGAGCGCCAGAAGGGCGAAGAGGCCCTCAAGGTGCTTGAGACCGAGTACTTTACCGCCGAGGGCGACCCCGGCTTCGACTTTGCCACCGTGCGCGACCTGGCTGACCGCAACCGCGACCTGTGCGACCAGATTGGCGAGGCACGCCTGCGCAACGTGACGCCCGCGACGCTTTCGCGCGGCCTGTCCGATGCCGACACCTGCGCCGCCATCGGCAAGATGCAAAAGCGCACCGCCGCGTCCGTTATGCGCGAAATCCGCGGCGACCGCGACGCGCTCGGCGTGGCCTACGCCCGCAAGCCCATCCAGGGCACCGTGCTCGGTATCGACATCGAGACCACCGGCCGTGCACCCGAGCGCGGCTATATCATCAACGTGGGCTGGGAGATCATGGAGCTCACCAGCGACGCCGTCCCGCATGACGCCGAGGCACACTACTGCGGCCTGCCCGACATCTACCGCGGCGAGGATGTGCCGCTATCGAACATCCATCACATTACCTGGGACGACATCGACGGCAAAAATTTTTGCCGTCGATGTCGTCCCAGGTA